>CAILNN010000400.1 GCA_903835555.1 uncultured Verrucomicrobiota bacterium
CTAGGGGCTCATCACCACCCGGGGGCGTTCACCTTTGCGTCCGGTAACCAGCACTCGCGGGGGGGGCGGTCCACCGTTTCCGACACAGCCACAGGGCGTATCTTTGGTCAGCGAAAAGCGACGGGGCCCAAAGCGACGTCGCACCGGACGCCAAGCAAACGCCACCGCCGTACCTGCGACGATAGCGAGGGCAATCGGTTGCTGCCAATCCATCACTAAATCGTCGGGCTCGCATCGAGGAAGTCAATTGGAGCACGTCCAGAATCGGAAGCGCTTCCGTGGTTCGGTATCCAATCAACCCAATCGGTCCCAATAAATGGTTCGATGGCCAACGCCGGAAAAAGTCCAACAAATGCAGGTCAAAAAAAGCCACACGCCCACCGCTGTGAACAACTTGGGTACAAGTCTGGATTGAAAGGATGGAACCTGTTGCAAGTTAATTAGTTAGGCGCAAATATATGCCGGGGAATGACTTACAAATTGTGAACAAGAAACCAGCTTCCTGACGTTGACATCCTTGACGAACTAGAGCAGGCAAAACTAGATGGCTTATTATCAACGGTTTAGGGTGTTTGGTAGCGGCTCCCCCGAGGCGGCTCGCTGAAATCATAGGAAATTTGCTCACTCAATCCGGAGCCAGGAAGCCGTGACTGAGCCCACAAAGTCCGATTCGGCGGCACACTCAATGGACCTCCATACGGTTGGGGATTACCGGAAGGCAATTGCCCCAGAGGGGTCAGCCAATATTCCACCGTCGCACCAGGAGTCGGGCTGGTAAGGGTCACCGTTACCGGAAATGCCGAGAAACTTCCTCCCGCCGGCTGCGCCAGGGGCGGAAGCAGCGATGGACCCGTTCCGGACCTGATCTGGAGCACGGCATCGGCAGAACTGTTGGGCCACGCGATGGCGATGACCCGCCCAAATCGATTTTGTACCGTCACCACCAATCGCCAATCGCCGACCGCCAGTCCGGAAATGGAAACGCTGCGAATGCCTCCGCCGGTACCGGCCACACCGGCGATCGGCCAGGCGACCACGGCTCCGCCCGCCGTTGCGGCCAGATCGGCACTGGTCAATCCGCCCATGGGATCGGTCAGTCCGATGGTGGCCGTCAGGATATCGGCGGGAGCGTAGGTCTGGCTGAAATCGACCGGAACCCCTCCACTGGTCAGGCTTAAGAAGCGAACCTGCGGCGCATAGAGGTCACGCACCAGGTAAGTGGTCTCCACTGCCAACCCGGCATTTGAACCACCGGGCTGATAGAGATCGGCGACATCCCCCGGGAGCCAATCGGAATCGGGAACCAGGCGAAAGGTGATCGTTGCCCCTGTCAGGGCCAGGTCCGGAATCTGCGTGTGGGTGAAGGTCAACAGGTCCGACCGATACAGAAGCCAGGCACCGTCGCCAGGATTCCAAGCGGACGAGCCATCGCCACCTTGCACGGTGGCAAACCCCGCCCGTCGGACCGTCACTTTCAGTTGACCCGACCCAACCACTGCCACCGCTTTGACCGTGCAGACCTCGGGAAATCCCGCCCCATCGGACCGAAGAAGAACCAGCAAGAGTGTGTCGTCATTGATGGCGTCTACAGTTGGGACATTCAGGAGTTGGTCCATATCCGTAGATGGTGTCAGGGCATCAATCAGCAGCGTCGCGCCCTTCGAATCGTCGTCGTTTATCAAGGCACCGGTTGAGTCGAGGTAGGGAGGAAAGGCCACGGCCACGGTGGCTCCGACGGCAAAGCGGCTCATTTGGGCCAATTCATAGAAAGCAGTGGGATCGGCCTGGCGCATCCAGACATGCAAGCGGGTGGTGCGTGCGCTGGTGCGTCCGGCTACCAGACCGAGACGGAAGTCGGTGTCCCCCGCCAGCAGCGGTGGAACGGTCCAGAAGGCGAAATGGGTGATTGGCGCGGGTCGCGGTGGGCCTCCGGCGGACGACGCCGCTGGGATCGGATAGGCAGCCCGGGTGGTCCAGCCGCGTTCGCCCGCCACCTGGAGAGTGGTGCGGGCGGCGGGAGGTGCGGAGAGCGTTCGTTCGGTACACCGAGCCAGCCATTCCAATCCAAGTTCCGTGTGACGCACGCGCAGGGGATCGCCCGGGCGTACACCGGTGGTTTCCGACCGCACCACCAGCGAACCGGTCACCGACGGTTCGGCGTTCATCTGCACATCGCGGGTCGCCAGGGCCAGGGCCTGAGCGCCACGGGTCACATGGGGACGCTCAATCGACCGGGCGGCGATTCTCCCCTGCAGGGTTCGGTTCCAGAGGCTGGAAGCCTGCACGGGACGGCTTTTGAATCCATGTGCGGCATCGGGATAGGTCAATGTGGTGACATTCGTCGTGCCATTCCAGCCGTCACCGGACCATGCCAGTTCCCGGTCCTCCAGGGCCGAATTTTCATCGACTGTATTGGCGGCGGTGAAGGTCGGAGGTGCCTGATCATGGGGCCAGTGTCCCGCTTCGATTTTACCCTGATCATTCCAGCGCAGCCAGCCATCAACATGATCCAGCAAATCCGCAAGCAATTGGCGCACGCTGGTTTGTTGATCGATGAGGGGAGAAAGATACAACGTCTCGGGGAGGCCGACCGCCCAATCGGCGGCTGCCTGCCAGCTCGTAGCATCGAGCTGGGCGGCGGTAAAGCCGAGTCCCCAAAGCGGGTGAGTCAACCATTCGGCTAAAATGCAAAAGGGATTGGCCTGACCGGCGGTATCCAATTGGGCTGAGGCACCGGTTATAATGGACTGCTGAGGCGTCCTGCCGCCGATGATCTGGACATTGGGCGGGGTGGCACGTTCTCGACCAAAAAAGAAATCCTTGAGAACAACAATCACCTGATCTCGATAGGGCGGATGCCCGAGCGGTGCCAGGATGTTTTCCTGAGTGGTATCGAGCGTTTGGTCGGCGGTACCCCAATAAACAAACAATTCACCGCCGCTTTCCACCGTCAGCTTGATCAACGGTATCCCGGAAACACCCGCCTGATTCTCGGAGAGTAGGAGTGGGTTGCCGACGCCGGTGGTGGTGCGAGCAAGCCGGAAGGATCGCCAATAGGTCGGATTGGGCGGGGCGGTATCCGGAGTGGCTGCATGCGACTGGATGGCTTGATAAACCAGCGCCCCGGTGCGGCGAAGGTCATTGATGACGATGGGCGCAACCCGGGCGACCCAGCCCTCGGTGTAATCGGTGGTGGCTCCGGGAGCCAGCCCGGGGATGGAGACTTGAAGTCCCCACGCATCGTTGGCCCCGAGAACCAGTCCATAGGGAACATTCATTTCCTCCTGAGGCAGACCGCTGAGCGACACGTGGTCACCAGCGGAGCATCCGTGTGGATCAGCGGTTTGGATGGCCAGTTGGTCGGTCTGCGGAGTGATCTTGCGTGTGCCGACCGCCACGCTACCCGCAGGCCATTCCGGTGCATTCGGCCAGACCAGGGAGTCGTCAATAACCACACCGGCGATGAAATCGAGGGGACCGCAGGACACCAAACCGGCAATACTGCCGTAATAATCCTGTGCTGAACCGGTGGAACCAGACTTGGTGGCGGAGCTCATGTTTTTTGTAATTGCAGACTTATTTTAACCGTAGATTGACACAGATTGACGCAGATTATTTTTACATTTGTTATTATGTCGGCAGGACTTAATAGCCTGGACTTCGCCTGCATCTTCATGCGGTTCTCTTGTCTTAAAATCTGCGGTTAGCTTTCTTCTGCCCTATCGAGCCGCCAGCAGCGGAGCAGGCGTCGTGACCACGTGGGATCAGTCAATGGGTTCACCGTGGTTCGCTGATGTTGCAACACGTGGAGGAACAAAGGTGGTCGCAGCACGATTCCCAGGTGGTCCACGCAGCGGTAAATACGTAATCCCAGGAGGTCGCCGGGAAGAAAATGGGACCGGTGATTCGTCGAGTTGGCGGTGGGAATTTCCGCAGGAATGGGTATCGGGTTAAACTCCACACATCGGTCGAGCCATCCCTCGATCACCGATTCGTGGCCGTGGCGGGTGGCATTGGGATCACTCCGGGGGGCGGGAAAGGTGGACGGCAAAGCCCCGACCTCAATGAGCAATGCCCTCGGCAGATGATGACAGCTCACCCCTCCGTCGGGCCCGGCCACCGCCGAGTTGGCCGCCCATGGCGTCCCAATCCAGGCGGATGCCGCCCGGCACAGAGCGCTGACCCGGGCCGGGTCGGAAAACCACTCCCGCCCAGCTTTCGTTGGTTTCGTCGATTCAGATTCGATCATGCGTTTCCTTATTTCTTGCCTCCCGATCCGCTGTCACTCCGTTTCACGAGGGTGGGATTGCCAGCCGGAATGAACGGATGCCCGCGAAAGTTCAGTTTATTGGCAAATTTCTTCTGGCAGGTCGTCCACTGCTGATCACAGCCGGGGGTGAGAGCGACCGCGTCGTCGGGAAGTGGCGCGGAGGAAAACCAGCGTCCCAGTGTTACCGTGGTCTGGCCACTCGCCAGAGCGGTGCTGGCGACGATGGGGCGTCGTTGGGTGGCGGCGCCGGCTCCCCATTCAATCCATCCGAGCGCGAAGGCGTCGGCATCGGCCAAGGCTATCGGTCCGGACGCAGTGACACCGGCCAGGGTCAATTGGTACGGCCATTGGGCGGAAACGGGCCCGAGCACCCGGGCGGTCCAGCGCCACGCGGCTGGATCGAGGTTGCAGCCATCGTGGAACACGGTGGCATTGCAGGTTGGACCCCGCAGCCAGCGCGGCCATTGCGCGGCCCAGCGATTGCCACCCGGCGAAACCTGGGCGGTGATCATCGCACCCCGGATCGCCACCCGGGTCACTTCACCGGAAAAGACTGAGTCCACTGCCACCACCACCCCGGCGTTCAGGGTGGCGCTCAGGATGCCCAGCGTGATCGGTCCCTCGGAGGTTCCCAACAGGCTGGGCAGAAGGGGGTTCCCGTCAAAGATTCGGGACGTGAACTCCACCGTGGTTCGTTCGAGATCGAGGGAATCGGTGATCTCCCCGTGGGACAGGTCGGCGCTGATATAGGTTTGTCCGGCCCAAGCCAAATCGGATTCGTAACTGGTCCAATAGGTGGGGTACGAGACCCCGGCAATCCAAAGGGAAAGCTGATACAGCCAGGCACGCGGCGGGAGGAGTCCGGCCAGCGGGCCGGCGAGCGAGCCATCCGCAGGCGGCGATGTCGCAACATATTCCCCGGGAACCTCACGGGCCGCGAATTCGCCCAGCGCAAGGTCGGTGTGGGTCCAGGTCAGAGTGAACTCGGCGGTATCCAGAACCACGAGGAGCAAACGAGAGACCGTGGTCGTGGCCGCCGACAGTGCCACCCCGGTGGGATGGTCCAGGTTAATCTGCGTGGCAGAGGGAATCGCTTGAACGCGGCATCCGACCACCGTGCTGCCGTGGATTAAGGCCAGGGCGTCTCCAACCTGTACAGGAGCGGTGTCGGCGACCGCCAGCGTGCCATCAGTGGCCTGGACATCGCGAATCAACCGCAGGATGGAGGTGGCCGCGGGCAGCCAGAAGACGGTGCCGGCCGTCAGGCTCTGCATCTGGCTCAACCATTGCCCGATGGCCACCGCCGAGGTCAGGAGAGAGCGATGGTGCCCCGACTGGGCGACCGATTGCGGATAAAAGGTGGGGGTCTGTTGGCGACGGAAGCCGGGACTTTGTCGTTGGATATGAATGCTCAATTGATCGGTCCGCTGGTCCCACTGTGGTGGAAAGCCAAAGACCGGCGGGGCCGTGGCGTAGCCATCTGGAATGAGACCGACAGAAATGGAACCAGTGACCGCAGGGGCCAGGGCATACTCGGGTGGACCGGCCTCGGTGAAATCAACCGACCAGTGCAGCAACGTATCGTTCCACCATTCCAACGCTTGAGTCGGGGCGAGGAAACCCCAGAGGAGAGGTGCCCAGAAGTCGCCCGGCAGCGGCCAGTCAGGCGGTTGGACCGGAGTAAAGACACTCCAACGCGTTCGGTCGGCACTGGCCGCTACTTGAAGACCAGAAGAAATCGGCGAGAAAGCCCGGTCGCCCCACGAAAGCTGCGACGGCCAGAACGGGAGCAGGACCGGTTCGGTCGTGGTCTGGCGGAGCGCGGCGTACAGGGCCCGGGCTGCATCGTCGGCGACCAATACCGAGTAGCGGAGCCGGGTCCGGAGGGTCTGGGAATAGGCGCGCCGCCCCTCCTGTCGGGTCAGGCTGGTCTCGGTGGATTGAACGGTGGAGAAGCGGCCTTCAACCGGGGTCGACCAATCGGGAGGCTCGGTGATCAGCCAGACCGTCATGCCGCGAAAGGAGAGAGATTGCATGGGTCTAACTCCGTCCAGTGACCTCATGGACGGTTTGGCGGTTGGTATCGACGAGAAAGCGGCGGCCCTCGGCAGTCGATAGATAGCGGCGAGCGGCAGAGCCATCGTCGTGAAAAGCAAAATGGAAGTGCTGGGCCGGAGCAGTGGAAGCGGCGGGGATATTCGGACCGCCGGAACGCACCCTGCCGGTTGCACTGGTCTGACGCACCGGGGTGTCGGGGGCCAATCGATCGAGGTCGACCACCCCGGCGTTCAGACCCGCGAGAAAGGAAGTGCCCAAGTCCGTCACCGCAGATGCGCGCAACACCGCTTCACCGGGCGAGAGGAGCGCTGGGATGGTATCGAGATTCAGTCCACCGGAAGCGAAGCGGGCGAAACCGCTGGCTGGAAGCGAAGTGATGCCATTGGCCAGCCCAAAGAACCCGCCCAACCCAGCCCCGATCAGGGTTCGGACAATCAAGGCCTGGGCGGCCACTTCGATCAATTGTTGGACAATCTTTTCGCCGGTGTGGACAAAGGCTTCCCCCCATTGACCGGTGACAAAGATGGCGTTGGTCAATTCCTGCGAGACCGCATGGATACCCGAGGCCCATCCCGCCGCCAGCACCTGGGCCGAGCGATCGCCCAAGCGGTCCCAGCTCCGCATGGTGGAGCCCATTTCAGCAGGCAGGCTTTCCGCCAAACTGGGATTCCCCTGACGCAGCGCAGAGACCGTCGGAGAGGCGCTGGCATTGGCATTGGCTCCCTGGGTCGTATTCGTCGCATTCGTCGCGCCGGTCGCGTTGGTCCCATTCCCAGGAGCCGTGGAATTCACGACCGCATTGCCATTACCAGAGCCCCCCGCCAACAACCCATGCAGTTGAGTGGCGGCCAAGTTGGCCTCCGTGGCGACCTGTGCCAGGGCATCGCGGGCGGCCAGGAAGGTACCGGACCAACCGGCGGAATCCGAACCAAGGCTGGGACGATGAGAGCGGCGCATCGGGTGAAAGGATGTTGAGAGTTATTTTTTGATGCGCTGATCGGGCGCAGGACGGGTGAATTGATGGACCGGCTCCATTAGCCATTGAAGAGTCAGCAGTCGGGTTCCGGCAAACCACGGAATGGGATTGGCCTCGGCATTGGTGACCGCGTCGCGCGGGTCAATATTGAGCAAGGGCGACGGGTCTTTGGGACGATTGGAATTGGTTTTCATAGGCGGCATTGATGAAAATAGACAGTTCCCGGAACGTATAGGTTTTCACATCCGAATAGCGGTGTCCGCGCCGGATGAGGAAATCGAGGGTGCTGCCGAGGATATCGACCGGCCGAACGCCCGGCGCAGGCGTTCGGCCACGGCGTTTCCCGCTACGATCAAGTCGTCGTTCAGGGTCAGCTCCAATGCCGACTGGGTGAGTCGCAGGGTCACCGAAGCCGGTAGCTGTCGCAAGTCATCCGGTCCCAGTCCAATGCTTTGCTGAAGAAGGTAGGCGATCGCGTTCTCCCCCTGGGCGAGGACCTCGGGCAACAGGTCGGAGATCGGGCGCGGTCGCCCGTCGGGGGTCACGAAACAGGCGGCAGCAGTGCCGAGTTTTCGGAGAAACTCCATCGCTTCCGGCCAGGCCAGTTCGCGCACGGAAAAGGTGCGCGAACCGAGGGTGAGAACGGCGGGTGGAGAAAATGGGAATGGGGTGGAGGATTGAGACATACGGGAATGAAGTAAGTTGTTGTTTGAGACGCGTTTGGGGTTGAAGTTTGAGTTAGCGTCGACTCACATCGGAAGGCTACGAAATCCCTGGTGGCCGCCATCTGTTCGTAGTCGCCGGTCGTGAGCCGGCGCTGACCGACCGGGAGACAGCTCGTCCACGTTCGAGGATCGCGATTTCGTTCGGCAACCAGCGGAGATTGGGAAGAGCGTATGGACTCACGGCTTCCTAGCCAAACTTTGGGAAAGCGGCGAGACGCCGCTTCCACCTTGGATCAGGCGCGTTCGTTGATGATGGGGGCGGACCAGCATTGGACGTGCAAATCGAGGGTGCGGAAGCCGGTGGTCTGTTCCTCGGAATCGCCGTTGACCCAGAGCGATCCGCTGAACCGGTGTTCCGCCCGGATCACCGGGGATTGTTGATCATATTCATAAAAAGCCACCGAGCCTTGCAGGGTCGGTTGGCGGGCCGAAAGAATCGGGCGATAGGTGTAGGGCAAGGCGGTGAAGGTTGCCGTTACACTGGCTCCCGCCGGGATGGTCCCACTGGAGAGAATGGTGAAGCGTCCGGTGGCCAGGTCGACGGTGAAATCGAGACCCACAGTCTTGGGGGTTCCGGCCACACTCACCGCGAGGCTCGACAGATGGTTCGCCCCAAGGGGATAGGTCGCCCCGGGCACCACGCCATTGATGGTCTGGGTTCCATTGGTAATCCCCGAGGTGGTCACGGGAGTGAGGGGGCCTTGCCCTTTCTGGAGCAACAGCACCACCCGATCGACGTATTCATCCAAGGTGAAGAGATATCCAAAAGCCAGCGTGTGAACGAAGGAGGCGTCGACCTGGCGCACACCGCCAATGGAGGCCAGGTGCTCGACCGTCTCGGTGCGGTCCATCCGTTTGAATTTGAGCACGTTGCCCAGGTCTTCTTCATACGCCTGTCCGGTCGGAGTGAAGTAGAGGCGACCGGTGGTAAGACGTTTGGTCAGTGGGGTTCCAGGATCAGGCATAAGCAGGGAGTAAAGACGTTGAATGATAATTGGAATTGCAAAACCGAGGAGTCCTGACCTCTGGCTTTGGGGATAGTGAGGATAAATGAGAGGCCCGCTTAACGTAGCGCAGACTTTCCAGTCTGCTGTACCGCAGACTGGAAAGTCTGCTCGGCGGTTCCTGTAGGCGGGCGTGATTCGGACCGCCGTGCAGGTCTGGAGACCTGCGTACAGCCAACAGGACTGTCGGCGGTACGGTGACCCACGGCGATTTTACAACCGGTTTGCGTCGCTCTACGTTCACGAGGTCTGGCGTCCAGAGGATGTTAATTAATAAATCTCCAGCGCATCGAAAATGGCCACGCCGTGGTAACCGGCGGAGGCAGCGACGTGTGAGCCATTGTTGCCGGCGTAGTTGAGGACCCAATCGGCCTCGGTATCGCCCTTGGCCAAATCAGCACCCGGTGCGATGGCGGGTAGCCATTGATGAATCCAGGGCGGTCGGCCCTGAGAAAAAAGGTCCTGCGATTGCAGAAGCGAGCCGTTGCCGTAGAGGGCAAGTTGCCCAGCCGAGGTGGAGCGCCGGAAGGTGATTTGAATTCCCTTGCCCCGGAATCGTAACCCAAGGATGTCGCCGACGGTGTCGCTGGCGAACAGGTGCGGATACCATCCGAAGGGATCGGCGGTATCGTCGAACCAGGTGGACGAGGGGTACCAATCGGCACCGCCCCTTCCCAGCGGCAGCTTGCGATGGCGGGGTCCGCGAAAGAGGACGCCGAGCACCCGGGCATTGCCGCTGGTGATGGCGATGCGGAGGGCACCGTGATTCCAGTAGGCGCGCCCACCGCCCGTGATCAGACCCGCGGTGGTCAGGTTGGTGATGGCCGGCAGGACTTGCGTGACGCTGGCGACGTCGAGGGTGCCCGGACGTTGAAACGGGCCGGGCCCACCCGGATTATTGTCATCGGAAAAGCTGAAATTGCGGAGTCGCTGTTCATTGCCCGACTGGTCGAGCCAGGCAGAATAGCCGGTGAAGGAATTGGTCCCCACACCATTGGCTCCCACTCCCCGCTCAAAGACGAGGGAGGCAGACGACCAACAGGAATGGTAATAATCGACATAGTTTTGCGGGTTGCCGGGAATGTTTTGAATCAGGGTCGTGCTGAAGGCACCCGGCAGGTAATTGGTGCTGATCCCGCCGGCATTGTTGGCGGTTGTGACCCCGGCAGACCGCGAGATCACCGTTCCGCCGACAAAGGTCGATCCGAGTCCCAGATAAGGAGCCTCGTAAGTCACGGGAGGGTCCAACACGCGATTGGGCGTGACCGGAACCGTCAGAGGTGCCTGCGGCCAAGGATTGAAAACTCCGAGGATGGCCTCAGCCCAGGCGTTCCATCCGGCTTGATTGGAATGCACGGCATCGGCGTAGGTGTTGGTTCCCAGTCGATTCCGTTCATCCACGTAGGCGGCGGTATCGGCGACCGCACCGCCGATGGACTGCATCAGGATGGTCACGGCGGCGGCCAACGGAGCGAGGCTGCCGGGGTTTCCGGCGAAGTCGTTTTCGGTCAGGTAGAGGACCGGCACTCCCATTTCCAGGCAGCGCCGTGCGAGGGCCTCCAGATCGGGATAGGCATAGGCACCGGACTGCGGCAGTGCCGCATTGATGCCAAAGCCGATGGTGACCAGATCGGGCAGCGGAGAAAACAGGCTCGAGAATCCGCTTTGCGGCTGGAAGGTGCGGGAGGCCAGACCCACCGGCGGGCCAGCCAGATCGAGGGCGGTGCCATGTCCTCCGTAGCCTTGCGGGATGTAGCCAAAGGACTGGGCCGAGCGGCTGGCCAGCGCCAGCCCATAGTCCGCATTCATGCCGCCCAAGCCAAAATTGCGAACCGCGAACGAGGCGACATTGGTGACATTGAATCCAGCGGCGACCGTGGTGGGCGAAAACAGCAGGTCCTTCCACATCGTCCCCGTTCCCGATGCCTCGGTGGTCGAATCCCCGAGCAGCACCAGATCAAAACGACTGGCCCCCGATAAGAGCCGGCTCCTGGCACTGGGAATCCGTGTGGGCAATGCAGCGAACAGGGTATTGACCAGCGGAGCCCCGGCGATACCGGTCGGCCCGGTGACGACGACCGCCAGCAGGTGTTCACCTCCCCCGCCGAGAAATCGGGTGAGCGTGTGCAGCCGACCGGTGCCGTAGTTCAACACCAGGAAATTGGTAAGATTGGGGAAGAGAACCGCCGAGCCTCCGGCAAAGGAAAGGCTGGACCCTCCCGGCCAGAGGATGTTCCCGGCTCCGACGGTTGCGGTGAGGCCGGAAATCGTGAGAGCGAAAGGCCCGGCGGGAGGCGTGAGAGTGGAAACCAGGGCATTGGACAGGCCATTCCATTGGGTCAGGCTGATGAAATTGCCGCTGGCCGCGAGGGCGGAGGAAAGGCCGGTACCATTGGCGGACCAGAAATTGGTCGGGGCGAGCACCACACCGGTGGCGTCGACTGCGACGGTTTGACTGAGAACCACCTGGGCGTTCCCGCTCGACACGGCGGAAAGCATCCAGAGCAGGATGGAGAGGAGTGAGCGAAGCAGGCTGTTCATAGGTTGGTTATGGGGTGCTGAGGTTGGGGCCAAAAGCGAGGGAAAGACCGATCGGCGTGCCGACCAGCAGGAGGGCATGAAAAGTGGGGGTACCGTCGGACGGGTTCGGGGCATCTAGATTGGGAAGTTGCAATTGGGCGGGGGAGAGCCGGACCCGCTGACTGGGCAGGACCCGATCATCGCCCACCCGCAGGATGGGGGCGGTCGCGCTACCGCCGAGCCAGATGGTATGCCAGGCCGCCTGCGGGTCGCACAGTTGCAGGGTACCGTCGAGGAGCCGGGCCGTCGGTGCGTGGGTGGCGTCGGGCGCACCGGACACCACCTGGACGGGGTAGCCGGGTGCCGGGCCAATCTGAATGGAACAGGCCGTGCCGCCGGTCTGATCGGTGAGCCAGAGGCGACCCTGGCGAAAGGCATACGAGGGGCGCACCAGCGGCCCGCCGGGCGACAGCACCGCACCGGGCCCGGCCAGTGAATCCAGCGTGTAGGTGGCGGAATCGTCGGGCACGGTGAATTCGATCGGGCGATTCCAAGCCGTCGTCAGGTAATACCAACCGGGCGCAAGCATCGCCGTCACCATTCCCTGGGCATCGGGTGCGACCGTTCGATCGGAAGCACTGATCACAACCGCTCCGAGCATGGGCGGCGCGGGACGACGGGTGATGGTAACCGGATCGGTCAGGGGTTGGCCGTCGCAGCCTTGCAGTCGAAAGACAATGGTGGCCATGGTCAGAAACGGTTAGAAGAAGGGGCTTTGCCCCAGGTCCAGGTTGAGTTGGCCGCCGATGATTTCCAGGCGCACCAGCCAGGCACCGCGACCGGAGAGGGCCGACACGCGATCGTCCAAGGACAAGGGAACCGCGCTGATCGGCTGGACAAATGCCGTGTTCAGCAAGAGACCGGGAACGGGAATTGGATCGCTGGCAAAGCGTGGCCACAGTCCAAGAACCAAGTCTTTCAAGGCCACCGCACCGGGATTCTCCGGCGAACCAAACACCGCTGCAGCGCGGCTGGCGCTCTGTCGATCGGCAATCAACAGCGAGACCTGGGCCGTCTTTCGGACATACAACCGGCGTCCGTGATGAATGTTCTCAAATCGATCCCCCTCATACAGCAGCAGGCACACCCGATCGGCGGCGGTTTGCCCTTCCTCCAGTGCGGCGGCGAGATCGGTCCGGTCGTAGCGGGCCACCCAGGTGAAGGCACGTTCGTATTGCCACCGAAGCGCCGAGAGGCGTTCTTCCAGGGCATTGAGGATATCCAGGGTCGATGGCGGGTGGTCCATGGGAGAATCAGGAAATGGGCATGGCGGTGGGAACCGGGAGGAGAGCGATGGGGACGGCGGGCTGGCTGCCCCAGCTCGCGCGTGGAGTCGCAGGGGCTTGAGGGTGGAGCGGCAGCAGATCGGCGAACTGGCCGTCGCGGATCTCGGTCAATTCACGCAGGGCGTCGTCATAATCGCGGATGGCGGCATCGGGCACCGGGCTGCCGGGAAAAGAAAGCAACTGATGAACCGCGATACGCCGAACCAACCGACGCCAGCGATCGGCGGAAAGCTCATACCGCCCGGTGTAATCGCGGACCAGGCCGATCGCCTCGGCGATAATCCCGTCGATGGGCTGGGCCAGCCCGCGATTCAGCCGCGCGCGATAAAGCTCATCCAAGCTTTTCTGCGAAAGCAACAAATCGGATTCTGAAAAGGCGGGTGTGGGCATATTTAAAGAAAAGGGATGGCGGCCAGTGTATCTCAGACAGTCTTGTCGGCGTCGTACGGATAGGACGGCAGACATTCTTGACTGCGGTATCGCAGGCCTTTTAGTCTGCGTGATTGTCATATTAAAATTGGCAGTCCTCCGGTTGGCGACATCGTCACCACCGCGCAGGTCTGGAGACCCGCGATACGGCAGGCTCGGAAGCCCGCGATACGATACGGCGGGTTCGCCAGGCACCGCTACCGACCCGGGCCACTTCTCTAAGCACTCACCAAGAGTTGCCCACTCGCGGACTGGCCGGAGGCGACACCGAACATGAAGGCCACGCGCATCACTGCCTGGCCGAGCTGATGATTCAGGTATTGCACCAGCATGACACTCATGCCGGTGTCGGGATTGGTCACGATGCTGGTGACCCCGCCGCCGGAGGCACCGGGGAAGACGGTGGTGTAGTCGTTGGGCAGGCGGGTGGCCATCACCAGGGCGTCGGGGGTGAAGCCAAAGCCGGTCAGGTTGCTGGTGGCAGGCAGATTCACCGCCTCATAGATGTCAAAGCCCGCCACGTTGGGCAACTGATAGCCGGTAATCAGCTCCGGACGCTGATAGGCGGCGAGACTGATCAAGGCGGAATCGCTGGCCAGGGCGGCGAAGTAATCGCTGTAAAGCAGCAGGGTGCGGTGGGTGGTGGGAACACCGCGCTTGCTCAAATCGCGCGCCATGGAGACCACCGTGGCCCGCCCGAATCCGGCCAGGGCCTGGGTGGTCTTGCCGGCGAACGTGGCGGGGATCAGCAGACTGTACAAGGTATCAACCAGGCTCTTCCCCAGAGCGTAGTGCAGCCCTTCCTCCTGCTCACCAAAGAGCATCCGCCGGGTGCTGGCCAGGTCATTGGCGGTGAAGGCGATTTGGACCGCCTTATGAGCATTGAGCGTGACATTGACATCGGTATTGGTCACGTCGCTGGTGGCATAGCCGGTGGCAGGCGAGTAGTCGGTGACCGCCGGTATGGAGCGGGCGCGGGTCCGAATGGTCTGGTTGAAGGCGGCGTTTTCGTAACTGAAGTCGGTGCTGATCCGGCTGAGGACCGGGAATCTCAGCTTGAGCAAATCGAGCGACCGTTGGGTGACCAGATCGCCAACCAGGGTGCCAAGGGCGTTGGCCGCCTGCACCACGCCTTCATCTCCCCGGGCCACGCGGGCGCGGAGATCGCGGGCCCAGATGGTACCGCGATCCTGCCCTGGACGGGCCGACGCATAGGCCTGAATAACGCGGCGGGTGTCGTCGGCCACCACCGAGGCCGTGCCGGCACTGGCGGCGATGACTGTTCCGAGCACCGGATGGGTCGGCAGGGCGGCCAACAGGGTGCCGTGGGCCGGTTCCTGTTCCAGCAGGCGCTGCCATTGTTCCTGCAACTCGCTGTTTTGCGGCGGCAGGGCACCGCGCGCAACGGCGGCCTGGACGGTTGACCGTGCGGCCTCCACGCGTTGCTGGCGGAGCTGCCGCTGCAATTCCTCCCGCTCCTGCCGCCACAGCTCGGTCTCCGCCGCAGCAATCGGCGGTCGGACCGGTTCGGAGCCCCGACCTTGCGCAAACGATGGCGGGGTCGGCTGAGGGACGGCGGATGGACCGGCTTCGACCGGTGATCCGTTCGGGGGCGTCACCACCGCAGACGGGGCCGATCCTGCGGCGGACGCGGTCACGATGGCGTTGGGGTTTGGGATGGGATTTGAGGCTGCCAAGCCACCTGATGTGGATTCGCTGATGGATTGATTCATGGCGATGGGATGTGGAGTGAGGGATTCAGAGGGGATCAGAAGAGGTGGGGTAACCGCCGTGAGTGCGGAGTTCCGGGAAAACTCGGGAGAGGTCGACATGGCTGGAGAGGTGGCAGAAGAGGTTGCCGAAGCGGCCCAAAGGGGTCGCATCTCCAGGAAAGCCGGGTTGTTCACCAGGCCGCCCATGTTGAGCGGGGCGCCGGTCACCAGGGCGGGATCGCCTTCATCGATTAGGAAGGCCGGTGAAAAGGCCCGGTACGAGCGACCCGACACCGCCTCTGCGCCGGCCGCCGACCATTCGACCCGGGCGTACACTCCGGGCTCTGGTTGGTCTTTCCAGAGAAATTCCAACGGCCAGGCAGCCGCCGCCTCCCCTCGGTGATCAAAGTCGAAAAATGGTCGCTGCCGGGAGCTTGCCTGATGCGCCAGCCATTGCGATTGGAGGGTCTCTGCAGTCCGCCGGTCCACCCGGACCTGAACCCGGACGGGCGTTTCATCCTGGGTGGCATGAAGCTCATGCACACCGCCGGGCATCCACATCAGTTCGGGCGGCGGGAGCGCCGGACCGGCGGACGGAACCGAGAACGCACGTGGAGAAAGCGAACAGGTGACTGGCTTCATGAGGAGGTGTCAGGCAAAGTTTCAGGAAGAGGGCCTTTACCGACAGGTTCGGGTTGGGTTTGAACCACCGGCTCGCCTGGGCGGGGCTCGGGGATGTCGTGACGCTGATAGAACCAGGACTGAGGCAGTCGGACCCCTTCGCGCAGCAGCAATTGATCGCGCTGCGCCAGGGCCACCGCATCTTCAGGGCGGCGGGCGGCCGAGACCACGGTGGGGGCCTCACTGGCGTCGCCGAAATTGACCCGCAGCAAGGCCGGAATCCATTGCCGGTTGATAACGTCGTCGACCCATCGACCCGCAGCCTCGATTGCCTCATCGCGCACGCTCTTATGAATGTGCCCGAGAGCGCGGGAACCGCTGGAGGGGACGTCGGTGGTGAGGGTCTGACCGAGGATCAGAATATCGCAAAGTCGATCGGCCAGGGTCTGCACGTAGGCCTGCGGATTATCGCCGCCGACCCGGGCCGCCTCCTTGAGCTCCAACTGGGTTCCGGTGGGGAAGGCTGCCCAACCGGAATTGCCCAACTGCGCCAGCATGTCTTCGAGCACCGGCAGCAGCGACGGATTATGCGGATCATAGGTGGCCCAGCGGATGGGCATGCCGAAGACCTGGGCGAAGTTTAGCAGCCATTCCGCCGACAGATTGGCGGCAGCCCACCAGAAGGCCAGCGGACGCAGCAGAGCCCCGGCGGTGGCGATCCCACTCCGCGCCTTGCACACCGCCACCAGGAATTTGTCCGGGGGAAAAGGGCGATAGCCGGAACGGTCCTCCGCCGAGGCGATCGATGACGGGTTATCGGGCAGCCGCAGCTCCAGGGAACCGGTGGCCGCCACCCATCCGTAATGCTGCGGGTGCACCCAACGGGTGGCCCGAGGAGCGAGGCGATGACTCAGGCGATCGGTCCGACCCGGCGTGGGGGTGGCGCGGATTTCCCAATCGATTTCGAGGACGGCCACCCCTTTGGCCCAGGCATCGAGGAGATCGAAGACGGTTCCGGAAAAATCGTTTTCGTCGGCACCGGCGGTGGGTCGCAGGTCAAAGAGGATGGATTCCACCAAGGCGGCCCGCTGACGGGCGCTTTCGGTGGGTGCCTGCCCAGGAGTGGAGAACGGAATGATCTCGCGGTCCAGCCCGATCACAGCGCGCTTCAGTTCCAACAGATTCTTATTCAGACGCGGCCAGGTGTCTTCCATGACTTGGAAGAGCTGCCAGGAACCGACCAAATCGCCCGAGAGTCCCAGCCGCAGGACCGATTCGATCATGGCCGGATTAAAGAAGCGGGTGCCGGGATTCAGCCAGTAACCTTGGGAGGCTTGGGGGATAAGGGAGCGAAGAAAGGGGGGTAGAGACGCGATTGAACGCGGGTACGACGGGCCACGGCCCGGCGGCTCCACGGGGTGTCGCCCTACCGATGGGGCTGTAGGTCGTTCGGTGGTGTCGTTGGGGATGGGGGAAAGCGGCGAGACGCCGCTTCTATCTTTGGGGAACCAGGAGCGCCAGTGGGCCAGGCCACGCCGGGCGGCGGTGAGCAGGCTGGCTGTGCGTTGAGGTTGGTCGACTGCGTCCATCTGCCCGTCAGACTAGGCCGATGGGCGTGAGTCGAAGAGATGCCGGTGGATTGGATGGGGGTGATTGGACAAAGGCGACGTGAAAGAGCCTCCGGACGCCCGACCACGCGCTTTGGGTTATGGGACAACGGGATGTCCGCCAGGTCGTGGACTGCGCCAGTCCCCTGGCGCTTTGGCAGGGGCCGTGAAAACGATGGTCACCAGCGTTCACTCGCGGGCCCTTCGAATTGCGATCACCCCGGCCAGGGGGGGCAGCGATCCTTCGTCGTAACGCGAAAGGGCGGTACCTACTTCCCCAACCGGTTGCCAACCAGGCTGGGGAGATACCAATCGGCCCTGGATTCTGCCCCGAAGGGGCGAAATGAGATAGGCCAGGGCAACGCCATGGTCATAAATCACGTAAATATAAAAGCCCTGAAGGGGCGACACCCTGCCCGCGCTTTCGCTCGCCACCGTTCAAGGTGTGCGGAAGTGATAGAACCGCCCGCCCATAGTCAGTGCGGCTGGCTCGGTAAACAGCGAAGAACCGCCGGCCAAGGTATTGGTACTGACGGCTACCCACGGCCCAATGCCCGGATTAGGGGAGGCTTCCACGATCACCGTGATGCCCGGGGTACCGGTGATATTCAATCCAAACGTACCATTTTTCACCCCAAAGCCGGGGTCCAAAGGTGAAGCCTGCGGGTTCCAAAGCCGGATGGGATGCAGGGCATAGGATGTCCCCCATCCGGTGGTGCCCGGTAGATAATAAACGCTCGGGGTCGAGTTGCCAAACAGACTGGACGCTTGCAGCGGTATGTTACCTTCAAAGACAACAGTTTTCAGGCTAAAACAGGCATCGAACACAGCCCAACCGATATTGGTCACGCTTCCGGGGATGCTGACGCTCGTCAAGGCAAAGCAGTTATCAAACGCCTGGTCTTCAATTCTCCCCACGTTCCTTCCCAAGTTCAGGTAGGTTAGGGGGCATCCCAGGAATGCACCCACACCGATATCGGTCACTCCGGCACCGATGGTCACTCCGTTTAACCGACAGAATTGGAATGCACCGCTCCCAATGTGGGTCACGCTGTCTGGTATTGTGACATTCGTGAGTCCGGAGCAGTCAAAAAACGCCGAATCACCAATGTTGGTCACACCGTCGCCCAGGGTCACGCTGCTCAGGCCGGTGCAAAGCGCAAAGGCGGCCCGGCCAATGCTGGTCGCTCCATGGCCAAAGGTCAGGTTCGTTAATCCAGTGCATTGATCGAAGGACCAATTACCAATGACGCTCACGCTATCCGGGATGGTGATGCTGGAGAGGCCCGAACAGTTAAAAAAAGCCCAGTCACCAATATTGATCACATGATTCCCGATGGTCAGGTTCGTCAGACCGTAGCTGAAAGAAAACGCATTGCTGCGGATACTGGTCACGCTATTCGGAATGGTGTAAGAGTCACCGAATCTAGAAGCCGGATAAAGGATCAGTTCCGTTTTCCCTTTATTGAACAGCACCCCGCCCATACTGCCAAAAGAGGGATTGGCGGCATCCACCGATATATTTACCAAATTGGGGTACGGTCTGAGTGCGCCATCACCGATGCTTGTTAACCCGCGACCGATGGCCACGCTTTGCAGTCCGGTACACTGCTGGAAGGCATTGTCTTCGATTCGGGTCACCCTGTCGGGGATGATGATATTGGTTAGCGCGGAGCAGTTGTTAAAGGCCGAAACCCCGATGTTGGTCACGCTGGTGCCAAGGGTGACGCTGGCGAGTCCAAAGGCGTCGCCGAACAGACTGTTTCCGATTTGGGTCACGCCGCTCCCAATCGTCGCGCTCAACACGCCGGAGTCTGAGAACGCGCCATCGCCAAGACTGGTCACACTATCGGGGATGACCACGTTGGTCACACTGGAGAAGGAGAATGCACCGGGTCCAATCCGGACCAACCCCTCATGAAAGGTGACGCTTTTCAGACTCCAACTGACGCTGAAGGCGGCGACACCGATATTGGTCACTCCGCTGCCGAGTGTCACCTCGGTCAGATTGACGCAGTTATCAAACGCCGAGTCCTGGATGTCACGGACCGTATTCGGGATGACGACGCTGACGAGATCGTCGCGCTTGTTAAATGCCTCTGTCCCAATCACCGTCACGGGCCGTCCACCGATGCTCTCAGGAATGGTGAGGTCCCCGGCTACCCCGGAATAACCGGTGATGGTGATGACGTTATCATTCGTCGTAAAGGTGAACTGAGCCCGGAGGGCAAAGCCCGGGAGCAGGAAGAGGGCCAAGGCAAAGGACTGGAGCCATCGGGCTGTGGGAAGTGAGGGGCGAAAGGCCGGCAAAAAGCCGGCGTTGACAATTGTGATTGTGCTCATTGTGTGTGCTCATCGTGTGAATTGAGACGAACTAACACTCGAATTCCTTATTTGTCCAGTGACAAATGACACGTTTTGTCACTTTTTACAAAAGCAGGTGGATTGATGTTCGTGGATCGGCTGCAATTCCCTCAAATAGAAAGAGTTACATAGATGACGCATGAGGTATCACCCATACGCGGGGCCGACGATTTTGCGTGGACCTGGAAGTTTCGTGAACTTTTATTTTATCCGCCTAACGTTTGCACCGCCTTACAAGTGATGGCTACGAAAATCCTCCGCAAATGCAGCGCCAACGGCGCGACCTTATACCAGCCTCGGGCATCGCCCGAGGGCTGGTATCATCAAATTTCTAATCACTGAAGTGGCGACACCGTCCCCGCGCCGTCGGTCGCCACCCCTCACGGGGTGCGGAATCGGTAGAATGTACCGCCTATGGTCAGCCCCGCTGCGTCGGTAAAGACCGAAGAACCGGCGGCCAACGTATTGGTGCTGACCGGAACCCACGGCCCATTGGCTGGATTGGGGGAAGCTTCCACGACCACGGTGATACCGGGAGTCCCCGTGATATTGAATCCAAACACGCCATTCTTTACCCCAAAACCGGGGTCCGTCGGTGAAACGGTTGGGTTCCAGAGTAGGGCTGCACGCCCGGCGTAGATATTCGCCCAGCCCTTCCTACCCGGAAGGTAATAAACGGTTGGCTTCGTGGAGCCGCCGAAGGGACCTTGAAGAGCCAAGGGCGCATCGCCTTCAAACGTCACACTGGTCAGACTGGAGCAGTACTCAAACAAATCGAATCCGATTTTAGTGACGCTTTTGGGGATGGTGACACTCGTCAGACTGGAGCAGCCAAAGAAGGCGAAATCCCCAAGGCTGACCACGCTACTGGGAATGATGACGGTTGACAAGCGGGTGCAAGACTGGAACTCGCTCGCCCCGATATTGGTCAGGCTGCTGGGTATGACCACGCTGGTCAGGTTGGAACAACCCAAAAACGCCGCATCCCCCAGACTGGTCAATCCGTTTGGTAGGATCAGCTTATTCAAGCCGGAGCAGAGCCCAAACGCAGAAGTCCCGATACTGATCACGCTGTTCGGAATGGTCAGGTTCGTCAAACCAGAGCAGGAATCGAATGTTCCGGTCCCAATACTGGTCACGCTATTGGGAATGGCCACGCTGGTCAGACCGATGCAGTAGGCGAAAGCGAAATTCCCCAAATTGGTCACGCCATTGGGGATGAACAGGCTCGTCAGGCCGAAACATTCCTCAAACGCGCTGTACCCAATGCTGGTCACGCTGGCGGGGATGGTGTAGGAAGCACCGCCTCTCGCCGAAGGATAGCGGATCAGCAGCGCCTGGGACTTGTCGAACAAGACTCCTCCCACACTGCGATAGGACAGATTGTTCGGGTCCACCACAATGCTCGTCAGGCTCGGGCATGTCCCAAACACGGCGGAACCGATGGCGATCACGCTCCTGGGGATGGTCACGGTGGCCAATGCGGAACAACCAGCGAATGCGCGGTCGCCAATCGATTGGACGCCATCCGGGATGGTCACACTCGCCAGGCTCACGCAGTTCTCGAACCCATCATTTGGCACCTGATTCACACCGCTGCCAATGATCGCGTTGGTCAGACTGGAGCAGCTCCAGAAAGCGAAATCCGCCAGATTGGTCACGCTGTCTGGGATGACTACACTCGTCAAACTGGAGCAGCTCCGGAACGCGGAATTCCCGATACTGCCGACTCCGTTGCCGATGCTCACTGTCTTCAGACCCGAGCAATTTAGAAAAGCTGAATCCCCGATGCCGACCACCCCTCCCGGGATCGATACACGGGTCAGGTTCGAGCAATCATTAAACGCAGAAACCCCGATATTGGTCAGGCCGCCCCCGAGGCTCAGGCTCGTCAAACCGAAACAGAAATTGAAGGCATAGTCTCCAATGCTGGCCACGCTGTCGGGCAGCGTCACGCTGGTCAGGCTGGGGCAGCTGGCAAAGGCAAAGGTGTCTATGCTGGTGACATGATTTCCGATGGACACACGTTTTAGCTTCGGACAATTCGCGAACGCATAGGCTCCGATTCGGGTTTCGCCGATGCCGGGGGTGGCCCCGTCGCGAATGATCACGTTGGTCAGGGCGGCACAATACTGAAAGGCGGTGTCTCCGATGTCGGTCACCCCGGAGCCAAAGGTGACGTCAGTCAGGGCGGAGCAGCCTGAGAACGCACTTTCGCCCAGGCTGGTCCCCACCCCCAACGCCGCCATGCCATCGCCGATGGTCGCATGGATCAGGCCATAACAGCCTAGGAACACGGAAGCCCCGATCCGGCTCACCGTGTTGGGGATGGTCACGCTGGTCAGGCCAATGCAGCCGGCAAAGGCAGAGTCGCCAATGCTGATCACGCTGTTGGGGACGGTCACGCTCGCGAGATTCGAGCAGTCAGCAAAGGCGGAATCCCCGATGTTGATCACGCTACCTGAAATGGTGACATTCGTCAGGCCGTAGCAGGTGGTGAACGCCAAATTTCCGACGTTGGTGACTCCATTGGGAATGGTTACCGTGATCAGACCCTGCTGGTAGCCAAATGCCTTTGGCCCGATGTCCACCACGGGAAGGCCGCCGATGGTATTGGGAATCACCAGGTCCCTCGCATTCCCCGAATAACCGATGATAGTCAGGGTATTGGCGTTGGTGGTGGTGATAAACTGTGCCCGGAGGACGAATCGAGGCAGCAAGAAGAGGGCCAAGGCAAAAGCCTGGAGCCATCGGGCCGTGCAAAGTGGGGGGCGAATGGCCGACACAATGTCGGCGTTGACAATTGTGATTGTGTTCATCGTGTGAATTGAGAGAAATTTACACTCGAATTCCTTATTTGTCCAGTGACAAATAACAGGTTGTGGCACTTTTCACAAAAGGAGGTGAATCAATGTTCGTAGGGCACATGTAACCTATTGAAATAGAAAGTGTTACACGTTCGATTGTTCAGCAAAGCGATACCGCCGACCAGGGGCCATCCTGCCTTCGGCATGAGATTGGAATTAATTCCAAAGTCCTGAATGGGCGGGGCCTATCGCAGAGCTGTTTGTCCTTTATACCCGTGCCTGTTTGAATTCCTTTTCCCGCCCCTTCAAGGCGGTTCTTTGATATATTTTATTAACAGGGCGTTGCCCTGGGCTGTCTCAGGGCGTGTTTTCAAAATGCATTCGCCAGTCAGCGGAATTTGCCGCCCTGGTTGGGGCACGGTCTCGCAGGGATGGCGTCGCCTCACGAGCGACGGCTACGAAACGGGGGGCGGTTCGCCAACTGCCATTGGGCATCACCGAAAAAACAGAAAATCGTGAGCGCCATTTGACTGGAAATCTTGTTATCTGGATAGAGCAATCCGGCATCTATGGAAGCACACGACGAGAATCAACTGGCGAACCTCTTGGATGGTGCCTTGGCTTTGCCCGAGGACCAACGCGCGGACTATCTCGAACGGGAGTGCGTGGGCGATGGGGCATTGCGCCAGAAACTGGAGGAACTGCTGCGGGTTCGGGAGAAAACCGATGCCGGCATTCTCGGTTCTCCGCCCAGGAAGACCCTCCGCATCGATTTTCTCGAGTCTGGGGACTACGGAACCGTCAAGGGCTCCCGCATCGGTGCCTACGAATTGTTGGACCTCCTGGGCGAAGGCGGATTTGGCCAAGTCTGGCGGGCGGTTCAAAAGGAAGGTGTCCGACGGCAGGTGGCGGTGAAAATCATCAAGCCGGGGATGGATACCAAGGAGGTTATCGCCCGCTTTGAACGGGAGCGCCAAGCGCTGGCAACGATGAATCACCCCAACATCGCCAAGGTCTTCGATGCGGGCATCACCGAAAACCTCCGCCCCTATTTCGTAATGGAGTATGTCGAGGGCGGTTTGCCATTGGACGAATATTGCAACAAACGGAACCTCAGCCTGGAGGAACGCTTAGGGCTCTTCATTCCGATTTGCGATGCCATCCAGCATGCGCACCGCAAGCAGTTCATCCACCGCGATCTGAAGCCGGAAAATATGCTGGTGACGACTGTCGATGGCAAAGCCGTCCCCAAGATTATCGATTTCGGCATCACCAAGGCGCTTGCTGAAGAACCGGGCAAGCTCTCGGTGGACACTGGATTGAACCGATTTATCGGGAGTTCACGCTACGCGAGCCCGGAGCAACTGGAAGGGCTTCCCCTGGATGCCGGCACGGATGTCTACAGCCTGGGGGTGGTGCTGTATGAACTCATCACCGGACGCAGGCCTTTTGATGACGCGGTGTTCAAGAACGCGCCGGACGCAGCCATTCGCACCATACGGGAGGCAACCCCGCCGAAACCGAGCATCCGACTCCAGCGGATCGACAGCGACGTTAACCCGGGAGGAACCAAGCGCCGGACGCCCGGCATGCGTTTAAGGAATCAGCTTCAGCGCGACGAAATTGACTGCATTGTCCTCAAATGCCTGGAGAAGGAAAGCGATCGCCGATATCCGTCGGTCGGCGATTTGGGTGAGGACCTGCAGCGGTACCTCAAGAGTGAGCCGATCCTGGCCCGACCACCGAGTGTCCGTTATCAGATGCAGAAATTCTGGCGACGCTATCAACTGCTGATTTCAGCCGGTACGGCGGTGGTCTGTTTGCTGGTGGTGGCTCTCGGGCTGGCCATCGCGCTCGTTTATAAGACAAAGATGGCCAACCAGGAACTGAACCGGGTCATGGCGGGCAGGAATGACACGTACGACGCGTTGATCAATACAATCTTCTTTCATCTCTTCAAGGAGATTCCAAGTCTGGACCAGGCTTCCAAGATCACGATTATCACACTTTTCCGCGAAGAGGTGTTGAAGCAAATGGACCACGCCAACGATCTTCAGGTCGGATTCGTGACGAAAGCGGGCGGGTTTTATCGGGAAATGAAGGATTACCCACAGGCGACCAACGCATTCACGATCGCCCTGGAAATTATACGCCGTAAGAACCTGGACCTTCCCATCGATCAGGCAGCCTGTTTGCACGGTCGTTCCCAGGCGGAGGAGGACATGGCCGCACGCGTGTTCGACCGCCTTGGCCAAAATTCAAAGGACCAGAGCCGTCAACTCTTGCTCCAGGCAAAAAAGGACGACGAGGAAGCCCACGGAATTCTGGAAACCAACGGCCAGGAGCTGGATGCCAACCTATTGGGTGATGTGGAGAGACACCTGGCCGGTGTGAATCGAACGCTCGGCCATTACGCCCTGGCAGTCGACTGGCAAACCAAGGTATCCAATCGGATCAAGCGCCTCCAAGGGATCAAGAGCCATGACTTTGCCATCAGCGAGTCCGATCTGGCCCGCATCTTTAGAGAAAGCGGAAACTGGGCTGGAGCCGAGCAACACTATCTACAAAGCCTGGCCACCTGCGACGCATCCGCCAGTGAAACCGGGCGGGAACTGGGTGCCCAAGTCAGATGTAGTTGGGGAAATGGTCTCCTTTTCCAAGGCCGACTCGAGGAAGCCCTCGACAAGCTGAACTTGGCCATGGAGATGTTCAATCGGAAGTTGTCCAATGAAAAAGACTGGGCGAAAAAGACTCATTTGGCATTGGCCCAGCGGTCCATTGTCCTAAAGGAATTCGACGAGGCAAAACGAGAAATTGCCTTGGGAAACGCTTTGACAGGCAGCGAAGTCGTCTTGAGCGTCTGGGAGTTGGAAAAGGTTCATTGCGCCGTCTGTTTACGCCACAAATACCAGGAAACTTCGCCGACCTCCCGCACCACGGAAAACCCATCCACCCTCCTCCTGGCGGCATCCGAAGACCTGGACGTTCCGCTGGCATTGCTCCCGGCTGAAAGCATCGCCACCGCCCCCGGTCAGCCCGGCGGCGGCTCCATTTTCCGCATCCACCACCGTTATTCGATTCCCACGGCTAGCCAGGTGCCGTCACCGGTGGGAGGAACCAAAAGTGTCCCTCTGGTTCAATGTCAGGACCATGCTGTGACTCTTCTTTCAGACGGCACCATTCAATGGTCGCCCGAGTAAACACGACACTAGTGTTGAATCGGGACCACCAAATCGCCGCAATCCACCATGGCGATAAGTTCCCGGGCCGCAGTTGACGGCCGGTTTCGGGGACCCCCGTCGCTCACTGAAGACTTTGAGGAAGACGAGGATGGAGTTCGAGGTCCGGAGGAGTGGCTATCACGGGCCACCCGGACCGGCCCTCGCGGGCTGGTCGCACGCATCGGCTGGGTCGGTTGTGTGATTGGGGTCGAGCTTGAATCGGTCTTGATAGTCATTGGAGTGACGACAAAATAACAATTTCAATGGGATCAAATCAAACCAAATCAAGGCGTGCGAATGCGGTAGAAGGTTCCGCCCGTGGTAAGCCCGGATGGGTCGACAAAGGAAGAAGTACCGCCCACCAGGATGTTGGTGCTGCCGGGTGTCCAAGTCCCCTGGGCCAGGTTTGTCGACGATTCGACCACCACCGTAATGCCCGGGGTGCCGGTGATATTAAACCCAAACATACCGTTCGTCGGGCCAAAGCCGGGGTCTGTTGGTGACACGATCGGATTCCACAAGAGCGTGGGTAGACCGGCGAAGGTATCCCCCCAACCGGCGCTTCCGGGCAGGTAATAAACCGTGGGGGAAGCTCCAGAAAAGAGATCGTCCGTCACAACCGGAAGGGCTCCTTCGAACGTGACCGTCGCCAAATGGGTACAATTTCCAAAGGCACCCTGTGCCAAATTCGTCACGCTGCCGGGGATGGTCACGTTCGCCAGGTTGGTGCAGGCATTGAATGCCCCGTTCCCGATGGATGTCACGTTGCTCCCGATGGTGAGGTTCGCAAGGGCAAGACAGGAATCAAAGGCGTCATTACCAATGCCGGTCACGCTGTCCGGGATGGTCACGCTGCCCAGGTCGGCACATTCCCTGAATGCACCATCCGCGATAACAACCAGATTGGTACCCAGGGTCAGGTTGGTGATACCCCAGCAGGCATCGAACGCCTGATACCCAATCCGCGTCACACCGTTGCCGATGATCACACGACCCAAAGAGGCGCAATACTGGAACGCTTGGTCGCCCAGGAAGGTCACACCGTCCGGGATGGTGATGTCTCGCAAGCTTAAGCATCCCGAAAAGGCTGAATTTCCAATCGCAGTGACGCTGTCCACCAAGACCATCTCGCGCAGCCGGTAGCAACCATCGAAGGCGAAGTCCCCGATGATGGTCACGCCATCCGGAATCGTCGCGCTGTACAAATCCGTCTGATATTGAAATGCATGTGCATCAATGGCGGTCACCGGCAGTCCATCGATGGTCGCAGGAATATCGAGATTGGTATCGCCGCCCGAATAGCCGGTAATGGTGATGGCGTTGTTGTTGGTCGTGTAGGTGAACTGCGCCCGGAGTGCGAAGGCTGGCAGCAGGCAGAGAATGCAAGTGATTAAAAACCGGACGGGTCGAAGCGTGTCGGAGCGGGCCGACTGAAAGCCGTCGATTATCAATGGATTTGTCTTCATCGGGCGAATTAGACCCACCAAAAATGGAAACTCCTTATTTGTCCAATCCTGCTTCACCCCAGGTATTCCTTTCGGGTGACGCTGACCGGTCTGGATACACTGGATATCAGGACACGGGCCAATGTCAAGACGTATGCGCAGGCTCCAAGCCGAATAGCCAAATCACTTCCCAGGCCGTGTTTTCAAACCGTCACGGCAAGGCCGATCGATTCCAGGGACGCGTGGGGCGTCCAGCAAAGGTTTCCCCCCATCCGCTGGTCTCCGGAAGATATAGGACCGTCGGGGTTGAGTGGAGAAAGAGGTTGCGCGGCTCCCGGGGCCGATTGCCCAGGAAAGTGATGGTGGTTAACTCCAGGCAGGAACCAAAGGCGGTATTGCCGATCCCGACCAGGTCCCTGCCCAAGATGGCGTTGGTCAATCCAGAGCAACCCGAAAATGCGGCGGGCCCAATGCTGGTCAGGCTATTGGTGATGACCAGGCTCTTCAAACTGGAACAACTGCCAAAAGCAAACGCCCCGATTGTTGTCACACTGTCGCCGAAAACGACATGGGTTAGGCTGCGGCAATCGGCAAACGCCGATTTTTCGATTCCGGTCACACCCTTTCCAATCGTGACCCGGGTGAGACCATAGCACTGAAAGAACGCCGACCTCCCGATGCTTTGCACGCTGTCGGGGAGAGTGACACTTGTCAGCCCGACGCAACCGGAAAAGGCAAGGTTACCGATAAAGGCGACGCCATGCCCCCAGTCCACGTTGGTCAGGCCTGAGCAGCCGTCGAAAGCCTGATTTCCGATCCGGGTCACGCTATTGGGGAGGGTCACATCCGTCAGGGCCGTCCGATCCTTAAACGCCCTGGCTCCGATACCAGCCACTGGCAGGTGGTCAATGGCTTCGGGAATCCGGACGCTCGTCGGCTCGCCCTGATACCCGGTGATGATCAGCGAGCCGTGTAGATTGGTGTAGGTAAACTGCGCTTGAAGGCCAAAAGACGGGAAAAACCAGAGCCCAAGCCACAGAAAGAACCCAACGACCCGTCCCGCCGCCCGCACGACCGCCCCGTTGACCCCACGCTCAACCGCGCCGCCAACCGACGGAGCGACGTCGTTCGGGTGGGTGGTCTCCTTCATGGGACAAATTGGATGATATCGACACGTAGGAACCAGACGGGCACGCCGGGCCGATCGACTTTGGTCCCACCCGCCCCCGCCTGAGGGATAGGAGCGCGGACATTGACGACGTCGGAGAAAGGGTCAAGCGCATTGTGGCCCCCGTGTTGGTCCGTTCGTCCGACGTGCCGTCCAGGCAGCGCCAACGGCGCGACCTCATACCAGCCTCAGGGCAACGCCCGAGGTTCGGTCGAATTTGATTTCAAAGCCGTTGCTGAAAGGGCGGCCCAAACCTTGACTTCCCTAGAAGAACTGTTGTCGTTTCGATCGCTCTTACATCGTTTGCTCGCGAAACCATCCTTGAGCGTCCATGCCCTCCGTCTTTATCAGCTATGCCCACGAATCCACGGAACATCGGGAGGGGGTTTTGGAACTGGCGCGGGCATTGCTCCAGGCCGGTTGGGAGGTCCGGCTCGATCGGTTCACCGGGTACCCCACAGGCGGATGGCCCCGCTGGATGGCCGACCAGATCGAAGCCGCCGACCGTATCCTCTGCATTTGCACCCGGACCTACCGCGCCCGATTCGACGTAAGCGGTAAGCCGGGGGCATCTAGCGGTGACGGGCGCGGATCGGTTAAATCTAGGGGATGAAGGAATCAAAGGAAGGATGGCAGCGGCAGCGGTACACAGCGACAGAACGACGGCAATGGATTGAGCGGTATCGGCAGAGTGGGCTGACGCAGGCAAGGTTTGCCCAAGAGCATGGGCTCAATCACGGCACCCTGGTTCAGTGGCTGTGCAAGGCTCGAAAAGAGTCGGGTGAGAGGAAGAGTGAGGCCGGCGGATTCATCGAGATGAAGTTGCCCGCTGCGAAAGTATGCGAAGGGTGAGCGGCGGAGTTGGCATGGCCGGATGGCCGGGTATTGAAACTGAGTGCGGGCGTCCCGCCGGGGTGGGTGGCCGAACTGCTCACACGGACGGAGGGAATATGATCAACTTCTCCCCTGCGACCCGGATATTTGTGGCCCTGGCACCTGTGGACATGAGGCAGGGGTTTAATGGGTTGTGCAACCGGGTGCGGGGAGTGCTGGGCCAGGACCCCTTCCAGGGACATCTGTACGTTTTCTCCAATCGCATGCGTGACCCATTCTCAACGACTTTTCCTGGGCACCCCCCTTCGCTGTCCATAAAACGCTTAACAAAGTGGAAGTAGGTCCTGCAATGACCATCACCTACGATGCGCTTAACCGGGCTAC
>CAILNN010000401.1 GCA_903835555.1 uncultured Verrucomicrobiota bacterium
CAATGCCATCCAGCGCCATCATACCGTTACCCATCTGCTGCATTGGGCTCTGCATGAAGTGGTCAATCGCGATGCGTCCCAAAAAGGGTCCTTTGTCGGTCCCGACAAGCTCACGTTTGACTTCAATAGCGCCGCATTGACTCCTCAACACCTGGCCGACATGGAACGATTGGTGAATGAGCGGATCGTTGAGAATGCCGAAGTCAGTTGGACCGAAGTCCCCCATGCCCAAGTCAAATCACGGTCCGATATTCAACAGTTCTTCGGGGACAAATACGGAGAAATCGTTCGCGTGGTTCAAGTGGGTGGCGAGTCCGGTTCGCTCGACGGTTATTCCATGGAGCTCTGCGGCGGCACCCACGTCCGGGCCACCGGCGAAATTGGTTTATTCCGGATCGTCGCGGAATCAGCCGTGGCCGCTGGCGTCCGCCGAATCGAAGCGGTCGCCGGCTTGACCGCCTACGACCTCGTGCGCCGCGAGCAAGCCTCACTGCGACAAGTCGCCGTCTCGATTAACTCTCCACTCGCAGAAGTTGAGCGCAAAATTGAGGCCATCCTGGCGCAACAAAAGGAGTTGGAGAAAGCCTTGAAGGCCGCGAGCCAGCGCGAAGCCGCCCACACGGCGACAGCTTTGGTGACCCGCGCTTTTCAGTTAAATGGGATTCCAACCTTAATCGAACACCTCCCCAGTATGGAAGCCGACGCATTGCAAGCGGTGGTCGATGCCCTGAAAGGAAGCTTTGCGGGAGTCGTTGTTTTGGGAACGGCTTACCAGGGTGCCGTTAGCCTGATCGCCAGTGTTTCCAGTGAATGGACTTCCAAGGTCCAGGCCGGCAAGCTCATCCAACAAATCGCCCCGATTGTAGGCGGTAAGGGTGGCGGACGCCCGGACAACGCCCGCGGCGGAGGCAAGGATGCCAGCCAACTCGAAGCCGCATTGTCTAAAGCCCGGAATCTGGTGGGTGGCGGCAATTGAAGTCCCAGCCCACTTTCATCCATGGGTCCTATAGGTCCTATACGTCCTATTGGTACTCCAGGACCTATTCAGCAGAAGACCCAGGCCAATAGCCTGGGTCTTATCACCCTGCCTGCAAGGAACTATTGTCCATCGCTTGGACCGGGACGGCGCTTGCCGTGTTCCGGGTGATTTGGACGGGCCGGACGGAGTTCATCCTGCGTCAATTTGCCGTCGTGGTTCTTGTCGAGCGTCTTCAAAGCGGCAACGGCATTGGCGATTTCGCTGGCATCGATGACACCATCATGGTTGGCATCGAGGGCTGCCATAATCGGGGGCTCTGGCGGACGTCCATCAGGCCCTTCGGGACCGCCAGGTCCATCGTGTGGAGGAGGAGGATTTCCGTCATCCGGAGGGCCACCTGCTGGTCCGCCATCGGGAGGACCACCGGCAGGGCCACCGTCTGGAGGACCACCGGCTGGACCTCCCGGAGGATGGGCGGGACGAAGCTCATCTTGAGTCAGTTTTCCGTCCTTGTTCTTGTCGAGCGTCTTCAGGGAAGCGACCGCATTGGCGATTTCATCGGCATCGATCACCCCGTCGTGATTGGTGTCGAGAGCGGCAATGATCGGAGGCGGCGGACGATGACCGCCGCGATGACCGCCAGGGCCGCCAGGAGGCGGGCCGTCTTGAGGAGGAGCATCCTGGGCTTGAATAGAGAGACTGGTCGCGCAAAGCGCGGCTAGCACGAGGGTGGTGAGTTGACGATTCATACGACTAGATTGTGTTATGTGTTGATGTCTTCTGCGGCTCGCGGCATCCGCCGCTGAACTTCGACTCCAATAAAGCGGACGTATGTAAAGGCTTGATGTTCTGCTAGAGTCAAAAATGTAAAGGGATGGTAAAAAATCGCGCCAGTCTTTCTCATCCCTCGTACACCTTCTGCGCCGCATGAGTTCCGCCCCACCCGTGACATCTCCAGTTGAAGTTCGGCGACTTCTCGTCATTGATGACGATCGCAAGCTCTGTCGCCTGATTCGTGACTACCTTGAACCGCTTGGATACTCGGTTGAGGCCGTTCACGAGGGCGCAGAAGGGGCCCGTCGTGCTATTGAACAGCCATGGCATGCGGTCATTCTGGATGTCATGCTTCCCGGTCTGGACGGATTCCAGGTCTTGCAACAAATCCGCAAGACGAACGATGTTCCCGTTTTGATGCTCACCGCCCGGGGGGATGAGGCTGATCGAATCGTCGGCTTGGAAATTGGAGCGGACGATTATCTGCCCAAGACATTTTCCAGCCGTGAACTATTGGCGCGTCTTCGCGCGGTTACTCGCCGAACCAAGTCGGGTGCTTCGGGGGCGAAGGAGTCCAGTGAAGACTCCGATGAATTGGTGATTGGGCCCCTCCGAATCCATCCGGAATCAAGAACGGCAGTTTTGGACGACAAACCGATGGTTCTGACCCCGGTCGAATTTGATTTATTGCTGTCCCTTGCCCGCGCCCGGGGACGGGTTCGAAGCCGCGAACAATTGTTGGATGAGATTCGGGACCGAAATTTTGATGTCTTTGACCGATCGATTGATGTCCATATCTCGGCACTCCGAAGAAAGCTGGGCGACGACGCCAAGGCACCCCGGTTCATCCGGACCCTTCGATCGGCGGGCTATATGCTGGTGGACCCAAACCGAACAGACTTCTGAGACGCCAGCATGCAAACCTTTCGTCTCAAATTGCCGCTGTATGTTCAGGTGTTGAGTTGGTTTTTCTTAAATATCCTGCTGCTTGCGATGGGGGTCTACCTCGTCATCGATGGAGACCAAAGCCTGAGTTGGGATGGGCTTCTTCATGGACGATTGGGAGCGCCATTTGACCGTCTCGTGTTCGACGTCGCTTGGAGGCTCTCCGAGCAAGATCGCGCCGGGTGGGATCAGGTGCTTCAGCAAGTGACGACCAATTCGACTGCCCGGATTGAGTTGGTGAATCCGTTCGGGGAACGAATCGCCGGCGAGGACCTGAGTATTCCCTCCGAGATTTTACTGAAGATTCGAGATTTTCGCCGCGAACACCCTCCAAGGCACCCGCGCCGCCTATCTGGAACGGACCCCCTTCGAGGCGATCAACCATTTCATGAGGGCCCTCCGCTTGGGCCGGCGGAGGGTGGATTTGACGATCCAGACGGCGGGCCACATCCTCCCCGGGGAGCAGGTGAACCGGAAATCAATTCCCGGCGTGGATTCGGAAAGAAATTCATCCTGGCAGCCGGCAATCCGTTGCGGTTCTGGGTCGGAGCGGGAATTCCGTTGCCCACCATTGGGGATCGCGAGCCAAGACCCGGGAATTTATTGATCAAGTTGGACTCCTGGCGAGCCATCGGCCTGATTTTTGATTTTACTCCCTTGTGGCTGCTGGCTGGAGCCGCTGGCTTTTCCGCCCTGTTTTGGGTGCCCTTTGTAATCCGGATCACCCGCACCTTGGCTGCGATGAATAAGGCCTCAACCAGCATCGCAGCCGGCCAATTCGATGTTGAACTCGGCACCCGCTGGGGCGATGAACTCGACCATTTGGCGGGTTCAATCAATCATCTGGCCGCTCAACTCCGTCGGTTCGTGACCGGACAAAAGCGCTTTCTGGGAGATATTGCCCACGAGCTCTGCACCCCGTTGGCCCGTATGGAAATGGCACTGGGAATATTGGAACAACGGGCCGATGAGCGGCAGGCGGAGTACGTTCAAGACGTCCGGGAGGAAGTCCGAGTCATGAGTGGGCTGGTCAACGAATTGCTCGATTTTTCCAAGGCGGGACTGGCGGAAAAAAGTCGCACGCCCGTGACGGTGGATTTGTTCAAGCTGGTACAGACCGTCATCGCCCGCGAATCAGTCGTTGAAGTGGATATTCGAGTGGATGTGCCTTCCACCTTGATGGTTCTAGGGCAACCGGACCTATTGGCGCGAGCGTTTGGAAACGTCCTCCGCAACGCCATTCGGTACGCGGGAAAGGCCGGACCTATCGAAGTGTCGACAGAGACAGGCGGGGAAAGCGTTACCCTTTGGGTACGAGACTGTGGCCCCGGGGTCCCTCCAGAGGCGCTGGCCAAGTTGGGCGAGCCGTTCTTCCGTCCGGAATTGGCCCGAACCCGTGAAGGTGGCGGATTTGGTTTGGGATTGGCCATTGTGAAAACCTGCTTGGTAGCCTGCGGGGGTTCGATGCAGCTTCAATTGCGCAATCCCACAGGTTTACAGGTTGGCCTGCGGATGCCAGTCGCGATGGCAGCGTCGGACGCCTAGCTTTTTGATCACGAAATCCGTCATCTGAACAATAAACGATTGACCTCGGTTCGGGTTCATCGGCATTTACCTGCACATGTACCCGACCTTTCTGCATCGAATCCTCGGTCGCATGGCCATCTGGGTTGCGCTCGAGCTCATTCTCGGGTTTGGCAGCGGCCTGGGCCAAGTCCCGCCCACATCATTTCGGGTCCATCTATTTGAGACCAACGATGTCATCCGAGTTGAATTGGACGGTCACCTGTTCACCGAATATCATTTTCGCGGAGTTTCGCGCCCTTTTCTCTACCCGGTTTTGTCTGCTTCCGGCGATCATTTGACTCGTCGTTGGCCTCAGGAAACAGTCCCGGGTGAAGAGCATGATCATCCCCATCATCACGGATTGTGGTGGGCGCACGGTGCAGTCAACGGAGAAGATTTTTGGAGCGAAGTGGACGGGGCAGGCAAAACAGTTCATCAGTCCTTTGCCGAGATCAGTTCTGGCAGCCTCAGAGGTGAATTGATTAGCCGGAACCGTTGGATCGACAAAAAGGGGAACATTGTGGCCAGCGATGAGCGAACCATGCGGTTTTACCCTCCACAGGGAAATAATCGGGTGATGGACTTCTCCATCACCATTTTTGCCACCGCTGGGGACTTGGTCCTCGGGGACACCAAGGAAGGTTCCATGGCCATTCGGGTTGCCGAATCCATGCGTGTCAAGAAATCGGACGGTACCGCCGGGCTCGGCTTGTTAGTCAATCGTGAAGGCCTGCAAAATGGATCGGTTTGGGGGACCCACTCGGCCTGGTGCGATTATTCGGGACCCGTTGGCGGCTCGATTCAAGGTGTCGCCATTTTCGATCATCCCTCAAATCCCCGCCACCCATCCACCTGGCATGCCAGAGACTATGGACTCTTTGCGGTAAATCCGTTCGGCCTCCATGATTTCGAAAAAGCCCCGGTCGGCACAGGTGATCTGAAGATCGCTGCCGGCAAGAACGTCACTTTTCAGTATCGATTTCTTTTCCATACTGGTGTCTCTACTCCTGTTGAATTGGAGCAGCGCTACGTGGAATATGAAAAAATTCGGTTTCCCTAGCCAAGCCTCCGTCACCTGTCGTTGCCGTCTGTCATAAACGCTGTCATTATCGGTCCAGTTCGCAATTTCTTGCCATGAATCTAAATCGTCGTCGCTTCCTGAAATCCGCCGCGATGGCTTCTGTCGCCGCACCCGCCTCCCTTTGGGCCAAAGTCCCCGGAGCCAATGGGGATATTCGGGTGGCGGTTGTCGGCTTCAATAGTCGCGGCCAGGATCACATCGAAAACTTTCGTAAACTGAAGGGTGTCCGGGTGGTGGCACTGTGTGATGTCGATCGGACAGTTCTCGAATCGACGGCCTCAAAATTGGCTGCCGAAGGGAATCCGGTGGCGACGTTTACCGATGTTCGAAAATTGCTGGAACAGCCCGATATTGATGCCATTTCCACCGCCACTCCCAATCATTGGCACGCACTGATTGCCGTTTGGGCCTGCCAGCACGGCAAGGATGTCTACGTGGAAAAACCCGTATCGCACAATGTCTGGGAAGGCCGTCAGATTGTGAAGGCCGCTCGCAAGCATCATCGGATTGTTCAGACCGGCACACAATCGCGCTCCAGCCCGGCGTTACAGGAAGCGGTCGCGTGGCTGAAAGAAGGGAAGTTGGGGAAAATCCAGTTTGCCCGCGGCCTCTGTTTCAAACCCCGCCAAAGCATTGGGCGGGTTTCCTCCCCGACCCCTATTCCCGACACCATTGACTACGACCTCTGGTGTGGACCCACTCCAGTTCAACCGCTTTTTCGCAAGAAACTCCACTACGATTGGCACTGGGTTTTCCAAAACGGAAACGGAGATGTTGGCAACCAGGGTATCCACCAGATGGATATCGCCCGCTGGTTTCTCGGGGAAAAACGCATTAGCAATGGCGTGTTGAGCGTCGGCGGACGCGTCGGTTACTTCGATGACGGCGATACCCCGAATACCCAGTTTGTCATCCACGATTACGATACCGCACCGCTCATTTTCGAGGTTCGCGGTCTCCCCAAGTCCAAGATTTTCCAAGCCCCGGAACTTTGGACCAAGAACATGCCGGAGTACCATCACACCCAAATTGGTGTTGTGATCTCTTATGAAGAGGGCATTGTGGTCATCCCGTCCTCCTATTCGGAAGTCGTTGTCCAAGACAATCGGGGTAATGAGATCAAACGGTTCCAGGGCACAGGCAATCATTATCTCAACTTCATCCAGGCAGTTCGTAGCCGTCATCGTTCCGAACTCAACGCGGATATCGAAGAAGGACATATCAGCAGCGCTCTGTGTCATCTTGGCAATATCAGCCATCGATTGGGTGAGAAATTGGGACCGCCTGCGCTTCGTGAACGTTTGAAAAGTGACGACGTGGCGCTCGAAGCCTTCGGTCGCATGTTGGACCACTTGCAGGCCAATGAAGTCGATCTCATCCGGAGCCCACTCACGCTGGGAGCCCTCTTGGAAATCGACTCACTCAACGAAACATTTTACGAAAACGCCCCGGCCAATCACCTCTTGCGGGAATACGGGCGTCCGCCGTTTTTCGTCCCGGAGATCGTTTGATCCCACCTGATCGGTTCAGTTTGCCTCGCCGGATGTGCCACTTGCCTCCGGCTCTTTTTCTCGTCGTTGCCGTTCTGTGGTGCCGAATGGTCGGCGCTCATCCGCTGCTTCAGAATACGTGGTGGGTGACAGTGGAGACGAATCGGATTGTCATGCGGGTCAGTAGCACCCTCCGCGAAGTTTCAATTTCCTGCGGACCAGCCTTCAATGAACATCTGCCCGCCACTTTGGAAGGTTGGCACCCAGCCTTTCTGCAGCAGGGTGCTTACCTTCGAACCCATCTTCAAGTAACCGAAAATGGGCAACCATTAGACCTCCAATTCTCCGATTGGACACTGATCACCGATTCGGACGCAGGCGGCGGGCAGGGCACCGCTGATTATTTGGACCAAACAAGGGTTGCATTTGATTTGCTCGCAACCCGTGGCACCGATTCCAGCCCGTTGCTTCACTTTGCCACGACAGCTTTGGAGGACGAGCGGTATGCGCCGGGCATTTCCTGGGAGGTTGTTTATGCCATCGCCGTCAAGATGCAGGACCGTACGAGTCTGGGCACCGGTATCGTTCGTCCCGGCCTACCCTTCGATGTGACAGTCCCGACTCAATCGACAATCAATCTGGCCGCATCAACATCAGGGGAAACCATCGCTCACGCGTCCACAGCCAATTTCGGCGGATTCCTTCGCTTGGGAATTCATCATATCCTGACTGGTTACGATCACCTGCTTTTTCTCGCATCCCTGGCACTCGCGGCCATGAGGATACGTGATTTTCTCAGGCTCGTGGTGGTGTTTACGGCGGCCCATTCGTTGACCGTGACCTGCTCGGCCATGAATTGGGTGCGTTTGCCGCCTTGGTTCGTCGAACCATTCATCGCTTTAAGCATTATCCTGGTCGCCTTGGAAAATGGTTGGGCTCCGCGACGTGCGCAATCGAGATGGCGCTTGGTGACCGCTTTCGGCTTCGGGTTGGTCCACGGACTGGGTTTCGCTACCGGTCTTAATGAAGCCATCGGCGGTGAGGGTGGCCAACCGCTGGCGGTCGCGATTATCGCCTTTTGCCTCGGAGTCGAGTTTGGGCATCTGCTGGTCGGCGTTCCCTTTTGGAGCCTGATTGCCTGGATGGCTCGCACCTACGGAAGTAACTTCCGATTCCGTATCCAGAAGTACGGGTCCAACGCTATCGCCATTGGCGGAGCTTATTTCCTGGTCGCCGCCGTGCGACAATACTTCTGAAATTGCGGATGTTCCGTTAGTCTTTCTCTGTTCGCTGCCGAAAGGGGTCTCTGGCAGTACTGGGAATCCGCCAATGGCTCGGCGCTCGTCGATCGATAGGCCCGCTCCAGCCAACCTCCATCCAAGGGGCGATTGATCAATTCAGGCACGGTTGCGGCCACTGTCGTCTCTTCCTTTTCACCGGTTGCGTCGCCCGCCCCCACATGCCATCCGGCCAAGAGGAGCGTGGTTCGAAGCAATGTCGCCCGGGAATAGGTGGCTAAGTTGCAGGGATGAACCGGTGCGACGATTTCGAAGAGGCGGGTGAACAAAGCCAGATTCCACATCGCCGGATTCTTGGCCGGTGAATAGGCGTCAAACAGAATGGCATCGGGAGATGGCCAATTCCTGGCCGCGTCCGAGTGCAGGAGCGAAGGGAAGTCTCCAATCCTAACCTCCCAGGCGACCTCCAAATTCCTGTCTCGGAACTGAACCCGACCTGCCTCCAATAAATTCTTAACGGAACCATCGTACCCATCCAAAAAGACCAGTTGATCCGAATGACAATGGGCAAATCGCAGCGGTTCAAGTGTGCAATCAAAACTGATCAACCGGAGTCGTCCCGGCAAGTGTCGGAGTGCCCGCAGGGCGGTCAATGCATTGGCTGCCGCACCGAGGCCGATATCCCACACGACGAATTCGCGGTTCTCTATCGCGGCCATCCGTTCCAGCAATCGGAGTTGGCGAACGTACAGAGCCTCCGCTTCAGCTACAGGTCCGATCACGGGATGAAAGGTTTCTTCCTCACGCACGGAATGGACGCTCCAGGTGCCATTCTTGAGTTGAACCAGTTGGTAAGACATAAGGATACGCGCGGTTTCAACCGATCTAAGGGCTCGTGCGCACTCGAAACCAGAGCGGCTGCAGTCCCGCCTCAAAAAACAAGACCGACTCCGGATATTGACCGGGCACTAGCTTGAAGGGAGTCCATGGCCCGCCGACGTTGCTCGTGCTTTCCACTTGGTAAAGAACTCCGTTCAATGCAGGCCAACTCAAACGAAACCGCTGTGCCATTTGATTGGATATTGTCACCAGCAACGGACGATCATTGACAGTCGGATTCGATCCAATCATCTGTTCGGTCGCGTTATTCCATCCATCACCGTCGGGGTCGTCCTTTGGGCCTGATCGTAAATTGCCGAAATGGCTGATTTCCCACGAGTCATCCAGTCCATCTCCATCCAAATCCAGAATCGCCACACCGCTGAGCAGAAGTTCTATCGAGTTCACCGAGCCTGTTTGCCCGGTAGCCTCATCGGTGACCGAAACCGTCCACGTGCCGAGACTCGTCTCGCCCAGATACCGCACCGACGAATAGGTCCAATCGGACGGCACGGGGTTAGCTGTGCCGCCGGGACGATGGAGGATACTCACCGTGCCTGCCGGAGACCGCACCGTTACGCGGAGATCAGCGCTCCGAGGATGGCTCCAGGAAAAGTGGACCTGAACATTCTCGACCGTAAGGGCTGACTTGGCCGGAAAGGTAAAGCGAGCCGATTGTAGCAGAAGTCGCCCTTCCACGGCGGAGTTGGTGGCCAGTATCGCCTGGACGTTTTGTCCATCGATTTCGCTGATCAAGGCCGCAGGGATCGGCACGTAGTCGGTGCCCGGCATAATCAATCGGAGTGCGCCTTGGTTGTTCAATAGGATGGCAAATGCACCGCCGGACGCCGCGACGTTGCCAATTGCCGCAGCGTAGGATGGCCCCCCGACATGGATAAGGGTACCGCCATTGGCAAGGCTTGCAGTCGGCGGTGTGTCAGCCGTTCCTACGTCGAATAAAGTACTCCACGGTGTCGGTTGATCGGGCTGCAGACCGAGAGATCCCGTTGCCGGAACATCGAGAAGAAGGGACGACGTGTTGGCATCCCGAACCTGGAATCGGTAGCCGTCGTCGGGAATCGCTTGAGCGTCAAAGTTGGTGTAGTGCAGTACCGTTTCTGGCGGACGATTGGACCAACGCCTCGCAAGGTCCACGACCAATCCAGCATCGGTCACTCCAAACCCAAGACTATGGGTCAGCGCAAAGCCGGCCGCATTCGTGGCCAATTCTGGATCCAGACCGTGGGGATGACGGGAGGAAAGGGAAAGAATCAGACCAATATCGCGGGCGGAGAGGCCAGGATTTACGGCCAATGCCAATGCAGCCAAGCCAGCCACTTGAGGTGCTGCCGCTGAGGTTCCCGAAAAACCGTCCAGGCCAGTCACATAGTCCGCAGAATCGGGATTGCTTGGATCGACAAAGACATTTTGCCCTCTGGCTCCAACGGGATCGGTGGTCGTCAGGCCATTGATCCCGTTGGCCGTATCGCCGCTCGGTGCTGCAACTCGTATGCATGCCCCGGGATTGCTGTAACTGGCCGCCCATCCGCTGGGCAATACGGCGGCGACGGCAATTTGGTGAGGATCGTTCGCGTACTGATCCAAATTTGCATCACCCACACTGACGTTTCCGTTGGCGTCCTGTGCACGATTATTGCCGCCAGATCGAACAATGACGGTGCCCAACCCATCGCGTCCTCCGGTCTCGGCCGCTTGAATGCCACTCCACTCGATATCGCTGATGGGGAGAAAATCAGTATCGGAATTGCCCCAGGAATGACTTTGAACGGAAATCAATGGAGAACCACTATTGTAACTCGTCCACATCGACGCCAATTCATCGTCCGAGGCCGGTTGGCCATACTCGTCAAAAATGACCCAACTGGCCAACCGGACCCCGGGTGCGACACCAGCAACCCCTATTTTGTTTCCAGTAACGGCTGCCAATAAACCGGCGACAGCGGTGCCGTGATATTCCATTGCACCGGTGTGGCTGCCCGAGGATTCTCCCGTGATAAAATTGAAACTGGTGGAATCGATGTTCGCCGCCAGATCGGGGTGCTGATCATCCACGCCATCATCGCCGATGGAGACCCGAATTCCTTCTCCCCGGGTCGTCGACCATGCCTCACGGATATTCAGATTGGGTGCGGACGGAGCGAAGGGAGTGGTCAGATCAATTGTTTCGAG
>CAILNN010000402.1 GCA_903835555.1 uncultured Verrucomicrobiota bacterium
GGGAGTCTGACACCGTTTTCACGCTCCCGGGAAGGGGGTGAGTCTGCACTACAACACTTTTGAAGATTTGCCCCCCTGATTTCCAATTACTTACGCGGTGAAAATCGCAGCTTTTGAGGTTGAATCCGCTAAGTCGGGCTAGAGCAGCGCTTGATTGATTGCCCAGCTCCCAAGCGCGTCGAACTCATTCGCGCAGCCCGGGACTGGTCGCCCTCGAAATGGCAAGTTATCGAGATCAAGCTGGCTGACTTGGAGCATGCCCTCGCCAGCGAGGCTCGCTGGGCGAGCTTGCAGGCCCAGGAAGTCGTCCAGGACCCGCAACTGCTTAGTCTGGTACGCCTTTGCGGCATCCGGGATGTTGTCGCCTTTGCCGTGGGTGCCGTCATCGGGGATATCCAGCGTTTCGCAGAGCCCAAGAAATTGGTCAAATATGTCGGGCTCAACCCGGCCTTCGACGACAGCGGCGAAGGCAATTGGAGCGGCGGCATCGGCGGTCACGGGCACAAGCTGCTGCGCAGTCTACTCATCGAATCCGCTCATTCCATCCTGCGCTCGCGCACCCATCCCATGGCCGAGTGGGGCCGCCGGTTGTTGGCCCGGAAAGGAGAACTCCGGCTGGTGGTGGCGGCGTTGGCCCGCAAGCTTCTAGTCAGTATCTGGTACCTGCTTATGGGTAAGAGTCAGCCTGTAGAGGGTATATCCGCCCCCCTGAGCGCCAAGATTGGCAAGATCATATCCAGATTCGCGGAAAAAGTCATCCGACACTGGAATCATACCCTAATCGTGGCTTAATGGGACAGGAAGTAGATTCTTGACTCAACAAGCCGGGCGAAGTCACCTAACACTCAATTTCCAACCGGCGAAAAACCTTGTCATGACCTCATTTTTGAAGACTAAAAGGGCCGCTGCGGCAGTCCTTTCATTGTGCCTCGTGGGAATCCCCGCGATGTCCCCAATTGCCAAAGCGGAAACCGCGCATGGCTCGTATCAAGCAGTAACCGACCAAGCCGTGACAGCGGCGAAGGCTTTCCTCGCGACTCTGGATGATACCCAGCGCAAGGCGGCGGTTTTTGCCATTGACGACGAACAGCAGCGGCAGCGTTGGTCGAATCTGCCGACATCCATGGTCCACCGAAACGGGCTACGCTTGGGAGACCTGAAACCGGAACAATTGGCAGCCGCCCAAAAGCTCCTCAAGGCCCTGCTAAGTCCGAGCGGCTATGAGAAAGTCGTGGGCATTATGAACGGTGATGAGGTGCTCAAGCGGGAAGAGGGTTCGGGTGGTCCCGGAAGGCGTGGAGGACCCGGCGGGCCGGGTGGACCTCCTCCGGGAGGCCCGGGCGGACCTCAGAACGGTCCGCCACCGGGCGGGCGTGGAACTGGACCAGGTGGGGCGGGTGGTCTGACTTTCGGAAAGGATGAATATTACATTTCGTTTGTGGGTGCGCCTTCATCGACGGACCCATGGATGTTGCAGTGGGGAGGCCATCATCTGGCTTTGAACATCACTGTGGATGGTCCCCATGGCGTGCTGACACCGACTCACACAGCCACCCAGCCAGCCAAATACACTTGGGAGGGAAAAACGGTGCGACCACTTGGGGCCGAATACGACAAAGCGATTGCGTTCATTTCGACGTTGAACGAGGAGCAGCGCAAGAAGGCGATCATCGGATCGCAAATGGCTGACTTGGTGCTGGGCCCCGGGCACGATGGCCAGACCATCCAACCCGAAGGCCTGAAGGCGGCGGAAATGACGGAAACTCAACAGGCTGCGGTGCTGGACCTAGCCCATGAGTGGGTGGGCATCCTCAATGACGTGGGTGCCACGGCGAAGATGGCGGAACTAAAGGCCAACATCAGGGAAACGTGGTTTGCCTGGAGCGGTCCCACGACGCCCGGATCGGCCTTCTATTATCGGATTCAAGGGCCGACGGTGGTGATCGAGTTTTCGCCGCAACGATTGGGCGGTGACCCTGTCAACCACATCCACACCATGTTCCGCGATCCCAGCAATGATTACGGCAAGAAGTGGTGGAAGAAGTAGTCAATCTCTGGGAATTGGCGGCTATTCGACTGCGCTCGGTATCTACTACATTCTGGTTAAGCGGGAAGGACACGAGAAGCGGCATTGACGCGACAAACCAATTGTGATACTGCTTTGATACTGAATGCCGCGAAAGCTTCGTCAGTTGATTGCCGACTCGGAGCGTGCTGGTTTCGTTGACCGGGGTGGAAAAGGAAGCCACCGCAATTTTATGCATCCTAAAGAAGCACGAGTGACTTTAAGCGGTCAACCGGGTCAAGACGCCAAGCCATATCAAGAAAAGGAAGTCCGGCTGGCAATCGCGGCTGCCCAGACATGAAACGATCTGATCGGAAACAACTTCAGGTTAAAACTGCTGGATTCGCGAAACTAGTGGAATGGAGCGAGGAAGACGGCTGTTTTGTGGGCAGCGCTCCGCCCATTATTGGTCGGTGCTGCCACGGGGACGACGAAGCGACAGTTTACGCAGAACTATGTCGAATTGTTTCCGAGTGGATTGATGTCTTGGAGGCTGACGGCAAGGCCTTGCCGCCAGCCACAGCCGACCTCGCCAAGTACAGTGGTCGATTCGTCTTGCGGGTCGATCCTGCTGTTCATCGTCGTCTCGCGCTCAAGGCCTTGGCCGAGGGCGAAAGCCTGAACACCTACTGCGCCAAAGCGCTGGCCAAAGCCTAGTCGCGGAAACGCTTCCTAAGACGAGCGCACGACTACCAGAGTGTGGGAGCCACAACAAAAATGCCGTGCCGGACAGCAAGAACACAGCCGCCTTTTTCTAAGCGCCGTACCCTCATCGGATGGGCCGTTTCTCTTTCTGAGGCAATCGCCGTCGCAGCGGGGTCTTGAGCATCCCAGGCAACGATCGCCAATCTGCTTCCCGCCAAC
>CAILNN010000403.1 GCA_903835555.1 uncultured Verrucomicrobiota bacterium
GGATGCCGAGCAGCGCTTGGTGGAGCGTTTGCTTTCGTCTCCTGCCTACGGAGAGCGATGGGCCCGTTGGTGGTTGGATTTGGCTCGTTACGCCGACTCCAACGGGCAGGACGAAAACAAGTTCATGGCCAACGCCTGGCGATATCGGGACTGGGTCGTGCGTTCCTTTACCCGGAATCTTCCGTTCGATCAGTTTGTAACCGAACAATTGGCCGGTGATTTAATGCCCACCAACGGAGTGCCCGAAGCGGAAATCTTTGATCGCTGGATTGCCACTGGATTCCTGGTCTTGGGACCCAAAATGTTGGCAGAACAAGACAAACAAAAGCTGGTGATGGATTTGGTCGACGAACAAATCGATGTCATCAGTCGCTCTTTTCTTGGACTGACCGTCGGATGCGCCCGGTGTCACGACCACAAATTCGATCCGATTTCGACCCGCGATTACTACGCGATGGCCGGCATCTTTCGAAGCACTCGGACGATGGCCAACCTCGATTTTGTCTCCCGGGCCAATGAACGCTGCGTTTCTTCATTCGAACAGTTGACCGCCATTCAAGCCTCTGGCGATGCCTTGAAATCCAAACGCTCCGAATTGGCTGCCGCCAAAAAGCGCGCTCAAGAGGAATGCCTCTCCGCTGGTCTTCGTGACTTTCCTCAATGGCTTCGCGCGACCCTGTCGCGGGAACCACTGCCGGACGGCTTCAGTACCAACTGGACGGCCCAATTGGGACGGCTGTTGGAACCTGACCCGGCCACCAATCTCGTCAGCCGGTTTCTTCGCAAAGCCGCCACCAACCAGGAACTGGTGGAACTGATTCGCAACGAAAATGCCCCGGAGAGCAATATGCCTCTGCATATGGTGGAAGGTCGGGTGGAGGGTGGGTTCCTGGCGACCGGAACGAATCACCTGGAAATCCCACATTCCGACAGTTTGGAGCCTCAACAACTCTCCGTTGAGGCCTGGGTCCGGGCCGAAAATATCCCCACCGAAGGGGAAACCCGCCGGTGGTTGGTCAGCAAGAATGCCAATGAATGGGACGAAGGGCATTATGCCCTGCTTTTGGACAAAGGTCATCCGGGTGCCCACCTCAATATCGGTGGCGGTCGCGACCACGTCATCTCCTTGTTCAGTAAGCGCCATCATTTCGCTGTGGGTGAATGGCATCATCTGGCCTTCACCTACGATGGCGCTTTGCTCCGCTTATTCGTTGATGGCGACGCCGCTGCCGAATTGTCTGTTGGAAGGCCACGTCATCCAGGAATTGGACCGCTTGCTCTCGGGCGTCGTCCCGATGGATATGTTTATTTTCAGGGTCGATTGGATGAGGTTCGCATCTACAATCGGGCTCTAGGCGAGGCGGAACTTCATCGCCATGCGCAACAACCCGAATCGGTAGCTGCCGAAGGTGCAATTGCTCGGTGGGACTTTAATCATTTATCGGATGAACAACGAATGGCGATGGGGGCTGCCGAAACCTATCAGGCTCTATTTGGTCCCATCGGTGCATTTCGCGGGGGGCCGGACTCCCTGGAGCTCTTTTCCAACCGGGCAAAAATGGAGATTGCCGGAATTGAACAGGAAATCCAGCAAATCACTGCACACGCTCCACCTCCGGCGCAGATGGCGCTGGCGGTTGCGGAAGACAAAGCCGTCGATTTACCGGTCCATATCCGGGGAAGTCACTTGAATCTGGCCAAGGAACCGGTCCCCCGCGGATTCATTCAGTGCCTGTCAACGGCCAACGATCCGGCGATGCCGACGAATCAAAGTGGTCGATTGGAATTGGCCCAATGGCTGACCCACTCGGCCAATCACCTGACGGCCCGGGTTTTTGTCAATCGACTCTGGCAGGCTCATTTCGGTGAAGGACTCGTGCGGACGGCCGACAATTTTGGCGTCCGCGGTGAGCACCCCTTCCATCCAGAATTGCTCGACGCCCTGGCGCTCGAATTCATCCGGTCCGGATGGAACGTCAAGCACCTCCAGCAATTGATCGTCACCAGCGCCACGTATCGCCAGCAATCCGGTGAATCCCCTCCCCAAGACCCGGATAATCGATTTCTTTCCTGTTTTCCCCGACAACGGTTGGAAGGAGAAATGGTTCGGGACGCTCTCCTGGAAGTTTCCAGCCGCCTTGCCCGCGAAACCGGTGGAAGTCTGGTCGATTGGAAAAATGATGATTACGCTCCCGCCGACCGAGTGTCTGCCGACTCGCTTCGCCGGTCTTTGTACCTGCCCGTGGTCCGGGATCGTGGCTACGACGTGTTTGGCATTTTCGACGTGGCGAATTCCAGTGTTTGCACCGCCAAACGAACCCCAACCGTGGTCTCCCATCAGGCCTTGTTCTTCCTGAATGGCCCCTTGGTCAAATCCTCGGCCACGGCCATGGCCACCGACCTCCTGGCCACCCCATATCCAGATGATTTGGCCCGCATTGCTGCCGCCTATCAGCGGGTCTTGAGCCGGTCTCCATCTGCGAACGAATTACAACGAGTGCGCACGTTTTTGGAAGTGGCCAAATCGCTGATCCCGACCCAACCCGAGACGGGAGCCTGGTCCGCTTTGTGCCGGACTCTCCTGTGCTCGAATGAATTTCTTTATCTGGATTAGCCCCTATGCGCCACGTTCAGCCTCCCCCTATTTCCCGACGGCAGATGTTGCGTCAATGCTGCGGCGGCTTTGGCAACCTCGCCCTGCTCGGCCTGTTAACCTCTCTGAATCCGGCAACGGCGGGAGTATCCGCAAATCCGCTCGCCGTCCGGGCTCCGCGCTTTGCGCCCCGTGCCAAGAGGGTGATTTTTCTTTTCATGCACGGCGGCCCGTCGCATGTCGATACGTTTGACTACAAACCCCGGCTCATTCGCGATAGCGGTCAGCCACTTCCCTTTGCCAAGCCGCGCATCCAATTCGCCAAGACCGCCAACCTGGGAAAGTCTCCCTGGGAATTTCGTCCGTATGGTCAGTCCGGTACGATGGTCAGCGACCTGTTCCCCCTGGTCGGTCAATGCGCCGATGAACTTTGCCTTATCAAGTCGGTCTATGGCACCAATGAAGCGCACGGCGGAGCCCTGCTGAAGCTGCATACCGGCTCCGATACCTTTGTTCGCCCCAGCATGGGTTCCTGGATTTCTTACGGACTGGGAACGGAAAACCAAAACCTGCCCAGCTTCATCACCATTAATCCCAGCTTGGGGCACGGTGGGGTGGCCAATTGGTCGAGTGCCTTCCTCCCCGCAGTGCATCAAGGAACACCCATTGGTGGGGGTGTTCCGGTGGAAAACGCCAGTATCCACTACTTGCACGATCCGAACGAGAATACCCCCCTTCAACGGGCTCAATTGGACTTATTGGGTGACCTGAACCGCGAGCACCTCGCCCAAGCCGGTCACGACCCGGTTCTCGAAGCCCGCATCGAATCATTTGAGCTGGCATTCCGGATGCAAACCGAGGCCCCGGAGGTCATGAATCTGTCGGGGGAAACCGAATTAACCCGCAAGTTATACGGTTTGGACGATCCCAAGACCGCCTCCTTTGCCCGTCAATGCCTGATGGCTCGCCGCTTCTGTGAACGGGGCGTGCGATTTGTTCAGGTGACCCACGGCTATTGGGACCAACACGATGACCTGACCAAGGAGCACGGACGACTGGCCGGGGAGGTGGACCGTCCGATAGCGGGTCTCCTCCGCGACCTGAAATCGCGGGGTCTGCTGGACGAGACCCTCGTCTTATGGGGCGGCGAATTTGGTCGGACCCCAACCCTGCAAGGGACCGATGGTCGTGATCATCACCCACACGCCTTCACCATGTGGATGGCCGGTGGCGGTGTGAAACGAGGCACCAGCTACGGCATCACCGATGATTACGGATTCTATTGCGTCGATGAAAAGGTTCACATCCACGATCTTCATGCCACCCTGTTGGCATTAATGGGTATGGACCATGAGCAATTGACCTATCGCTACGCCGGACGTGACTTTCGCCTGACGGACGTCGAGGGCCGGGTGGTTCGTGAAATCATGGCCTAACCCTTAATGAAACTCATCTCCTGGAACGTCAACGGACTCCGCGCCATTCTGAAGAAGAACTTCCTCGAATATCTCGCAGACGAAAAGCCCGATATCCTCTGTTTGCAGGAAACGAAGGCTGAGCCGGATCAGGTCGAAGCACTCTGGCCGGGCCATTACACCACCTACTGGAATTGCGCAGCGAAAAAAGGATATTCGGGAACCGCTATCTTCACCCGGCATCGTCCCCTTCACCTGACGCGGGGCATCGGAATCGAGGAACACGATCAAGAGGGCAGGGTGCTCACGGCGGAATTTGAGACTTACTACCTGGTCAATGTTTATGTGCCCAATTCTCAGCGGGAATTGACCCGATTGCCGTATCGCCAGCGTTGGGATATCGATTTCCTGGCCTATCTAAAGAGGTTGGAACTCCAAAAGCCGGTCGTCATTTGCGGCGATCTGAACGTGGCGCACACCGAGATCGATTTGGCCAACCCGAAGGCCAACGTTCGCAACCATGGATTCACTCCGGAAGAAAGAAGTGGATTTGAAACCTTAATGAAGGCCGGATTTCTGGATACCTTTCGTCAATTTCACGCCGGCGGCGGCCATTACACCTGGTGGAGCCCTATGGCCGGAGCGCGATCGCGAAACGTGGGTTGGCGCATCGATTACTTCCTGATTTCCGCCGCCCTTCGCCCCCGCCTCAAAGACGCATTTATCCGTTCCAAGGTCCTCGGCTCAGACCATTGCCCGGTAGGAATTGAATTGGTCTAGCACCTCGGTTCTCGTAGCCGTCCGACGTGAGTCGGCGCTAATCTCATTCGCGAGATTACCCAAAAAGGCCCCGAATCGCTATTTCGCCCGCCCCCCAAGGTTTGGAATCAAAGCCCGTCGAAGGATCATGTGGCTTCCATGCTGTCGGACAAACCTAAATCCAAGGCGTTGAAGCACATCAACGACCTCTTGACCGGACACGGACGGCAATTTGCTCATACTGCGAGCAACAGCGCCTCCAAGGAATCTTCTGGGACTGAGATGCCATCCGTTTGCAATGAAATCACGTATCCGTCGATGGCCTCTCGAATATTGATAATCGCTTCCTCGCGAGTGAGGCCCTGCGAAATGCACCCCGGTAGACTGGGGCATTCCGCCACCCAGTATCCGTCTTCACCCGGATGAATTAAAACTTGACACATTCCTTTAATTTACAACCAATGCCGGACAGGGTCAACCGGGCACAACAATCCAGTATTCCGATCATTGGCTGCCTTTTGGGGCTCTTCCGAGGTGAAACAAGCCCTAGTCTTAAGACTCCTGACTTCTTGCTTTGAATCCGGGGGGGGGAATGTACAAGAGGTGCTTCCACTTGCCTTGCGCGGAATTTTCCGGTCCTCGTTGGTCTGGTTGCAGCCTCGCACAGTTCTGACCGACAAGCATGTCTGGAGACCTACATTACAAACACCCGTCCGAAAGACACATAACCAATTGAAGGAAAGCAACATTGGGGCGAGACCCCGTCGAGCCATAGGCCGCACACCATCAGGCTCGGTCCCGATTCAAAACCGCCGTGATAGTTATCCTTCACTTGACCCTTAGCGCCATGAGTGCGAGCTTTAAGCTGAATTGGAAGTTTGGATAACCCATTTGAAGTGGGCAATCGCTCCAGCGGGCACGCCTACGGGCTACCAGCTCGTGTTGTTGTGGGCGTTGCGATATCGATGAGTCCGGAAAACGTGTACATGCTCAATTTGGCAAATGAAGAGCGGACGGGAGCCTCCGATGCATCGAATTGCTTCAATTTGACGGCGGCCATTACACCGATGACAAAAACCTTTGATTTCATTCCTTCATATCATTTTCCCCAATATTACTTGCTCCTTGGTTCATTTTTCCGCTAAGTAGGCTCCTTCTACGGTCCTACGCTTCGAGTTGTCGGATGCTACCGGTGACCAGGAAGAAGCTGAGATCAATTGCCCGCAAACGAAAGCTACTGTATCGTTGATCACGACCTTGAGATGACTATCCCACGCCAAATCTACGTATCCCGTGGGGCCCGCGATCTATTGCTGTCGCGTTAAATCTCAATCTGACTTATGGCACACGCTGCAATCTTACAAATCCAGAAGCGAATTGAACTTGCGAAGCAAGATTCCGATTTTACATATTTTTATTCGTTGCTCTTCGAGGGCGAGGCGCTCCTCAAGACAACCGTGCTTGGGTTGCTCGGAACGCTAGTCAGCGATCCTGACCGTCACCGATACCGATTAGAGCACAAGATTCTTAAGGCGGATGGGCTTCTTCCGTGGTCAATCGCTTTTGATGACGCAATCAGCGGCCCGACATCCCAATTCCTGCTTACAGATTTGAGTCCAGAAAAAAACGAACTTACAAAACTTTCCGGTAAGGGCAGTTGGCAGTTCGAGTCCGTGACGGCACTCAAGCAATGCTTGGATGCGCTCGAAATTGAAGCAGACGAAGTCCCAACGCACACGGACATGAAGCGATGGTTTAACCTCTTTGCTGTGCTGAGGAACAAAACGCGGGGTCACGGTGCAACAATGCCGGGTAAAGTCGCTGCTGCGGCAGTGTGTTTGAAGAAGAGCATCTCCGCCTTCCATGATAATCACGCGCTCTTCAAAAGGCAGTGGGCTTACCTTTATCGAAATCTTTCCGGGAAATACCGGGTTACTGCTATTACGGAAAGCGCGGTTGCTTTCGATGACCTTAAGAAAACGTCAGATAGATCCTTTCCAAACGGGGTCTACATCTACGCCGGCGCGCCCCGGCTAGTCCCATTCCTGCAGTCTGATGCGGACCTGACTGATTTTTTCTTTCCAAACGGCAGTTTTGGAAAACGGACATATGAGTGCTTGTCCTACTCCACAGGTAACAAAACGGAAGGGGATGGCTCTTCCCATTTGACTCCACCAGGAACACTGCCCCAGAGCGAATCTCAAGGACTTGGGGAGTTGGAAAAGCTTGGGAACTGCTTCTCAAATGCTCCCGCGTTGCCAAAAGACTACATTGCCCGGCCTGTTCTCGAAAGCGAAATTAAGAAGCTGACAGAAAATGACCGCCACCCTGTAATCACACTCCTTGGCCGGGGCGGTATCGGGAAAACATCTCTAGCATTAAAAGTACTTAACCACATTGCCGATGGGAAGCGATTCGATGCGTTGTTTTGGTTTAGTGCTCGTGACGTTGATTTGCAGTTCACCGGACCGAAGCCGGTCAAACCTCACGTCCTTTCGCCGGAAGAAGTGAGTCGCCTATACGTTGCTCTTGTTGCTCCTGAGCGAACTAAGGAGTCTGGCTTTCGTTGTCGCGATTTCTTTGAAGGACA
>CAILNN010000404.1 GCA_903835555.1 uncultured Verrucomicrobiota bacterium
CGTTGCCCGGGAAAAACTTCGTCTTGTTGCCTCCACCATCGTCGCCCCGGAGCGCTTCGACAGCATTTTTTCGCGCGTGATGCGCCTGATCTCACCCGAAGAGCTTCAAGACGTCTTGATAAAAGACTGCGCCACACCGTTGCGTTTGGACGAGCAGAACAAAATTGCGGAGATGGTCGAATCTGGCTTTCGCGCCTGGCGGGAATTCCACGATCGCTATGCCGGGCGTCAGCGCGAAATTCGTGCCCAAGATCCTGGCCTGGCTACTTGGGAAGACCTCCAATTATTTCTACAGGAGTATGCAGCCGCAGAAAAGCAGACGGGATTTACCGCCAATCGTTTTCGTCTCATCGAGGGTGCGGTGAAAGCTCACGACGATCCTGTTGAGGTCTTGCGCCTGCGTAATGGCTTGTCGTACATGATCGGCGATGGAGATGGCGCACCAGTAACCGGGCCAAACGGTGAGAAGGTCAACCGACTCGGACTCAATCTTCCAGTTGTCGCGGAATTCCTCCGCAAATTCGCTATTTCGGAATTGCCTACAGGGGTTGCCCATCTGCGGTGGCCGACAATGCTGCCGGTGGACGGCTTATTTATTGGCAAGCCACTCGCCGTGTTTGTGCTTCTTCGCCAGACATTCAAAACCGACCAGCGGACCAGTTGGACCGAACAAGGCGCGGCACTATTTTTCTATGCGGCTCGCGCGGATAAATCGGTTAACAGCGTGGAAGGTGAGCAAAAAGGTATCCTATTCCGAGCCCTAAGAGACTGCATCGTTCGCATTAAGCCGGACGAAAATATTGCCCTTCCTGTCGCGTATAATCACATTGAGGAACAGCTGTGTAGCCAACTCCGTCGTCCCACGGAGGCCGAGCTTCACGATGGTATTCGACATTCGGTGGTTCCCATCTTTTTGGCAATTCTGAGTTAATGACTGAAATCGGTGATTACAGCCCAATCAGCAGATTGGTGTGCGACTGATTATCATTATTCCAATGCCGTAGATTCGTCTCGCTCCGCTCAAAAAGCCTGGCCGTCTTGACCCCCGCCACATGCCCATCCACATAGTTCACGTTGAAGGAGCCTCGGTGGCGTCGTTGCGTCGCCTGATCAATTCCCACCAATCCACCAAATCCGGAGTTGTGTACCCGCAGCCAAGAAGAGATATCTAATCTACCATAACCGGTATAACTGACCGGACCGTGCACGTTGTACAGGAGATTCAGGATTCCCGGCAGTAGCCACATCAAATTGGCATCACCCAGCGCCACCATTTCTGCCGGAGCAACCACCGCCGATTCGCGGATCGGCACAATTGAGGTTGTGTCGTTGGGATCGCTCAAGTGCCCACCCAATCCCAGACTGCTGAGGGCAAATTGGACCCCGTTGGCGTTATACCCATAACTTCCCAGCGGATCACCCGAATCAGTCGCAGACAGGGTCAACCCTTGATAGGAAGGGCACCGATACAGATCATTGGTCCAATCGTTTTGCGTGTAAGGACGAATCTGCTGATGCCAAAACGGATAGGCAACCGTTTCGCCGGTCAAATCAAAGGTGTAGATGGGAAAAGCCCCATTATCGGAGGCGTAAAGCGTTACCCCCAAACCTAGTTGACGTAGGTTGTTCAGACATCGAGTCGTCCTGCCGGACTCTTTCGCCGCCGCCAATCCTGGTAGCAGCAAGGCTGCCAGGATGGCAATGATGGCAATCACCACCAGCAGCTCAATAAGGGTAAAACCACCGCAGTAAAGAACGCTCCGCGCGGGTTTTTGTCCCCGCACCTTCAGCATGCCTCGCCTGGTCACCCCGGCCATGGTGAAATTAATTACCCAAGACGCGATAGAGTCGGGCAGTCGCAGCCTTGGAGGCCGCCCCGATATCAATCACAAAGTTGTTGGTCACCGTTTGCAACGTGACCCAAGTCGCAGTTTTGGTTAAGTTGGTCGTGTATTCCACTGTGTACTGCTTTAGGGAAGGGGAGAGCGTCCATTTGAGCAATGCACCGCCCGTCTTGCCGAGTGTGCAAGTAAAGTTCTTGATCGATGGCGGGGCGTTGGTGGTGGTGTTTTGAGCATGATTGGTTTCAAACATACGGACCAACTCGGCAGCGCCCCCAGGCAGGTCGTCCGTCGGAGGAGCATTTTGGGTCCCTGCTGAATTAATTTGAACCACGATGCCATGCCCAGGGCTGAGCCAGTAATAGTTGAGCAGGTACTGGGTCCCGATGGGTTGGAGTCCGCTGCCATCCCCAAAATCCAGTGAAATGTCGTATTCCACCACCTCATGGATGCGCAAACAATCAAGGAAGCCCAACCCCGGAAGGACGACCACCCCATAGGCGTCGACTTTGTCCGTGGAAGTATAGGTGATCTGGTCGGGGAAATCGCCAAAGTCAGGGAGGGTATAAACCGAGCTGAAAACGGTTGTCCCCTGCCAACTGTCGCCAAAATGAATCGATGCGGGGAAATCCTGGAGCCCATTGGTGAAAACGTTTTCTGGCTGGGACGCACTAAAATTCGGGTCGACAAAGCCGTAATCAATTCGGCCTTTTTGCGCATCCTGCTTGAAAAAGAGCCAGGACTGCGGGACGGAATTGCCTAAATCCGTCTTTTGCTCGGCGAGGGTCGCACCCAGTTGGCCGAAATCCGGTCCATACACACTCACATTGGTTGCAATCAGGTAGTCAAAGCGATTGGTCACGTCTTGAGGACCGGAGGAAAAGTCCCACGCTTGGGGACCGCCAGTGGTCCCTAACATCCCAGCGACACTGACGGTATTCGTCCCTCCATTGGAGTAAGCCAGATAATACTGGCCCACTTGATTGAACATGTCATCGCTGGTGATCGTCACCTGCGCCCGTAGGTGCAAGCTAACACCAACCACCGCCATCCAAGTGAGACGCAGCCATGCGGCTAACCCTTGTGATTTCAACTTCATAGGAGCCTTTCTTCTGCAACGATAATGACGTTCGCCCAGAAAGCGAGCGCGAATCAATGTTGCTGGACGGTCAGCCACCGAGGTTCGCTCACTTGGCCAGGTCCCGCAGGGCATTCCGGTCCTGACGCATTCCTTCCTCGGCAATTTCCATTGCCTCGGCAAAATCCGGGTCGGTTGGCGTCAAGCGAAACCCGCCGTCGGGGGATTCGGTTAGATAGAGACTATCACCCGATTGGACGTTCATCCGGGCAAGGGCCTCCTTCGGGATCACAGCTCCCACTGAATTTCCGAGTGCCCGCAGCTTTAATTCCACAATCATATTCCTTAATCCAAGCGGTACAGAAGTTATAACATCTTCCGGGCGCTTGATCAAGGGCGATGACGATCGGGTTGGTAGCCGCTAAAGGGTTTGTGCGACGCCAACGGCGGCATTAGGCGGCAAAGCCAGGCAGTCTCAATCGCCTTCCTCCTGGCGGCGAAAAATGATAGCGATGGGAACAACCGAAAAGGGGCCTCATCCGGCATCAAGAATGCGGATGACACCCCCCGGAAGCTGCCGCGATCAGGCGGCAAGGGGAATGTCGCTGCGGGCAGCGACGAGCAGGCGACGGGGAATTTGCACGACCCGTTCGCCATCTCCGCAACCAGAGCCGACGGGCAGTCGGTTGATCGCATGGGTGGTAATATCTGTACCGATAATGGCGAAATCGCCGGAATCGAGTTCGAGGATGTCTGGGCAACCGCTTCCCCCGGAACAGGGGAGAACGGCAGTCGCGGAGGAACCAAGGCGTCGAATAAACATAACAGGGAGGGTGTTAAATGCGTTTATATGCCTAGTCAATCGGAATTTCGCGGTAGCGATGTGTGATGCCAGAAGCGGAAATCCGAGCGGCTGTATGTGCTGAAGTAGTTCGAATCCTCAGCGAAGCGAGGAGAACGAAAGGCCTTTCCATGAATGCTCTCGCAAAAAAGGCCGGATTAAGTCAGCCGATGATCAGTATTCTGGAGTCATCGCAACCCAATCCAAAACTCGATACTTTGTTGCGAATATCGACGGTCCTTGAACTGAACCTCGGCATCGTCGTCCAACAGGCTCTAGCCAATATTTCTGCTAATGCCTCAAGCGGAAAAAAGTGTTAATCCGGGCGCTGTAACTGCAATGATGATCGATTTCCCCGGTCTATTCACCGAACCGGAGACACCTAATTCTACTTTGCTATTTTTAGATTGCGGCGTTTTCTATTTTTCCGGGATTTTCTCCCGGCGACTGTGCGACGACTTCCGTATCATTTAAGGACAACGGTCGGCACTCCCTGGGCGGTGCGGAGCTTGAGAAAGTCCTATTAGACTAATTCGATGACGTCACGGAAGGATATGGGGGCGATTGACGGCTGGCTCAATCCGCTCATTCAAGGCGAGGAACCCTGAGGATGAAGGGTAGCCGGGCCAGTCCGGGTCCATAGCTTTGCATCAATCGATTTGGAAAGCGATTCTCCCGAACCATGCAAACAAAATGACGAGCAATGCTTTTAGCGAACCAACCGGAAAAAGCCCCGGGAAGTGTTGGGAACAACGAGGTAGGGGCTGATGGCTGCGGGCACTATGGTCCAGGGACCTTTGGGATTGGTGGCGGTCTGCAAGGTGGCGGCAGGGTCGCTCCAAACAATGTTGAAGTGGTCACCGGACCCTTCGAGCGATAGGTCCATGGTGGTGACACGTAGTTGAATGGGCTGACTGATCGTCACGCCGCAAAGGTTGCTTAATACGAGGCGATAAATCCCCGCGTCACCGGTTCCAACATTGCCGATCTGTAATGTATCGGTCAGAGTGCCGCCGAGATGGATGCTGTCGGCCAAGTCCGCGCCTTCCTTCTGCCACTGGTAACGGATGGGGGGAGCGCCCGCCGCCAAAACCTCGATTTGTCCAGGTGAACCCAGGACCAAAGACTCGACAGTGGGCTGCTTGAGCACCTCCGGAGAATCCTTGTAAAGGATCTCATAGGTGAAATTGGTAGCAATGAAATTGCCTGTGTCCTGGCCGCCAAAGAGGACCAGGGCATTTCGGGCGCTGTCGAAACACATCGAGTGGAAAATTTCGGAGGCAACCCCGATGGTGGGTGTAGGAGGGTCGGCCTGCCATTGAAGGCCATTCCAACGCCAGATATATCGGTCGGAGTCCGGCGAGGGAAAGTGGGAAGTCGTCTCACGGCCGTCGACCTCACCTCTGACCTGTCCGAAGACGACGCACTCCTGCCGGAAGGTATCATAGGTCATCGCGGCGCCGCCCACGTAGAGCCACGGTTGTTGTCCCGATTGCTCGCGCTCTTGCCAGACGGTTCCGTCCCACTCCCAAAGTGGCAAAACGGGATATTGGGAGAGGGAACCACCGACCCCGCCTGCGAGCACGGCGACGCCCCGGTTGCTGTCGAATGCAAGGTGAGCACTTTCGCTGTAGCCGGGTCCCTTTCCCCCCGGGTTCCTGACGCTCCAGTCCGTCCCGTCATAGGCCCACAAAGGGTCCGATAGAAAGCCAAACAGCAACATCTCTTTCCGATTGCTGTCGTAGCAGGCGGTATAAGGATAAAGCCACTCCCTCCACGGCGGCAGGTGGGCGGTTGTCACCAGGTTCCAGTTGGTGCCATCCCATTCCCAGGTTTCCGGACTGAACCGGGATCCATAGCTGCGATCGTAGTGCTCGCCTCCGAAGAGGACCACCCGATGCCGGATGCTGTCATAAACCATATTCGCCTGATAGCGACCGGAGGGTGAGGTAACCGGCAGGCGTTGGGTCCAGTTGGTGCCATCAAACTCCCACGTATCTCCCAAAAACCCAGCCGCACCCGGAGCTGGGGTTGCTCCTCCAAAGAGCACGGTCACCTGTCGGTCGGAATCAAAGCACATACTGGCGTCGTGACGCGGAGGCGGTCCCTCCGTCGCAATCCGCACCCAGGGTGGGTTGGGAACCACTCGAAGCGTAAACGGCTGGGTGCTGACTTCGCCGCAGTCGTCCTTTATCGTCACGGTATACGTGGCATCGTCTTCGTATTTGGTTTGGGAAATGTTGATCGAAAAAAGCGTTTCACCGGGGTCGCCGGGCTGACTGGTGAAGCTGACTCTGGAATCGGGGACCATTGGACGACCGTTGCGGAACCATTGGGCACTGACCGTGCCTTTGCCACGCACGTGCACGTTGGTTGAATAGGGCTGACACAGGATGGCGGAATTGGTGATTGGGGGTTGCTGAACAATCCATGTCCCGACGGCAACGGGGACGGGCGGGCTGGTGACCAAATCGTTGATATAGGCCCAAAGCAGTTGGTAGTTGCCGGTTTGATTGGTCTTGGCGGAAACAATATTCAACTGGGCATTGGTTTCGCCAAGAATGAATTCCCCGTTAAATAGCCATTGGTAAGTCAAATTGCGATCCGGTGGGGTGATGAGCTTCAGGGTTGTGCTTTCCCCAGGACAGATGGCGACAAATTCCGGGGTGACGAAGGAGAAAATGACTGGATCAGAAAGAATGCCATTGACGCTAATCGAGACCTCGTAGGGCTGTGGAATTAGGCCCGGCGGTAGTGTAAACTCGACCGTCTCAGGGGCAGAACCTAGCCGCACGCCATTCCGGCTCCAATGGAAGGTCCGGCCGTAATCCACATGGCCGTTCAACATATCTTTGAACTGGATGATCGGGTAATTGCTATCCATCTGGGCGTCGTCTCCAAAAGCAGCGCCGCCGGAGATTCCCGTGAATCCATCCCCCGCAAGATGAAACGAACCATCCGGGTTGGGTGTGATGCGGGCGATATGCGGCTTGCCGACCGTCACAGGGACTCCATCAGCCGGGACATAAACGTAGAGGTGGCTTCCAAAATCTGAATAAAATGCATCCGCTTGCTTGACATGGCAATAGAGCACGCTTCCATCGGGTAGAACGAGCATGCTGCAGTCTTGCGAGCGAATGTCATCCACGGTGCCGGTGGGTGCGTTAACCCGAGTAAACGAACCGATCGTGCCCGCGCTATAGTCGTATTCATAGAAGCTCGTTGGCGTGGTGAACTGAGGGTTGCCGTCACCATCCAGTGTCGAAAGCGGTGGACCCGAGACGGCGCAAAGAATCTTCCCGTTGGGCATCATGGCGGCGGGCGCATCCGCAGAAACCCGGCCATCGGGAATGTCGGGGCCTGGCAGCCACGTTCCCAGGTTCGTGCTGCCCGATGGGATGTAGATCGCGGTTTTTCCGCTGCCACCCAGGAAAAAACCGTTTCCATTCGGCAACAAGAAAGCCGGTCCCGTTTCGGCAACGTACGGTGCCGGGAGAAAACCCCATAGATTGACCGGAACGCTCCTGTCCGGAATCCATTGATTCAGTGAAGGAATGTAGCGTTCCGTGGTATTGGCACCGGGATCGACGGTTAGGATACTTCCATCCGGGAGTTTTAACCAACTCGTCTCCGATTGAAGCAAGCCGGTCGGCGGGCCGTTGGTCCAAGAGTTGGCGTTGGGATTGTAGATCAGCGTGCCATTAATAACAGAGGGTGCAACGGGAGCGGTCAAGACGGTCCCGTCGGGCAACAAGGCGGTGTTGCAATCAATGAATCCCTGCGCCTTATTGGGGACAGAACCACCGTAATCGGGTGAGTTCTTGGTTCCGTCCATGAGCGAACTCGGCGGATTCACCAGCGCCCAAAAGTTCCCCAACGGATCGTAAATTTCGGCACTAGCCTCGCCCGCTCCTCCCACCGGGTGCTCCCCTCCAACCACTAGGACGCGACCATCCGGAAGAACCCCCGAGCCGAAAGCGTGCCGTTGGTAATGCATCGAGGCAATCCGGCTCCACTCGCCGTTGACATAATGCCCGTCGGGATCGGGTGTGAGCCGATACCAGTCCGTACCGACACTGCCGGAGGTGGAGGTCGGAAAATTGAGGGCCATGACGGTTCCATCCGAGAGGAGCAGCATGAAGCCGACAGAATCGGGGGCGCTGTACCCGCATTTGAGCCAGTTTCCAGCGCCAAATGCCTCGCTGGACGGGAAAAGAGCCAAGAGCAGGAGACAAACGGGAAAGGAATGAGGGAAAAGGGATGTTACCGACCTCAATACCCCAATGAATCGGACAGCGATGCCAAATCGAGGGCACGGAGCCGAGAGTTTTGCACGGAGCCATCCAAAATTCAGGACCAATTTCATGAAATTTCCTCATTGCGATCTATCTGCCGACCTGATTTACAACGATATTGTAACTGGGAGCGGATTGAAAGAATATTTGCTGTCTGTCGCGGAGAAAAAGCCAACAGACCCAAAATGGACAAAGGGCCGCTGATAAGCTGTCTTCAAAGGGATGAACATTCCGATGGCTTTGCTTGCGCGAAAAGTTTCATGAATTTCAAGAAAATGATTGCGGAGGTGTTCAAGACCACCACAAGGGACTCGAACGCCCATGTGCGGGTGGAATCTCTCCGGGCTACCGAGCCGAGGAAATTCTGACCGACGAATCGACCACGAACTTCGATATTATCGGCGTCCCTCTGCAATCGCCGACCTGACCTCGGCATCCGTTAGGGCCTTTTCCTGGCGGGTTCGGTCCTGAATTTTCGTGCGGAGGGCTTTGAGTTGGGCAACAGCCATTTGCACCTCCGCCAAGTTTTGACGCTCTACGGGGACGATACGGGCGACCGGTTTATCGTGACGCGTGATGACAATCTCCTCGCCGCGCGCCACCCGTTCCAGGAGCTGGCCAAACCGGCTCTTCGCCTCAGACGCTGTTATGAATGATTTGGGATTCCGTCTCATTTAACCTGCTTTCGACTAGATTACCCGAGAACCATTCGGGCGTAAAATGCGACGGCAGACAGGGCGCTGGATAGGGATTGTTTAAGGCACAATTCCCGAAAGCCCAAACCTTCGTTGAAAACCACGTCCGCTAACCGCTTTAGCGGGCAGGTCGTTCGCCGTCTTTTTCGCGTTCCTGGACCTGCTGATCGCAAATCCATGTGTGAGCCAGGTCAGCGACCTTTGCGACCAAGAGCAAGTCGTCCCGACCGAACGAGTCCGTGTTTCGCCATTCATCTTCGTCCTTGTAAAGACGAGTGACAGTAACGTTGAACCGAACACCGCTGTCGGTGTCA
>CAILNN010000405.1 GCA_903835555.1 uncultured Verrucomicrobiota bacterium
GGGGCCGCGCCGTTGGCGCTATTTGGACGATTGAGGCCAGTAGATGTCGTCGCCGGAGTTGGAACCGTGGTCATCGATTCCGTTATCTCCTTTGGAGTAGAGGCGGAAGCCGCGTTCGGCATCACGGCGGTAAACCAAATTTCCGCCACCGAGTGGGTCGGTCGGAGGTGTGGGAAGTCCGACGTTCGATAAATTTTCGAGGGATGGGGGCCAGTCACCGTGCGCCAAGCGGTAGCGGTGACAGGCAAGAGCGGCGATAACGAGTTGTCGTTTTGACTCGAGGAGGAGAGTTGGTTGATAATTGTAAGAGATACACTTCACGTAGTCGGTGAACGGAAAACGAATCCACGTCGATGGACCGCCAGGGTCAAGAATGGAATCGATTCCGTCCAACGCGTTGCGGAAGAAAAATTCCTGGTTAATGGGTCCTTCATCGTCCCAGAGTCTTTTGCCAACGACGCCGCGATTGATGATCGACGACCAATTGGTGGATGCGAGAAAACGACCGTATCGCAGCAGTTGGGTTTGCGTCTTAAGTGCTCTGGCAAAATCTTGGTCTTTCCAAAGGATCGACCAACTGCCACAACGTTGAAAGAGTAGGGCCAGTTCGAAACCATCATTCCATAAAACCCCATCCAATCGATGATCGACAACCCATTTGAAAACAAGGGAATGCTGGAAGATTTCATTTCCCCACGCATGAAAGTGTGACGTCAGCATCGGATCGAGATTGGCAAGCCAGGTGGTCTGCATGGATAGGCTAGATTGCATCCGACGAAAATCGTCAAACATCATTGCGCGCTCCATTTCGTGGGCTCTAAGCATATCGTTCATCAAATTCAATTGGTGCCAGGCCTCCTGTTGCGCGCGTAATTGGGTGTCAGACCAATCGCCCTCTTGGAGAAGGATTGCCTGGAGATTCCAAGCGGAACGAAAGGGGGGATAACGAGACTTTTGGTGACCTACTAAATAAACGGATTCCCATCCCCTGATAAATCGCAGCAAATCGATAAAACTCGATAGTGCCTCTTCTCGTTGGCCTTGGTGCAGTTGCCAGATGATTTCTTGCTCCAGCAATAGATGAATGTACCGAAAACCGGCTCCAAAAGACCTGTCTTGATCGAGTCCCCCATGGTAATTCACAGCCAAATCAAATTCTGGCATATTTAAAGCTCTGTGAACCTCATGCAGGAGGTCGCTTTGGAGCGCGACTGCAACGGCCACGTGCCCCCAATTCTTGGTGCCGTGGTCGGTTTTCCAATGATCCATGCGAATAGGATCCTTTATCTCGCCGGAACGGGTGATCCCAAAAGGCGGGACACATTCGCGGTCGATTGAATCCGATAGAACCTTGAGCTGGTCCTTTAGCTTAAGGAGGAGTAACCCGCCATTGTCTTCCGGCTTGGGACGATGAGTAGGGGCCAAACGGTCGACGTCCAATATCTCACCCTCCGCGGCCAATTCCCGGAGGTAGGAGCGGAGCATCCATTGCCCTCGGAAGTGCTCGGATCCCCCGTAAATGAGAGGTATGAGCAGCACAAGCCCGGCAACGATGAGGGCAAAAGGGATCCGCCGTTTTTTGGGGTTGGTGTCGTTCATTGCAGGTGGTCCATTTGCCGAAATTCGGCGCGATTGGGGAAATCGTGACAGCGGCGTTGGCAGATGGGGTCATTGGACTCTTCTTTGTACCCTTGTCAATTGAAAGGGGCGGGCTTTCAGCCCTTGGTCTCTTTATTCGCTTAACCTGGGCCGTTGGCCCAGGCTGGTATGTGGTCGCGCCGTTGGCGCTCGGGGGA
>CAILNN010000406.1 GCA_903835555.1 uncultured Verrucomicrobiota bacterium
GGGCGCGGGTTCAAATTGAGCAGGAATACGCCAGTCGGGTTGGTAGGGAAAGTAATCGAGGCCTTTGAAGTTCCGGCGGGAGGGGGCGTTCGGACTTTTGGCCCGAATTCCCAGCCTTTCGCCGCGCTGGATGAGGTACAGGCGGAGGGAACCAACATTCATGATGGTTGGTTCGGTGCCATTGGCATCGGAAACCAGTCGGGTGGTCACCGGACCAAAAATCATCTCAACATTGGTTCCCGCCCTGTGGAATTGCCCGACCGATGTCGGCGAGAGCTTTGGGGAGAGGACAAAGGTGTTGCTTGGATTGGAGCCGAGGGATGAGGTTCCTTCCGGCAACCAGAATAAGCCGACCAAGGTCGCCCAGCCATTGGTACCGGCTATGGAGGTGGAGCGGCGATCCTTCCAAGTCCGCCACTCGGCTGGCTCGACCGGACTAGGGGTACGACTGACGCAGGCACCCAAAAATAGGATGATGGCCCCGGCCATTATGGATGGAAGAACGGACCAGCGATTCATGGAGGCAAAATGCAATGGCCGATTGAAGCTGTCCACCCTGAGCACCCGGTAAACAAATCGCTTTTCACTCAAGCCGATTGGGAACAAAGTCTCACTTCGGCATTGCCGAGACATGAAGGCCAAAATCCATATCACGCCCAAGAAGGCGGTGCTTGATCCCCAAGGGAAAGCGGTCCAAAACGCACTTGCGCAACTGGGCCACGGCAATATCACAGCAGTCCATGTGGGCAAGTACCTCGAATTGGAGCTGGCTCCTGGCGCGGAGCGCGATGCCACGCTGGTGTCGTTGCACGAGGCTTGCCGCCGCTTTCTTACCAACCCGGTCATAGAAGACTATCAATTGTCGGTGGAATAAGCGTTTCTGTCCGGATCCGCTCGTTCGAATCACCCGCTTCCTTTATCACCCCTTTCCCCACCTTTTTCATCCCGTGCAGTTTGCTGTCCTTCAATTTCCCGCGTCTAACTGCGATCAGGACTGTGTCCATGCCGTGCAAGTGCTGGGGCATTCCGCCCGTTTGCATTGGCATAAAAGCCAAAGTCTGGCCGGAGCCGATGCTGTAATCGTGCCCGGTGGCTTCAGTTACGGTGATTATCTCCGCTGCGGGGCCATAGCACGATTTAGCCCAATCATGCAGGCGGTGGCGGAATTTGCTGCCCAAGGCGGACCCGTCCTGGGCATTTGCAACGGGTTCCAGATTCTCTGTGAAGCCGGTTTGCTACCCGGGGCCCTGGTGCGCAACCGGAGTCTCCAGTTCCGGTGCGAAATGGTCCATTTAAAGACCGTTCGCCATGATACCCGGTTCACCTCGGAAGTTCCTCCCGGGCAATTGATTCGGCTACCAATTGCCCACGGGGAAGGTTGCTTTTATGCCTCGCCGGAAGAGTTGGCTCAACTGAACGTTCGCGGTCAGGTTCTTTGGCAGTATTGCGGGGCTGGTGGGGAAACGACGGACACGTTCAATCCGAATGGGTCAGTAGAGAACATTGCCGGGGTGATGAATGAGCGAGGCAACGTGGCTGGATTGATGCCGCATCCCGATCGGGCGATGGAATCGATTTTGGGAAGCACGGATGGGCGCTGGGTGCTGGAAAGCTTAGTGAAGAGCCTTCAGCGCAATTAGTCAGTTGGTAGAAAAATCACGCTTCTCATTCGGTAAAATCGGCGGGAGGAAAAACAAACCTCGGTGCCGCATGGAATCCAACGGCCCGTTAAAAGCGCCAGAGGGCTGGCGCAGTCCATGACCTGTCGGACTATCCTGCGCTTTTGTAACACCCGAAACGGTCTTGGACGGAGATAGTCCTCCCCTCAATCCTTTTAGATTGGCATCGAAACGCAATGAGGGTTCGCCAATTCAGTTATATTTCTGTATTGACAGAAATCACCGTCTTTGCATTTATAAGCGTATATGAGCAGCAAGAATCGGTGGCTGGCTTCGGGAAAATGGCATCTCTTATTCACCCGGCGAGGGCGCATCGGTCCCCTTTGGTTTCTCGCTCTTGGCTCCGGGCTTGCGCTGATAAAGTTCGCCATCGATCGACTGATTGACCTTTTCGCCGGTCATCCTTGGACATCGGATGACCTCCTGGGTGCCCGCTTGATTGGGACCTATGTTTTAGGGGACATCCACCCGACTGGAAATGATTACGGCTCACTGATTCTGTCGTCCCTGATCGCTGTTGTATTCGCCTATTTGGGCGTGATGATTGTCCTGGCACGCTTACGGTCGGCGGGTCTCAGTCCATTTTGGGTTTTGGTCTTTTTTGTTCCGGTTCTCAAATTTATCTTTTTTGCGGTTCTAGCGATTGTCCCGGCGCGGGATGGGGCGACTGCGAATCCGGTAAAGCAAATGACATCCGTCGAGCCATCGCCACGATTGGTTCGATGGATTCCCCGGTCGGAATTCGGCGCGGCAATCCTCTCCATCTTTGTGGTCAGTCTCGTGGGCTTCCTTTTCGTTAGCCTGGGTACGGAGGTCCTGGGCAATTATGGGTACTCCCTCTTTGTTGGAATTCCGTTTGCCCTCGGATTTGTTTCCGCACTGATTTATTGCCTTCCAGAAGATCGAACGCAGGGAAGTGCGATGCTGGTATCAACGCTATCCATTGCGGCATCCGGGGGCGTGCTTTTGTTGGTGCGGGTGGAAGGTGTCCTGTGCCTGCTGATGGCCGCCCCTTTGGCCATACCGCTCAGCATTCTGGGCGGGCTCGTGGCCCATACCATCGTCGCCACAATACGGGCGGCGCGATCGCACCATCACACATTAGCCGCAGTGCTGGTCATCATGCCCGGCAGCCTGGTGCTTGAAAACCAGATCGCCCCCCCTGCCCCACTTCTCAAGGTGGTGACCGCGGTCGAAATCAATGCACCGCCCTCGATTGTTTGGAAAAACGTGGTGACCTTCAGCGAACTGCCGACTCCGACCGAATGGGTGTTTCGGACGGGTGTCGCCTATCCGGTGCGAGCAACCATTGAGGGGCAAGGTCCTGGAGCCATTCGGCGTTGTGAATTCTCGACCGGACCGTTTGTGGAACCGATCACGGTGTGGGATGAAACGCATCTCCTCCGATTTCGGGTCACGGAGAACCCGGCCCCCCTTCAAGAGTGGACACCCTACCGGGAAATTCACCCACCCCATCTCGATGGTTACTTGGTTTCACGGCAAGGGCAGTTCTTATTGAGCGAGCTTCCGGGCGGGCGGACTCGATTGGAAGGGACCACCTGGTATCAGCATCATCTTTGGCCGGTGGACTACTGGCAGGTCTGGTCGGATTTAATCATTCATACCATCCACGGCCGGGTGCTCCGGCATATTCAGGCTTTATCGGAGGGTGGGCGGTGAGCAAATTGTCATGCTGAAGACCTGGCCCTATCTCTGCCCGGCCCTCCCGCCGAGCTGCTCGCGAGCGGGTTGTGGCCTGGTCATATCAGCGCCGCCTCACGAGCGACGTCTACAGTGGCGGATGGGTGGGTAATGACACGGGACTGATTCGAAGGTCCCGTAGGCCGAATACAGTTGGGTCCGCCAGGAATTTGAACTGTCTCGCACCGTCCTGGCGTTTGGGACCGAATCTCTGGCTATTTTCCACGAAGACTTTGTCGACCCACGCCCTTCCCGAGAATCCAACTTCAGCCGTGGCTGTCCCATGAACAAAAGGTAACGCGTCCGAAAAAGATGTCAATGCAGGTGACCTGGCCCTAAGTTAAAGCAAATGCATGTGACCTGGCCCTAAGTTAAAGAAACGTGGGTTTTGCAGATTCTTTCGGTGTGAAATGGGACTAGATACCGTCGGCGAAGTTCGGGACGGACTGGAGGGCACTGACTTCCTGACCCAACGGTTCTCCGTCACGGGCCAGGAGACGGTATTCACGAATTTGGAAGCTGACCTCGATCCCCTGAGACAAACCCAGGCGACGAAAATCCTCCTTGGCCATTCGAGACCGAATGATCAAGCCGCTGGCCGTCTCCAATTCGAGGCGCAATTGGACACCTAAGAAATAAACGTGCTTGAGCCGGGCACGATAACGGTAGGTTGCAAGATCGGGTGATACTTGAACGGCATAGGGACGGAACCCCAACCGCAGAACGCCGCCTTCCGCCACACCATGAGCGGGGAAAGCCAATTCCTGGCATCGGGCCATTCCCTGTTGGACTTTGAGTTCGAGGACATTGAGAACTCCGATGAAGCCGGCAACGAATTCGTTGGACGGCTCTTCATAAACCTCGCGAGGAGTGCCGATTTGCTCCAAATGCCCGCGACTAAAGATGACGATGCGATTACTGACCTCCATGGCTTCCTCTTGATCATGAGTGACAAAGAGGGTGGTAATCTTGAGTTTATCATGCAGATCGACCAACCAATCCCGGAGTTCCTGACGCACCTTGGCATCCACGGCACCGAAGGGCTCATCGAGGAGGAGGACCAGTGGTTTGGTAGCGACGGCTCGGGCAATGGCGACGCGCTGGCGCTGACCTCCTGACAACTGGTGGGGATAGCGACGGTCGAGCCCTTCGATCTGAAGCAGTTTGAGTAATTCCCCAACCCGCTCGGCTATCTCCGCTTTCGGGCGTCCTCGAACAGACATTCCAAAGGCAATGTTGTCAAAGACACTCATGGTCTTAAACAAGGCATAGCCCTGGAAAACAAACCCGATATTGCGAGCTTGAACCGATTGGTCATTGACTACTTCTCCACGAATAAATATTTCGCCCTCGGTCGGAACTTCGAGTCCAGCGATCATCCGCAGCACGGTCGTCTTGCCTCCGCCACTAGGACCGATTAATGCAACCAGTTCGCCCTCGGCGATTGAAAATGAGACGTTTTCGACAGCTGCGACCGTTCCAAAACGTTTTGATATCCCTTTTAATTCAATGCTCATGTTTGGGCAAAGCGCTCGCCAGGATCAAATCCTGATTCTGACGATGTTCCAGCCAGGTCTTTAGGGCCAGCGTGACGAGTGCAAGAAACGCCAGTAAAGTGGCTACAGCAAAAGCAGCAACATGACCACCCAGCCCCAAATCAAGATTGAAGATTCTCAATGGCACTGTTTCTGTCTTTCCTGCGATATTACTGCTCACGACATAGACAGCACCAAATTCACCCATGGCGCGGGCATTGCAAAGCATGACACCATAGAGCAGGCCCCATTTGACACTTGGAAGCGTCACGCGCCAATAGGTTTGCCATCCGGTCGCTCCCAGTGACATGGCGGCTTGTTCCTGTTCGGTGCCTTCCGATTCCAGCAATGGGATTAGCTCCCGGGCAACGAATGGAAAGGTGACAAATAGGGTGGCGAGTATCATGCCCGGAAGGGCAAAGATGATGTGAATGTCATGGGCATCGAGCCAGGGACCAAAGAATCCCTGCCGCCCAAACAGGACGACGTAAAGCAGACCTGCAACCACGGGCGACACCGAAAACGGAAGGTCAATGAGCGTCAGCAGCAGAGCCTTGCCTTTGAACTGAAATTTGGCGATGCACCATGAGGCGGTAAGGCCAAAAGCAAGGTTCAACGCGACACTGGATAACGCCGTCATTCCAGTCATTGCGATGGCCGTGACGGTATTCGCATCACCCAAGGCGCGAAGGTAGGGCATCACGCCGGTTTCCAGAGCTTGGAAAAAGACATTCACGAGTGGAACGACCAGGATTACGAAGAGAAAAACCATGGCCGACGCAATCAATGCGCGGCGAGCCCATGGGTGTTCTTCACTGCCACGACGCGACTTCTTGGTTGCAGCCAGACGGGAACGAACGATGGCACTCATCGGAGAAAGCGACTAGACCAACGTTCCAGAAGGTTTACCGAGAGGAGGAGAAGCATCGACAGAATCAGGAGAACCAACGCGACGGCGATGGCTCCGTCATATTCAAAGTTCTCCAAATAGCTAACAATCAGCGCCGGGGCAATTTGGGAAACGTACGGCTTGTTACCGGCGACAAATATCACGGAACCGTACTCACCTACCGCCCGGGCGAAAGCCATGGCAAAGCCAGTCAGGATGGCGGGAAAAAGCGCCGGGGCAATTACCCGACGGAAGGTATACCCTCGATGGGCACCCAGCGACGCAGCTGCTTCTTCCGCTTCGAGTTCCAATTGTTCAATGACGGGTTGCAGTGCGCGGACAACGAATGGCAATCCAACAAACGTCAGTGCCAGAATGATTCCCTTGGCCGTCAGCACTACCTGAATGCCCAAAGCCGCCAAAGCGCTTCCCAACCAACCGTGGGGATCAAAGAGTTTGGCCAGGGTCAGGCCGGCGACGGCGGTGGGGAGAGCGAAGGGGAAATCAATCAAGGCATCGGCAATACGGCGCCCTGGAAACTCGTAGCGAGATAAGACCCAGGCGATCCAAGTGCCGACCACGGCATTGATCGATGCGGCGATCAGGGAACAGCCAAATGTTAGCTGATAGGCAGCAATCGCCTTGTCGTTCATGGCCAATCGCCAGAGCTCTTGAAATGGGGATTGAGCGGCACGCACGAACAATCCGCCAACGGGAATGATGACGATTATACCCAAATACAAAAGGGTGTATCCCAAGGTTAGATGAAACCCTGGGAGGCCACTTCGATTTCGTTGCGACATCAAGCGCCGAACTTTACAGAGAAGCCGTCTCAGGGGCGATCAAATCCTCAATTGAATCGGATTCCACTCCAATATCGGCAAACAGCCATGACGACAGGTATCGTTCACTGGCTGATGGAATGATCACCACGATTTTCTTGCCTGCGAACTCTGGTCGTTTTCCCACTTGAATGGCGGCCCAGAGAATGGCTCCGCTCGATATCCCGATAGGAATACCATCCAGGCGATTTACCGCCTTGGAGAGGGGACCTGAATCGTCCTCAGAAACCGTGATGACTTCGTCGACCACCGAGCGATTCAAATTGGCCGGTATAAAGCCGGCCCCAATTCCCTGAAGCTTGTGAGGGCCGGGTTGGCCACCGGAAATCACCGGCGATTTCGTCGGTTCAACGGCAATAATCCGCACCGACGGCTTACGCGATTTCAATACCTCACCCACACCGGTCACAGTGCCACCAGTTCCGACCCCGGCCACCACGGCGTCGACCTCCCCGTCCGTGTCTCGCCAAATTTCCTCGGCGGTGGTCCGGCGATGGACTGCGGGGTTGGACGGATTGGAGAACTGTTGGAGAATCAGGCTGTTGGGGATGGTCCGCTGCAGCTCCTCAGCCTTGGCGATGGCTCCCTTCATGCCGCGGGCACCTTCGGTGAGGACCAATCGGGCACCGAGAATCTTGAATAGCTTGCGCCGCTCCAGACTCATCGTTTCGGGCATGGTCAGAATCAGGCGCAAGCCATGAGCGGCGGCGACAAACGCCAGGGCGATTCCGGTGTTTCCGCTGGTTGGTTCTATCAGGATGGTCTTGTCATTGACTTTGCCAGTGGCGAGCGCGTCTTCGATCATGGCCACACCGATGCGGTCCTTCACGCTGGAAAGCGGATTGAAAAACTCGAGTTTGAGCAACAGGTCGGCGACCACGCCATGGTCCCGGGCTGTCCGGTGCAAACGCACCAGCGGGGTATTGCCGACCGTTTGAGTGATATTATCGAATATCCGTGACATAGGGGGAATTAGAAGGATTCAGTCGTCAAATATTAGCGGCTACCGCAATCAACTGGCGGTATTCGTCCAGGATGCTCAGGAGCGAGGCGGACAGCGCCTCGATCTGGTGCTGGACGTGAGCTCTTTGCGGGGTCTCAAGGGTCAACTCAAATGGCGGTTGTTCCGTTCCTGGCGCGGCTCGTAGCACGCCTTTGAACGAATCATGGATCATCCCCTGCCGCGCCTGAAAACCGTCGATCTCCAATCGGTGATCACGCGGAAGGAAGCGCTCGGCTGCTCTCAGTGCCGGTTCGAGAAGGTATTCCGACAGGATGGTCCCATTGACATAGCCGTACACCCCGTCGCTGGTATCATCCATGTGCAAATTGATGATACCGTGAAAGGCTTGCATCCAGATTTCCGACTCCAGGAATTTTACTTCGGGTTCCAGGGAACCGTTCCAAAATTCGCGATTCAGGTCACGCCCGCTGCGGGAGAACCGGGTCCCATCCTCAAAGCCGGTGGGATTGCAAACCGGGTAGAGAAACAGGGCGTAGCCGCGGGCCAATTCTGGATTGGCCTCCAAGAGTTCGACCAAGCGATGAAGGGCGAAGGCTCCTTCCGGCTCGTCGCCGTGGATGGTGGCAAAGATTCCCAATCGGATAATATCACCACCGCCTTTGGGGCCGAGGTAGAGATATCGCGGCAAGGAATAGGTTCGCCCCTGGCTGGTGAACTCCCCCATTGCCTTGCTCAAGAGATGTTCTGATTTGGAAATCAATTGGTCCAGCGGGTCAGTCAAGCGGTCCAAACACCCCCTGGCTGGCTTTGCACCACGGGTTGGGAAGCCTAAACCATGTTGGATTGACGGACGAAGACCCGTGCTCAGGAGTGCATTCATTGGGCTAAACGTGAAGCGGATGAGTATTATCGACCGTTGCGGAGGACATCATCGAAGACGCCCCCTTCGGCGAAAAAGGTCTTGTGCGCTTTGTTCCATCCGCCAAACAGTTCGTCAACGGTGAAAAACTGGGTTGGGGCAAATTGGCCCGAGAACTTTGTCGCCACCTCGGGATTGCGAGGACGATAAAAGTTGCCTGCGATGATTTCCTGCCCCTTTACGGTATAGAGGAATTCCAAGTAAGCTTTCGCTACCACTTCCGTCCCATGACTTTTGGTATTTTTGTCCAGCCAGGCCACGGGAGGTTCTGCCAGGATGGTGGTCGATGGAACGACTAATTGGAATTGGTCCTTTTCCTTTCCGTGAAGGACTTCAAGGGCCTCATTTTCCCATGAGATAAGCACATCGCCGACGCCGCGTTCGACGAACGTGATCGTGGCTCCACGGGCACCGGTGTCGAGGACGGGTGTATTCTTATAAATAGCGGTGACGAACTCTTGCGCCTTGTGCGCATCTCCGCCCCATTTCTTCAATGCAAACCCCCAAGCGGCGAGGAAGTTCCACCGCGCCCCGCCACTGGTTTTCGGATTCGGGGTGATCACGGAAACATTGGGACGCGCCAGATCATCGAAGTCCTTGATTCCCTTAGGATTGCCTTTGCGAACTAAAAGGACGATGGCACTGGTGTACGGAGCGCTGTTGTCGGGCAGTCGCTTCTGCCAATCAGCGGACAGCAACTTCCCCTTCTCCGCCAGGATGTTGACATCGTAGGCTAGGCCAAGGGTGGCAACGTCTGCCGACAGGCCATCCAGAATCGCCCGAGCCTGTTTTCCGGAACCGCCGTGGGATTGATTCACGACCACGTCATCACCGGTCTTATCCTTCCAATAGGTCGCGAATGCTTTATTGAACTCGAGGTAAAACTCTCGGGTTGGATCGTAGCTGACATTCAAGAGTTCGATCCTTTTGGCTTGAACGGAAAGGCTGAGAACAGTCCCGAGTAGTAACCCGAACCATGGACTGCGAAACGCGCCAACGTATCCTATTTTCATACGGTTAAAAACTGAGCTGGACTCGACTGATAAATGCCTTTTCGTCTTGTGCGGTAGCCGGGCTCTTGGCACCGCCATTGTAATGAGTTTGACTGTAATCGGCGGATAGGCGCACCAACCGGTTTAGATACCAGTTTAGACCGACACTCCACTCGGTGGCTTTTGATACAGACAGGTCGTGATTGGCAAACAAGGGAAAGAGTTGATCATCCACGGTCAACTGATTAATCCGAGCGACGGCTTGAAAGGCACCCCATCCGCCTTCGCTGAGGGTAAAAGGATGCAGTGGGCTGACGGTCCGGAACGAATTATCTTCGCCGGTAAGGAACCACGAACCCTGAACCTGCCAGCCGCGATTATCTGCACGCGTTTGGAGGACCGAGCTGCCGGCGGTTCGCTGAAGCTTCTGATCGGAGATGATGTATTCGCCCAGGATACCCAAGGGCCCCCAGTAATACCAAGCCTGAGGTTCGATGCGCCAATGCTCACCATCAGCGGTGACCAGTGGCGAAGTGGCGGTGGACCCGGAACCATTGAGGTAGCCGAAGATGTTTTGCTGTCCGGTTGAGACGTAGGAGCGAAGGGCACCGCGTTGGTCGCCATAGGAACCGGCCACACCGAAGCCGATGCCGTTGAGCCATTGGGAATGGCTTGTTCGGAAAGGGTGGAAAAACACCCGAGCCACCGCATCCTTGCCGCTATCCGTCGTCTCAAAATCACCACTACCGCCATCGGAGAGTCCATTGAAGACGCCGAGTTGATATTCCAGTTTTCCGCTCCACGGTTCACCGCGAAACTGAACTCCGACGTCCCGGTTGGGCGCGATCGTGCTGGGGAAACCGCGTTCTGGCAGCCCCAGGTCGATGTCCGATTGGAGTCGTTCCAAGCTGACCGGCACTTTGTCCTTTCCGACGCGAATCTGAAAGGCGGGGTCGATATTCGCGGTGACGTAAGCGTCTTGAACAAAGCCGACATTCGCGGCGGTGGAGGTCAGACCGGAACCGAAATCGAGCATCAGGTGGTAGTCAAACAGCCGGTAAACGGTGCCATCAAAAATGGGGCGTATCCGGCGGGCAAGAAATGTATCATTCGCAGCACCTGAAACGTGATCGAAATAAAAGCGGGCATCTCCTTGGAACACGCCGTGGATGCGCATGGTGAAATTGGTATCCGCCGACCGAATGGCGAAACCATGTTCGTCAATGGTGGTCACCGGTTGAGCTTTGGCCTTTTCCGCCGCCACTTCCTGATCAACTTCGCGTTGGCGCTCCAGGACGCGGATTTTTTGATCGAGAGCGGAGAGTTGTTCACGCAATTGACGAAGCTCTGCTTCGGTATCGTCAGCAGCAATAACAGCCAAGGAGGTCAAAGTGCCTGCCAGAATAGAGGCGGCACGACGATAAGAAACGGACATGAGATAAGGTTGGGTCAGACGCATCAACTTCGGTGGTAACCGGTGGTTGAACCATTAGCGACGTGGGCCTCCCGCGGTCGGGTGGGGGGAAGATCGTTCACCACTCGGTGAACGTCCTATCGCAGCGTCGAATCGCACGCGTTCCGTTCGTTCCACCTGCACCACACGGGAATCGTGGACGGTGATTTGGACAACACCGAACTGAAGACCCTCGACCTGCGCCAAAACGGTGCGGAGCCAGGGTGGAAGTTCGCTGGTATTGGGGGAACTAGAAGAATCGGGACTCGTCACAACGCAATGACTTTGGAGCTAATCTCTACTAAGTCAACTGAGTTTTGAACATATTCAGTTACAACATTTTTCTAGATATGTAACGTGTTTTCATTCAACTGTTTATAAAATACGCGATTTAAATTTGATTGGATTGGTCAAGATTCACGATGCTGATTGAAGATGAAACTCTCCGTGCGCGGTGAATATGCCCTTCGGGCGCTAACAGTACTAGGAGAAAGCCCTAGAGACTGTGTGGTCCGGATTCAGACCATTTCTGATCGCGAGAACATTCCGAAGCGATTCCTAGAGCAGATTCTCAATGAGTTACGAACGGCTGGATTTGTCGAGAGCCGCCGCGGGATAGCAGGTGGATATCGGCTATCGCGGGCCCCGGAATCGATTCCCCTTGCGGCCGTTATCCGGCATCTTGAGGGGAAACTGGCTCCTGTGGGATGTGTGAGCGAGAAGTTCTATGAGCGATGCAGTTGTCCAGATGAATCTCGCTGTGCTCTTCGATCGGTGATGAAAGAGGTTCGAGACGCCATTGCCAACCTCCTGGAAAACCTGACGGTGGCCGATTTGGTGAAACGCGCAGGGGCGCTTCGGGTGAAACCGGATATGGGGTTAGACTATTCGATTTAGGGGGGAGGCGGGTGGATGGGACCCATAGGACGAATGAGGCCAGAAAGCGGGGTGACCGTTCCCAAGTCACGCAACCTTTACCGAGGACGGTTTGCCAAGCGGCGGGGTTCATCCTATGCGTTTGAGCCTACACTATGAACTACAGTACTCCTGATCTCACCATCCATCCCCCGCGAAGCCCCCGGATTCAACTGGGCGGCGTTAGCGCCCTGCCCCGTATGATTGACAAATGCCGGGCGACCCTCACCGGCAAGAACGGTGAATA
>CAILNN010000407.1 GCA_903835555.1 uncultured Verrucomicrobiota bacterium
ACGCATATGGCGAAACGCACAGGCCCCACTCGCACAAGCCCCCCCCTATTGCGTTGCAATTCCCATTACAATACTGGACGTATTTACAGTCTTTTTTGCCCCTGCGGACAAAATGGCGCCCTGACGCTCATGCAATCGCCGACCCTCATGCAGTTTTTCTGCGACCTCCGGTGTCCATACAAAATCCCGCCCGTCCCCGTCTCGCACTGTGAATCCGAGAAATTTTTTATGGCCGTGAAAGTGGTGTGTGAGGTAGATGGTTTCTATCTGATCGAAGACACGCGAGGCCTTGACACGCAGCCATATCAGGCGGGTCATCGCATCCGCTTTCTGATCAAACGTGGTGATCTCAGGGTGATTCTCGAATTCGATTTGCCCAAAGGCGTGCTCCAGCATCTCCTCAGAACGGAAGCGCACTAATTGAAGGAGCCGCACAGCCTCTTGATCAGCGATGGCGATGTCTTCGAGTTTGATCGATGGCATGGACTGAAGCAGATCAGCGCGTGCCTCGTGTTCTGGTTTGGATGTTTCAACAACACCCAGGAATGCGAACTTGTCGACCTGTGCCAGCAACGAAATTGACGTCAGCGTCGCTGAATTGATCAGCTCCGCGACATGCTTACTATTTTTCTGCGAATTGTTAGCCACTCAATACTCCTTGAACAATACTGAATGGCGGTCCTCCCTTTGATGGATGCCCTCAGCGTCAGATGTCTGTCACGGGATGATTCCCAACCTGATCTTGGTCTTGATGCTGGACAGCCAGTCGTCCCGATATTGCAGGGCAAGCGCATCAAGATTGACGCGGCCAACGCCAGCCTTGCGGGCCAGGTCTTCCAGCGATGTCATGCTGTCCAGCCAACCCAGCCCATTCGACGCCACCAGGGCAGCCTTGTCCGCAGTGGTGACGACGATGACCTGCGAAGGCAGTAATTTGTTGGCGAACAACCAGGCAAAAAGATGCTTCTCACCATCGTCGAGCGTGCTGCAAGATGGATTGCTCAGAACCAGGGTGGCGAGTTCCTTGCGGGTGACCGAATGTTGCGCGGCAAGGCCCGCATTCAGGTCTGCCGGGGGCACCGCAATATGGCGGGGATCCCCAGGGTTGCCGGTCAGTGTTTCCTCAACGCACTTCTCGACCGTTTCAATCGCAAAGTGATTGCTGATGGCTGTCCAGCACCCCGTGCGGAACGATTCGAGAATGACATTTGTGTCCGCGAATACCCGGATTTTCGGCATAGGTCGCTCACCTCACAGCTCGAAAGGTGCAGTGAGGTCGTACTGGGCAAACAGTTCGTTCAACCCGCCTAATCCCAGACCCATCGCCTTGGCCGCTTTACGGGCCGACAGCCTTCCGTTCTCCAGGGCTTCGTGAAGCATCTTCACGAACGTCGAGGAAAACCGCTTTGGTGGACCCGACACCGATGACCGCTGCTTTTCTTGCGAAAGGCTGCGCCGCGTGTCGTCACCAATAAGCTTGAGATTGAACAACCTCCATGCCAGCGTGACGGGAGCAACCCGCAGCAGGGCTGCGACTTCACAAAGATGCGCGATATCGTTTAGACGATCGTGTTCAATCAATTTTTCGAGCGATGCACTGGGCATGAGCAGTGTTGCAGCGAAGCTGTTTGTCTGCTGCTCTATGCGTTTGCCCTTATTGCGATCCTCAATGGAATTAGATTCCCGGTGCTCTGGCTTCATTGCATCCCAAGTCAACGCATGAAATAGTTCGTGAGCCAAATCAAAAAATCGACGGGCTTCGCTCTCATTCCGATTGATCAAAATGACGCCCATCTCCTCAAGGTGGCAGGTTGCGCCCGATATGGACTGGCCATCACCTGCATCGACCGTATCGACGAACAGCACTGGAATATCCAGCTCGCGCTCAATCTTGTCGATCAGGCTTTCGGCCGGGATGACACCCAGATCAAGCTCAGCGACAAGACTCTCCGCGCGCTCCTGGGCATCCTCATACGAGGACTGGGCGGATAACCGCAACGCGCGCTTGAGCACACTTGTCCGACTGTCCCGCTGCTCGCGCAGCCATCGAAGCAATCCGATCCACTGGCCGGCCTTCAGCTCAAACCCGTCCAGACTATCTTCTGGCACCTCGGGCGCGGTACGCCAAGAAAACTGCGCTTCACCAGCGACAGCAAACGGATCGATGAAGAATTCAATGTCACGGTCGAGCAAGTCGGACAGCGCCAGCATCTCTTCCGGCTTGAGCGCGCGCTTGCCATTTTCAATGTCTGAGACCGACTGGCGGTCGTTGAGACCTAGGCCCTGGGTCAGTTGATCCTGCGTCCAGTCCTTAGCCTCGCGCGCCGCTTTGACGCGGTAGCCGATCAGCTTTTGCGAGATTTTTTCGAGCATGACTGTGACCTCCTAAACCGGCATTGTATTCTTGCAAAATTAAAAAAGCAAGAACATCTTGCCTTTTTGTCATTGCATGATTTCGATTTACCCTGCATTGCCATCCTGTTCGGAGGTTCACGATCAATATCCCTGACGGTTGCAATTCCCTGGATCCGTCATGACAAACCTCGAACTCCCCCCTCCGGCAGAGATGTCTGCCACCGCCCGCGCAGGCGAGATCACCGCCATCCTTGCGGCCACCGTCGTCCCCGCCGTCGTCGCAGAAGAGCCAAAACAGAGAAAAGTTGGCCTTGGCTTTATGCCCAACCAGCGCGTTCATACAACCCCCTATCAAATGGAGAAGTTGTGATGAACGAGAAACAAGCAACGGTCGCCGCGCAGATCACCGATCTGTCCTGCATGCCAATGGCAGACCTCTGGTCATTGTGGGATCGGTACTTTCCCCGCCGTCCGGACCACCCGAACCGCACCCACATTGAGTCCCGGATCGCGTACAAGCTGCAGGAAGAGGCCTTTGGTGGACTCGCGCCGGAAACGAAGCAGCGACTCGAGACCATTGGCGCAAAGCACTCCAAGATCAAGCTAAGGACCAAGCCTCGGGAATTCGAATTTACGCCCGGCACGATCCTGCTGCGTGAATGGGGTGAGCGGGAACACCGAGTCACGGTTACTGCCGACGGCCTGTTCGACTACGAGGGGCGTGGCTTTAAGAGCCTGACGGTCGTGGCACGGCAGATCACCGGCACGCACTGGAGTGGCCCGATGTTCTTTGGCCTCGGTGGAAAGCGAGGTGCGAAATGAGCGAAGTCGCAACCACCAAGCCACGCAAGCGCTGCGCCGTCTACTGTCGGGTATCGTCAGACGAGCGCCTCGACCAGGAATTCAATTCAATTGATGCGCAAAAGGAGGCTGGCCACGCCTACGTCGCCAGCCAGCGCATTGAGGGGTGGATTCCGGTTGCTGACGACTATGACGATCCAGGCTTTTCCGGCGGCAACACTGAACGCCCAGGATTGAAGCGCCTGCTGGCCGACATTGAGCGCGGCCTGGTCGACATTGTTGTCGTCTACAAGATCGACCGCCTGACTCGCAGCCTTGCCGATTTCTCCAAGATGGTCGAAGTGTTCGAGCGCCAGGGTGTGTCCTTTGTGTCGGTCACCCAGCAGTTCAACACCACCACTTCGATGGGGCGTTTGATGCTGAACGTGCTGCTGTCCTTTGCCCAATTTGAGAGGGAGGTCACAGGCGAACGGATCCGCGACAAAATTGCGGCGGCCAAACGCAAGGGCATGTGGATGGGCGGCGTGCCGCCTCTAGGCTATGACGTCGACAACCGCCTGCTGGTCATCAACGATGCCGAGGCGGCAGTGGTGCGCCGCATCTTCGAAGACATGCTGACCATCGGCTCACCAACCAAAATTGCCGTCAATCTGACTGCCGACGGGATCACGACCAAGGCATGGACAACCCAGGAAGGTCAAACCCGCACAGGCACTCGGATTGACAAAAAATACCTGCACAAGTTGCTGCGCAACCGCATCTACCTCGGCGAGTTGTCTCTCAAAGGGAACTGGTTCCCGGGCGCACACCCGCCGATCATTGACCGGGAGCTTTGGGACAAGGTTCACTCCGTGCTGTCCAAGGACTCGCACTGCCGGGGTGTCGAAACCAAGATCCGATCTCGCACAGACGCTCTGCTGCGGGGTTTGCTTTATGCGCCATCGGGCGAGCGGATGTACCCGACCTACTCGCGCAAAAACGGGCGCAAGTACCACTACTACGTGTCCAAATCTGAAAATCGCTTTGGCGCACCAGGCAAAGGCTACGACCGGCTTCCTGCGTTGGAGATTGAGGCTGCAGTGGTCGCTCAGATCCGCACGGTGCTAACCAGCCCGGAATCGATTGCCTCGGTGGTCAGGTACATCCAGCGCAATGGGGCCCAGATCGACGAGGCCACCACCGTGATGGCGATGGGAAGGCTCAACGATGTGTGGGATCAATTGTTCCCGGTCGAGCGCCACAGGATTGCCAATCTGATGGTCGAGCGCATCGACCTTGTCGACGATGGCGAAGTGCAAGGCATCACAGTGAAGTGGCGAGAACTGGGGTGGGATTCTTTAATCGGTGAGTTTTCGCCGGTGGGAATTGGCCCTGAACTGCTGGAGGTCGAAGGCTGATGGACGACTCCTTTGAGACATTTGTGCCGATGGCTTTCCGCCTCCGTGGCGTGCAGCGCATTGCTGCCGATGACCGAAGCGTCCACGACACGACCCTGTTGGAGGGCCTGGCACGTGGCTTTTATTGGCAGAACCTCGTGGACACCGGCGTGATGAAAAGTGGCTCAGATATCGCGCGAGCGGAAGGTCTGCACCCTTCGGTGCTCAACGAACTCATGCGTCTGACATTGCTCGCGCCCGACATCATCGGGTTGCTGATGACCGGACGACAACCGCGCCGAATGAGCCTGATCTGGTTCCAGCGTAATCCGCTGCCAGTGGACTGGGAGGCGCAGCGACGGATTGTGAAGCGATTTGAGGAGATTGCATGAGCAAGAAGCACCGTGGCCGGATCAAAGGTGACTTGGTCACCTATCAACTACCCACCCCGGCAGGCGGCGTCCGATTGGAGACATTCTTGCCTTGGACGCTGGTAAAGCGCGGGTTCAAGAAGCAGGTCATCACACCCCTGGGTGCCCCACAGGAATTCCTGTCCGAAGCGGCCCGGGAGCGTGAAGCACGTGAAGCAGCACAAGACTCGGCATTGTTGCGTGCGATGGGTTTGGCATATCACTGGCAGCGACTGCTAGACGAGCAGCGGGCCGTGACACTGGCGGAGATCGCCGAGGCCGAGGGGATCGATCTGACGCAAGTACGTCGACTGATGCGCCTGACCCTGTTAGCTCCAGCTGTTGTGGAACAGCTGGTCGGCTCGAATGACTTCGTGTTGGAGCACCTGATGCGCAAACCCTGGCCCTACGCATGGAAGGACCAAATTAGGGTCTTCTTGCATGTTGCCAACGATCTGTGAGGGTCTGCTGGTAGCCCCTGGCGCGCAGGCACCAGGGGCTACAGCCGTGATTTGACCTGCGCAGGATGCTACGACTCAGTATTGGTCTTCCTCGGGCATCTCCTCCTGAATCCCAGCGCCAACCTCATCAACCTCCATCTCACCGAGTACACGGCGGCCAAGCTTCTGGAAGACGACTCTGGCCGTGACATCAATGACGTGGCCGTGGTACACGTTGTCAGGGTCCTGCTCCAGGGTAGACGTGCCACTCGCGCTCAGGATCCAATCTGGCTGGTAAGTCTGAATGGGACAAGCATCTTCCAGCTCAACATCGAAATCGCCGCCGTAGGCGTTTGTCATTGCGATCTCGCTGCTGTAGCTGCCACTGTTTTCGATCGCGTCGACCACATCAGCATAGATCTCACTCTTGAGGTCATCTACATCCGAATGGACTTTCACGTTCGGCAGTCGGGTCTGGAATGCCCGCTTGATTGCATTTCCCATCGCCTCGGCGGCGTCTGGATCTACGTGACCTAACGCCACCATCCGCTTTGCCAACAAGTCGCCGTCGGTGACGATATGCTGCGCTCCGTCAAACAACGGGGCTTCCTCGTTAGATGCCTTATAAGCCGCGTGGGACTTGTAACCCAGAGCTGCGGCAAGCGCCTCGTGCAAATGACTGAGCTTGAACGCGCCACCCGAAGTTGAACGCAGGGAGTGTGAAACGGAAGAAAAATCGATACCCATAATAGGTTCTCCAAAATGGTGCTGGATGTCGAGCGATTACGCATCCGGCACGGGGAGTACCCAGGGTGACGGAAAAGAAGAGACTGAGAATGTCTTGCCAGTTTGAAGCCGCTCGAAGCTTGGGCCGGCCGCCCAGTGCGCATTTTAGCATCGCACATCCAGACTCAGCAATCCCGTCAATGTTGCAGCACAAATGCCTTCTGCTACACCAATGCCCAACGACAACCCGCACCGCGCCAACCCGCGCAGATACTAGAAGCAGCGTCGCGCACGCTCTCGTGACCAACAGAGAAGATCTGCGACAGAGAGGCCTTGAAAGGGTGGAAACAGGATGAGGGTGGTGGCCGACGCTCTCGAGACCACGGCGCTTTTCAGGGGGAAAAGCCAAAAAAATCCCAACCGGATAAGGGTTGGGATTAGGGTGAATGGTGGTGCATGGTTTACCACTCAGAAACTTTCTATTCGCACTCAATCATGCTAGCGGGTACTAGAGCGTGAATGCGAGGTAGAGACTTAGCCCCAACCGATGGCAAATCTTACATCGCCGCAGTGCACCAACTCAACTTCAAATCCGGCTCGGGGATTTGAACTCCAATCCACACAGTGGTGGTCAAACCCGGTTCGGATACCTGCACGCAGAAACTGTAATCCACCAGCAGGTAAACTCATTTAAAGAACAACTCACGCCGGAAAACAGGTTACGGCCAGTAGAGGCCGGTTGCAGGCGACGGATATACAAACGGATACGCCGTCAAGCCGACCTTCGGTTCAGTAGCAGGAGTTGGCTCGACAGCCTGCTATCTCTCCAAGCGAACTCGCAAGCGACGCGCACGCTCGCGGAATGCTTTTTCTCCCCCTTCTAGGATGTCGCAAACGACCTTGCGGATATCGGAATCTTCCAGACCTCCTGCGATGTATGTGAAAGACGGAAGCCCGCCATCTACTGGCGGGCTGGCGTTAGCTACGATAATCTGATCGGCATCAGTATTAATTACTAGGTTTGCGTTATGAGTCACCATTATCACCTGACGCTTGGATTTGGCCGCGATGAAAAGTGACACTAGTTCGTCGAAGACAGACTTGGGATCTAAGTTTTCCTCGGGCTGATCAATGATCAGCGGACGGTCATCTGCATCGTCCAGCGCCAAGTAAAGGAGGAGAAGGACGATGCCACGAGTACCTGGCGAAAGCTTGCGAATGTCGATGCCGTCATACAGAATTTCGTACCTGACCGAGATGTGATCCGTACTGAATAGCCAATGGGCGAATCGTTTGGACCATTGCCGGAACGCCTCTTGCTCAGCGGGGGCAAACGGTGCGTGAGCCATAAGTGCCTTGTGGTGGGCGGCGATGAATCCGCTCATGGCGGCCTGCACCTCTATGGCAGTACCTGCCTCCCAGGCCAACAGAAGCTCGGTCCGCGCTGTCTTCTCCAATGAACCTCTGCCATAAAAATCACCCGCCTTACGGCAGTCAATTAGGTCGTTCTCGCCGATGCTTGACCATTTAGCTACATCAGCAATACGTGACACCTTGAAGCTCAATTTCTTCAGTGTCCCCTTCATGGCTGCGAGCCGTTCCATTAGAGGTGCGTACAACTCGGTCAAGGCGTTTTGCTCCTTAACCAACGCGTCGAACAAGCGACCGTATGCAGCTTCGCGCTCTTGTTGCAAGGTCTTGCGCCGTTCTGGTGCGCCCTTTGCATCATCCAGTCGGGTCTTTAGCCCTTGAAGGGCCGACTTTTCAGTAGAGATTTTTTTGGAGAGTGCGGTGTATTGATTTCTCACCACGGTATCAGCACTTATACGCATCTCAAGCCGGGCCATCTCCGCCTTGAGAACAGCCAACTGGATCGTCTTCAAGTCCACGTCCGCCTGTATCAGAGGAACAGCAGGATCGCCCTCGGAGGGAGCCACACCATTGAGCCTTGCGATCTCTCCATCTGCCCAAGCGACATAGTCGGCGAGCGCCTTTTCGACGTTGCCCTGGTAGACGAGCAAAAAATCATCCCACTGCTTTTGATTGAGGCCGCTGTTTGAATGGCGCGCCATGGCTTGGCGGAGCATTTCTGGCGCTTTCGAAATCCGCGTATTCTGGACCTCGTCCTGCATCGCGACAAAAGTCCTGCGCTGATTCGTCAGGGCACTGATCCGAATACTCAAAGCCTGCGCGGCTTCGGTAAGGTCGGTGTGTCGCTGGACCTGTGCTTCAGCTCCTTTGATGACTATCTTGGACAGGTCGGATCGGTAGCCGGAAAGCAACTTTTCCTTCGCAGCGACCTGAGTTGTGAGGCTGTTAACGATAGCTTCTTTTTCTAACTCCTCTCCAATGCGGTCTGACGTAGCAGCGATCGTTTCGGCCTCTAGGTGACGCGAATGGCGAAAGCGCGTTGTACGTTGATCACGAAGTTCATCGAAGCTATAGGCTCCATCTTGACCTTGTGCTGCGTGAGCCTCGAAGATCACGCGCTCTATTTCTCGCACGAGCCCTTCAGAAGCCCCTTTCGAAGAACAAAGTTCTTCGACGAACTGTTGGGACAGATATCGAGCTCGAGGAAAGGCCATTACATCTTCAGCATCACGGCCATCAAGATGACAGCCTGACTCCTCACCTCCTCCCCACTCGAGTTTGACCGAGGCTTCCCCGATGAGTGGACGCGCACGAACCAAGAAGGAAGGGCTGATGTCGCCGTCGGCTGACCATGCAGCTTCTGAGATGGCATCACATCCAGCGGCAATTACATCAGCCAGAGCCGTCTTTCCTGAGCCCCTTGCGCCGATGATGGCAACCAATCCTGGATTCAATGGCACAGAACTGGTCGCAGCCCATGGGGCGTGGAAAATCCGCACGTTAGAGATCACCTGTGACGGCATCGCACCAGTCGGGGGTTCACGCCCAACATAAGCGCGCCCATCTGGATCAATGCAAGCCTGTTTCAGGCTGTCGAAGGTCAACGCTCCCTTTATCCAGCAAAACCTGTCATCTTCCGGCTGTCCGATGGATGAAAGATCGTGCGCATCGCTTCCGTGCATACAAGGCTTGCACCCGCCATATCTGTCATGTAGCTGATCCAGGCTAACTGAGCGCTTTCCCAGCCAGAACTCGCGCTGTGCCGGGCTGCTGGAGAAGATTATGTCGGCGAATTTCTCAAGCTCCTGTCGGATCGTCTTGTCCGCCGCTTGGCGCACGCCAGATGTACCATCGCCTTCACCGCCAGCGATGGCAATCAGGATATTCCCATTTGCCCAGG
>CAILNN010000408.1 GCA_903835555.1 uncultured Verrucomicrobiota bacterium
AGCGGGAGCCGAAAAGAACTGCGGCCCTGCGGGTTGCGCCTAAAATGCCCCAGGGCTTCGTTACTCGTCGGCCACATTTCAATATCGGTATGGCACGACTTCGGCCGGAATATGGCGCAACCCCGTTGGGGTTGAAAGGCACTCCGAACCGTAACCCAGGGTAGGCCCCAAAGCGGGCCAACCCTGGGCTTTGATGCGCAACCCCTGCGGGGTTGAATACACCTGTCGACCATTAGCCAACACCTAAGAGGGGAAGGCCTCAAAGCAGGCAAATCCAGCAATGGCGGGACTTTGATTTACAATCGCTTTCGGGTTGGGTTTCCGGGAAGGAATGAAGAATGGCCAAAAATCTGCCCGAAAACGTTGATCACGGTTTTCGGGGCGGCTGTGGGGCACCGGCGGCAGTGGGCGAATGTGGAACTCCGGAAAGGTCAAACGCGGCGAGAACGGAGCGTTGATAGTCAGGATATTGATGCCCGAGGACCATGAGTTGATTGACGACTCCCAGTAGTTTTTCGTTTTGGGTAGTCGCTTGTTCGACCACCGGGGTTTGGGCCTTGATAACTCCCCAGAATGCTTTGTCTTCACGAAGAACCTTGGCGCACATACTACCGGTGGCGATCAAGGTCGCGAGCAGGGTCAAGCGAACAGCGTTTTGCAACTGTGAGAGCTCTGGATCAGTCGCCGGTGATGCGTTTTCCGGGGTAGAAAGATTGAAGGTGGAACCCATTTTAGAACCCGTCGGTTTAGCGTTTGTTGGGGTGCGTCGTGGCGGGAGCGGGATTGGTGCGAACTTTAATTCCGGCTTGAATCAACGCGGCATCGAAGGCCCGGTTGGTGCTGGCGAACTCGAAGGTGGCCCCGGCCAACGCTTCGAGAGTCCGTTGGTTCTGGGAAAATACGTTCAGCATTCGCTGCTGGGTGTTGATAACTCCGGTCGCGTAAACGTGATAGGCACAGAGCCCCGCGAGGATCACCGCAATCCCAACTTGAATCCTGGCCAGCCATACTAGGGAAGATGCTTTGCTCATCCGAACTTGGTTTCAAATTAGGTCAACTGGAACAACTACCAAAGTCTTTTTGCCCGACTGAACGAATCAAAACTTGGCATGGCAGCCTGAGAGTCTCTTGCCTAGGGTCGTGCTTCCGAAATAGCTTCACTCATGAATCGATCGAGGAATCTCGCCCTATTGGGAGCAATAGGTCTGATCATCGTCATCTTCAGTCGCGCCGAAGAGCCGCCCATCCAATTCAAAGGTGAAGCGGGACGCTCGTATCAGTTGGCATCACGAACCGGAACGTCATACCCCGTCTTATCGAATCGATGGATACGGGCAATCCCTGCGACTGGTGGTCAACCGGTCTGGTTTGGACCTCGAATCTGGGTCGAACTCAACGCCCCTCAACAGTTATCGGGATTACTGCAAAAGCATCAGTTGACGCTCATCTCAAACCAGGGACATGGCTACTTCCTGCTTGGAACCACCGATCCGACGGCGGCCATCGCAGCGGCTCAAGCGATGGGATCCGAACCGGCGGTCGTTCGTGCGCTCCCGGTTCGACGAAGCGCAATCCGCCAGCATGGTCCTCTCGCTCCGCAGCCGAATGATCCGTATTACCCGCTGCAGAATCACCTCGAAACAATTGATCTGACCACTCCCTTCGCTCCGTCCGCACCCAATCTGAATATCCGTGAGGCATGGTCGACGACCCGGGGAGAAGGAATTCGGGTCTCCATCGGCGATGATGGCGTGGATGATCAGCACCCCGATCTG
>CAILNN010000409.1 GCA_903835555.1 uncultured Verrucomicrobiota bacterium
GCGCTAACGCATCATGCCCAGCGTTTTTATCAAGACCTACGGATGCCAGATGAATGAGCGCGACAGCGAGGCTGTCGCCGCGCAACTGGTGGCCAAGGGGTATTCGCTCGCTCCCAATGAATGGGTAGCGGATGTCGTGCTGCTCAACACCTGTTCGGTGCGGGATCAGGCGGAGCAGAAAGCCATTGGGAAAATGGGCAACCTAATCGGCCAGTCGAAGAAGAGTGGTCGGGCACCGATCTTTGGTTTTCTCGGTTGCATGGCGCAAAGCCGTGGCCGTGAGCTGATTGATTCCCTGCCGGAAGTGGACCTGGTCTTGGGGACCCAGAAATTTCACCGCGCAGCAGAGTACCTGGATAGCCTGCTGCATGGGCGGGCGCGGAAGGTGGTGGATGTCGAGGAAGAATCGGGCAGCCAGGGGACGATTCGTGAGCATCTGGCCGCTGCAGAAGGTCGCAAGGCGGTATCGGCCTTTGTCAGCATCATGCAGGGATGTAATCAACACTGCACCTTTTGTATCGTGCCCGACACCCGCGGACCGGAGCGCAGCCGGACGATTCCGGAAGTTGTTGCCGAGTGTGAGCAGTTGGTGGAGCAAGGAGTCCGGGAAATCACGTTATTGGGGCAGATTGTCACCAGTTTTGGGCGGCGGGAATATCCGGCTGTGGATGGGCGATCGGGGTTTGTCCAACTGCTCGATGCGGTTCATCTCATTCCCGGTTTGGAACGCATCCGGTTTACTTCCCCGCATCCCAAAGGGTACGGCCGGGACTTGGTGGAAGCCTATGGTCGGCTGCCCAAGTTGGTGGAGCACGCCCATCTGCCGGTTCAGAGTGGCTCCAACCGCATCTTGAAATTGATGCACCGGGGTTATACCCGAGAGCGGTTCTTGGAACTGGTGCAAGAGTTGCGGTCAGTCAAGCCCGACATGGGGGTCACCACGGATATCATCGTCGGATTTCCGGGCGAGACCGAGGCCGAATTTCAGGAGACGGTGGACTTGTGTGAATCGGTCCAATTCGACCAAGTGTATTTATTCAAGTACTCCCCGCGACGGGGTACTCCGGCGGCGGAGATGGAAAATCCAGTGGCGGAAGAGGTTATTGAGGACCGCCACCAGCGGTTGCTGACCATCATCAACGACATCGCCATGCGGCGGTACGAAGCCCTGGTCGGTAAAACTCAGGAGATATTGGTGGAAGGTCCGAGTCGGCGAAATCCGGCGCGCTATGAGGGACGAACGCGGTCCAACAAAATTGTCGTGTTCGACGGTTCCGAACGGCAAAAGGGTCAGGTATTGACCTTGAAGATCGAACGTGTTGGTTCCTTTACCCTCTATGGGGATCCTGCCATTGTCGGTCTAGACGAGCCGTTGGTAGAAGTGCAAGCAGCCTAAATCGGCGCGGGTCGGGTCCATTTTCATGAAATTAGCTCAACTTTGCTTGGTCTTGGGTGCCGTGATGATTGCCACCCATGGCTGGGCTTTTTTCCAACTTAAGACTGCGACCGTTTGGCTGCGACGGTTGCCACGAAATCACACCGCTGGAGCCCTGTTGATGCTGGTCTCCACCGCTTGGTTTGAGTGGTACCTGTGGAATGAGCACCTGAGCGACATTGATTGGGTCAAGCCATTCCTTTTGGTTGCTTTCCCGGCGGTCGGCGTGGGCAGTTGTTTTTTTGTCCAAGACTTTCTGGCCGCGCGTGGGCTGGCGGTTTTCCTTTTATTGCTGGCTGGCTATGTGCTGGAGGTGGGGCGTTGGCACGCATCGATGTGGCACGATGCGCTGTCGGTCTGGGCCTACGGATGGATCGTGATGGCATTTTGGCTGACGATGGCTCCGTGGCGGTTGCGAGATTGGATTGGTTGGGCGACGTCGGTGGAGTCGCGCCTGAAGTTTGCGGCTTTGGCGGGGGTGGTGTGGGGGGCGTTTGTGATCGGACTTGGGCTTACGGTCCTGCGGACGGCGATATAGCTTCGCTTTTGCGGAGGAAGCGTGGTTTGGACCGCCGTCGGCTCGACGGAGTCTCGCCCTGCCGGTGGAGATCGAACTAATTCTGTCACTTGACTGTAAAAGAGGACTTGCATTGAACCCATTCAACGGGCAAGCTCCGCCTCCCTTTTGGTGGAATCTGCCGACCTTGAGGTCGGTGTCCGACTTACTGACTATGGTGAAAATCCGTTTGAAACGAACTGGGGCAAAGAACAGCCCTGTATACCGCGTGGTGGTGGCCGATGGCCGCAGCCCGCGGGATGGCAAATTTATTGAGGAATTGGGTACGTACTGGCCGTTGCGGAAGGACGAACTGAATTTCTCGATCAATCTCGACAGAGCCAAGTATTGGCTCGGAGTTGGTGCGCAGGCCAGCGAAACTGTCTCCAGCATGATCCGCAAGGCAGACAAGGCGGCTGTTGTGGCTCCTGCAGCCTAGAGCTTTGACAGCAATTTATCCCCTCTGGATTCGAAATTCAAGGTTCTACGGACCACGCCTTCCCACCTCAACGGTCTGAACGGTTTGTTCCGCGCTCCACTTATCGCCTAACTTTTGATGCAAGCATTCGTTGAGTTTGTCGTTCGAGGCCTTGTGGACCGTCCTACCGATGTGCGTGTGACTTCGGTGCAGCGGCATGGGATTACGGTTTATGAGGTAGAGGTTGGACCGGGCGATGCCGGCAAGATTATTGGACGTCGCGGGGCGACTATTCAGGCCATCCGATCGATTTTGCAAGTGGGGGCGATGAAGGCGGGGATACGCTGTCAACTAGAACTAGTAGAGGACTAGAGGTCGACGTTAACGTCCGGATGCATCCTGATGTGTATCTGGAGCGACTAGGTGCCTGACGAGGGGAGTTCCGTGAAGATTGATGTGCTCACCTTGTTTCCGGGGATGTTTTCGGGGCCTTTGGATGAGAGCATCATCGGGCGAGCCCGACAGACGGGCCGTTTGGAATTGACGATACATAATTTGAGGGAATGGACCCATAACCGGCATCAGACGGTGGATGACCTTCCCTACGGTGGAGGTCCAGGAATGGTGCTGAAACCGGAGCCGCTCTTTGAAGCAGTTGAATCCCTTCGGGGCCGGGCAGCGACACCACCACGGGTGGTATTGCTTTCTCCCGGCGGACGCGTGTTCCATCAAGCGATGGCGCAGGAACTAGCCCAGCTACCAGCGCTCCTGCTGGTTTGCGGAAGCTATGAAGGGTTTGACGAACGTGTGCGCGAGCACTTGGCCGATGATGAGATCAGCGTAGGCGATTTTGTCCTGACCAATGGGGCTTTGCCAGCGATGATCATCATCGATGCCGTAACCCGGCTTCTGCCGGGGGTTCTTGGGGACGATACGAGCAGTGTCGATGAGTCGTTCAGCAATGGACTTTTGGAGTATCCGCAATATACCCGTCCGGCTGAATTTAGGGGCTGGCGCGTACCAGATATTTTGTTATCCGGCAATCATGCCGCCATCGCGAAGTGGCGGCGGGCAGAAGCGAGTCGACGGACCGCCGAACGCCGACCGGATTTGTGGGAAAAGCTGCGCTGGCGTCGGCCGGCGGGATGAAACAATCGGAGTTATGGTTATGAAGCTGAATAAATCGGCGCTGTTTGACAAAATCGAGGGCGAGCAATTCCGGAAGGAAGTGCAGGACTTCAACGTTGGTGACACCGTTCGTGTGCACACCAAGGTGGTCGAAGGCGACAAGGAACGAATCCAGATTTTTGCCGGGATTGTGATTGGGATCAAAGGACGGGGGTTGAACCTAACCTTTACGGTCCGCCGCATTAGCTATGGTGAAGGAGTTGAGCGTATTTTTCCGCTGCACTCTCCCCGCATTGACAAGATTGAAGTCGAACGGCATGGCGACGTACGCCGGGCGAAGTTGACCTATCTCCGTGGCCGTATTGGCAAGGGGGCTATGTCGATCAAGGACAAAGAGACGCCGGAAGTGGCGGCTGCCAGCCGTTCTGGCAAACCCTCCCCTAAATCGTCTGCAAAGGCAGCGCCTGTTGGTTGACCGTGAATTTCTGATCCAATCAGAGTCGCGGAATCCATTTGGTCGGCTACCGTAACCTGTCAATTGTGACTGGCCTCGGGAATGACACGACCTTTAGTTCGGAATCGCACTCGCGGATGTCTCTTCTGTCCCGCGAGAGCGAGGCTTGGTGGCGTCGTGCCGCTAAGTCGCGAGTGGAGCCGACGCTCGTTCACCTTTATGATGGTGCGTTGATTGGCCAATATACCCTTCGAGGTTTGGAGGTGACTGTTGGGCGTGAGGCAACGTCCGGTTTGGTGCTGCTCTCCTCCCGGGCGTCACGTCATCATGCGCGATTTTCCTACCGCCGGGGTGCGTGGGTTATCGTCGATGCGGACAGTCGGCATGGCATCTGGCTGGGTCCGGTTCGGGTTCATTCCGTCAGTCTGCGCGAGGGCGATTTCCTTCAATTGGGCGATGATATTTTGACCTACACGCTCCTCCGGTAGCCATGGACCTCTTCGTCAAATTCTGGGGAACACGAGGGTCCATTCCAACCCCGGGGGAGCATACTTCTCGTTATGGTGGCAATACCGCCTGTGTCGAAATCCGACAGGGTGAGACGTTGATCATTTGTGATGCGGGATCGGGGATCCGGGAGTTAGGTGATGATTTGGCATCACGCTCCGCCCAACCGATAACTGGGCACCTCCTGCTAAGTCACTGCCACTGGGACCATATACAGGGTTTTCCGTTTTTTTCTCCGGCCTATCAATCGGAAAACCGATTTCTAATTCACGGACGTGGCCCTGGCGATGATCGCTTTTACCGATTTTTGTCGGGCCAAATGGCCTCGGACTATTTTCCCATCAGTTTCAAAGCTCTCCGGGCGGACATACGGTCATCTGATCTGGCAGCGACGCAGGGTTATCTAGGAAAGGTCCGGGTGGATCACCTGACCTTGGAGCATCCGGGCGGTTGCCTTGGTTATTCGTTTCGACTGGGAAGCATCAAGGTTGTTTACATGACCGACGTCGAACTGCCGTTTTTGGGGCCATCCGGTTGCGCGGACATTAGGAGGGCTCCATCCGACTTGGTTGAATTTGTCAACGGTGCGGACCTGTTAATCGCGGACGGTCAGTATAACGACCAAGAATATTTGGAGCGACGTGGATGGGGGCATTCCAGTTGCTTTTCCACGGTCGACTTGGCCGTGGCCGCTGGGGTCAAACATTTATCGCTCTTTCATCATGATCCGACGCGATCGGATTATGACGTGGATGACCTGATCGATGCCTGCCGATTGAGAGTTTCGGGGCATGGGAGTTCGCTGATCGTGACAGGAGCGCGGGAAGGGGTGGAGTTGCGCTATACGGATTCGGAGGGTCCCGGGTCGGCGGTGGGTTCGCTATAATGGTCGTTTGATGCGGTCGAAAGCTCTGATAGATTCCCGACCGTGCGAATTCTCTTGGGGTTTGGAATCTTTTTGCAATTGGTCTGGGCTGCATTGGCGGCTGAACGGTCATTTGATTGGAGTAACGCCGCCGAGGGCAAGGAACCGGATGGTTTTCGCGCATTTCTGGCGGGGTCAGGTCACGCCGGGGAGTGGAAAATGGTGCGGGATGGGTTGCCGACAGAGTTCAAGCCCTTCAACACAAACGCGGTCTTCAACAATCGGATTCCGGTAGTGGCACAAACCGCAATTGCCAGCGAAGACGAGCGATTCCCCGTATTGGTTTTCGACGCGGAGGCTTATGGGGATTTGACTTACTCGGCCCGGGTCAAAGTCGTTTCAGGCGAGTTGGAGCAAATAGCTGGAATCGTTTTCCGGGCGCAGGACGACCGAAATTTCTATGTGGCGCGAATCAACTGTCTGGAGGGCAACATTCGTTTCTACAAGTTTATTGACGGTGTTCGGTCTCCCCCGATTGGAAACAATGTATCGGTGAAACGCGGGCAATGGTACGAGCTTTCGGTTCGTTGCACGGGAAACAAGATTCGAATTTCCCTCGACGGCAAAGAGGCGATCCCCGAACTGGTCGACAACAGTTTTACCAAGGGCCGGATTGGGTTCATCACCAAATCGGATACAGTCGCTTACTTTTCCGACGCGCGGGTGTCCTACCGTCCGCTGGAAATGCTGGCCACCAAACTGGTGCGCCAAGTGAACGAATCGCAGCCTCGACTCAAGAATTTTCGCATTTATGGAAAGACAGCCTCGCAACCTGAATTGCACGTCCTGGCATCAAAGAATGTTGCGGAATTGGGGCAGCCAGCCAAAGAGACAGAACTTCAAGTGTTTGATGAGAATCGGATGTATTATGGGAAAGACGATTCGGACGGGATTGTGACGGCACCGCTTCATGATCGAAATGGCGTGACCATCGGTGTTGCCAAGTTTTTCCTCCAATCATTTCCCGGCCAAACTCCGGCCAATGCCATTGGGCGTGTGACCCCCACCCTGCTCGTCATTGAACAGCAAGTTGGGTCGGCGGACGACCTAGTTTCCGAATAGTTCACACGTTTGAAAATCTGATTGACCCGTTTTCCGCAGAATTGCGAGTGGCAAGCGCGATGCTGTCTTTCGACGGCATGAAAGTTGCCGTGTTCTTGGAACGGGATGGGATATTGAATCTCTGTGAACAGGCGGGGCACCAACAGGTGATCCCACGGCGAGCGGAGGAATTCAGAATTAATCCGGTTGCCCGGGAGTTGTTGGTCCGGCTGAAACAGGCTGGGTTCCTACTCATCGTGGCCACGAATCAGCCTGGAGTCGTGCGCGGGCACATGAGCCGAACCGACCTAGAGCTCATGCACACCCAGCTCCGGCGTCAACTGCCGGTGGACGACATCCTGGTTTGCACCAATGATGATCCATCGCATCCGTGTCATAAGCCACAGGCCGGCCTTTTCTTGGAGGCCAGCTTCAAGTGGGGACTGGATTTGGATCGTTCCTTCGTCATTTCGGATAAATGGCCTGACGCCCGAGCGGCCCACATTGCCGGGTGTACGAGCATCATGGTGCAATCACCGTGGGTGGGACGTGATCACCACGATTTTCTGGTGCCTGATCTGAAGGCGGGTGTCGAAAAGATATTGGATTTGAATGCCCATTTATTTCGTTCACTGCCGGTGGCTGCTTAAGGTCCGAGGGTTTCTTGCCTGGACTTGGGGAACTATCCGCAGATAGACGGATTGGAAAACCAGGCATAGGGGCCTGCTATCACTTGGAGGATGGGGTGAGGGAGGCTATGGTGTTCTCTCTTTAATGAAATTGGATGCTCATCAGCATTTTTGGCGGTATTCGGCGGAGGGCTATCCGTGGATTCCGGTCGGTAGTGCGCTTCAAAATGATTGGCTGCCGGTAGATTTGGCGGCGCTTCAGCGTCCACTTGGTTTTGACGGATCGATAGCGGTCCAAGCGCGTCAAACAGTGGAGGAATCCCGATGGCTGCTCGAACTGGCGGATGCAAATCCGCGAGTACGCGGGGTGGTCGGTTGGGTGGATATTCGGAATGAAGGGGTCGATGAAATCTTGGGGGAGCTGGCTGAACATCCCCGGTTCGTCGGTGTGCGCCACGTGGTGCAGGATGAGCCCGACGATCACTTTCTCATACGTGCGGAATTTATCCGAGGTCTAAGAAAGCTGGCTGCTCATGGGCTGACCTATGATCTGCTGATTTATCCTCATCAGCTGCCGGCGGCGATTGAATTGGTCCGTATGCTACCGGACCAGCGATTTGTTTTGGATCATCTCGCCAAGCCGAGAATCAAGGAGGGGGAGGTTTCGCCCTGGGACCATCAGATTCGCGAATTGGCAAAGGCACCGAATGTTTGGTGCAAACTCTCAGGAGTGGTGACGGAGGCCAATTGGCTCGACTGGAAGCGGTCGGATTTCACGCCGTATTTTGAGGTTGCGATGGAGGCCTTTGGACCAAAGCGGTTGATGTTTGGGTCTGACTGGCCGGTCTGCCAATTGGCGGGCAACTATCAGTCGGTGCACGACTTGGCAGCGGATGCTTTTGTCGGGCTTTCGACGGACGAACTGGCGGCGGTATGGGGAGGCAATTGCGCCGCGTTCTACGGACTCAAATCGGGCGAGTTATAACGCCGTTGCGGTCCATTTCAGGGACAAAATCGAAGCGATCAATTTGAAGGCAGAGAGGCACGTCGGGGGCCAAATCGGGTAGATTTAATAGTCGACGCCCGTTCCGGCTGTTCTCCATGGACGCCAAGAGGTCGTCCTTGGCCAAGCGATAGGCATTGCGGACCAAGTGGGCGGCATCATCGATGCGTACACCTTGAAGCTTTGGGGAAAGTCTGTCGACGAGTGCGCCCGCGCCGAGGACGTCTTCGTAAGCGGAGGCTTCCTGTGTACCTGAACAGACGATGATCAACTCATCTGGATCGGCGTCGAGAACTCGCTCGGCAACCGCTGATATATTGGCAAACGAAGCAATCAAGACGGCAGCCGCGTGTTGGCAGGAGCGGAGCGCACGGGTTCCGTTGGAGGTGGTCATGAGGAATCTCCGACCGCGAACGGTTTCCCGGTTGAATTCGCGGGGTGAATTACCAAGATAAAACTCGATGCCGCCGGTCAATTGAGGGCCGATACGGATACCGTCCCGTTCTCCAGCCAGCAAGGCATCGGGCCAGTCGCGGTACCATTCCAGAGCCTCGGGTATGTCCATTGCCGGACGGATGGCGCGAGCGCCGTTTGCAAAGGCCTGCAACATGGTCGAGGTGGCGCGCAGGACATCAAAAACCACGCAGATGCTGCGGCTGAGGTCGCGGTTGGGGAGTCGTTGGAATTCGGCAGGGGTCAGCAGGACATCCAGAATGCGCACGCTGAAAGAGAGCCTATTTGGAGAGGGGTGCCAACTGGGGAGTGGAGCGAATAGGACCAATAGGACCAATAGGACCAATAGGACCTATGAGACCAATAAGAGCGAAAGGCGATGGATGGTCATTGGCTGATTGGCGGGCGGAGTGCGCGGGCTCTGAGGTCGGGGCGGTGGCAGCGGACGTAGTGAAAGATGTATTGCTGAGCGTAGCCGGCCCACGGTCCGAAGTGGCTGTCGGCGAAATGGCGGAGTCGTTTGAGGGAGGGCTTTCGGCGGGGGAAATAGAGGGCGGCGAGGCCTCGGAGCATCCAGACATCCAAGGGGAAAGCGTCCTGGCGTCCATAGGCGAATAGGAGGACGCAGTCGGCGATTTTGGGGCCTACGCCGGGAAGCCGGGTCAATACCGCCTGCGCTTCGGCGGTAGGAAGAAATTCCAAGGCGGTCAGGTCGAGGCTCTGATCGGCCACCGCTTGGGCGGCAGCCAGGACGTAGGGAGCGCGAAAGCCAAGTTTGCAGGCGCGAAGCCCGACCTCTCCGGCGTCGATGAGTGCGGCGGGAGTTGGAAATGCCATTCCCGGTGGTCGATGGGGAAATGGCGTCACGGGTTGCCCGTACCGCTGGGACAGCAGGTCCAGGCACTGTTCGATTTGGACGATCTGCTTGGTGGACGAGCAGATGAACCCGACAAGGCATTCCCAGGCGGGCTGACGCAGGAGGCGCAAGCCGGGACACGTGGCCAGGGCCGACCGCATGGGTTCGTCGTCGGGAAAGCTGCGAATGATGGCGGAGTAATCGTCGTCGAGTCGCAGGTACCGAATTAGCCAACTCCAGTCACCTATGGGAACCGCCGTTTCGGCGACTAGCCCCTCTGGGGAGTCCGATAGGTGAACAGGATGTGGGCCAACCACGCCGGACCACCCCTTACCTTGCTTCCGCCAGCGAAACGATTGGCCACTGGAGAGGGTGGAGGAGAGGTCGAAAGAATGGGTCGGAAACAGAGCCTTGGTGGGCGAGAGAATCCGCACCGGAAAGGAACCGTTATCGGAGGTCACGGCAGGCAAAAAGCTGAACCCGATGGAAGAGTTGTCCTCGAACGATGACGTCAAAGAGGCCGAGGCTATTGATTTGATGAAATTCCTGGGTCAATCGCTCCGGGGGCGGTTGGTCGGATTGGGCTTCCATGACGTAGATGGCATTTTCGCCATGACGTGTGGTGTAGTGGTACTCCGGCCAGAACCAAAACTGATTTTCGGGCGTATCGCTGGAGCGAACGACGACGAGTGGATGGTCGGTTCCAACCGTCGCGCGGGCCTCCGGCAGGTAGAAGGTGATGAGGCCGGTGCGCCCGTAATGATCGGCGATGATAAAGGTCGGTTTGCCCGATTGCTTTTCCAGCAGCGCCCGTTGTTCACCGACTTGGCGAGCCAGGTCGCGATAGCCGCGGACCCGCTTCAGCGGTTCCAGCTTGGCAGGCAACGGTCGACCGATGATGCGCTGGGACAGGTGGGTTTCATGCAGGAAAATCATGATCGGCAGACCGATGGCCAATCCAATCTTGAGGTAGCGGAGACCGGTGCGGTCGCCGTTCATGGCCCGGCGATGCCAGAAAACCGTCGCAAACGCGAGCAGGGGGAGGACGGAGGCGGCAATCCAATTCGGCTGAACGCGGGCGCGAACGGTGTAGGCTAAATAGAAGAGAAACAACGGGCCACCAAAGCACCAAAGGTAGAGCAATATGGGGCTCTGACAGGGCACAATAGCTGAACGGTACAAGCGACGGCGCTGCTGGAAGGCCAGGACCGAGGCATGAACAACGGCAATGAAAAAGACCGGGTTCAGCAGGAGCGGGACAACCAGAAGAAAGTCGAAGAGGAAGTCGGGTTTGAAATGCCAAGCCTCGGACAAACCTGAACGGTCGGCCAAGTGATGAATGGTCGGCCAGTCACGGGCAGCATTCCAAGCCACAACCGGAATCGTGCAGAGGAGATTGATGGCCAAGGCGAGGTAAAAGCCGGGGCGACGCAGGATGGATCGGGCGGACGGATGCAGGGCGATGAAGATGAGCCACGACGCCCAGATAAAAGGAGAAAAGTACTTGCAAAGAAAGGCTCCGCCCCAGGCGAGGCCGGTCAGTGTCCACCATTGGAGGGAATTCGATTGCCACGCCCGCCAGCCAGCCATCAGAGCCAGAGTCCAAAAGGCGACCAGGAGTGGGTCAATGGTGATCAGAATGGAGCCGACACCGAGGAGTGGGGTAGCAAGGACCACCAGCAGGAAGAAAAAGGCGGTTCGACCACTGGTCCAGACGGCGAGGAATCTCAGGAGCAGAAACCCAATTCCACTGGCCAGAAGTGGTGAGAGGAAACGAACGCCGAGCTCGGTATTACCAGCGATATGGGTGCCGATCCATTGGGCGATAGCGATACCGGGTGGCTTGCTGTAGTACGACCAGTCGAGATGTTTCGACCACAGCCATTGGTAGGCTTCGTCTTCGCTCAATTCGAGCACGCCCAGTCCAAGGTAAATCCAGCGGAATACGAGGAGGACGACCAGCAGCACACCGCCCACGCGGGTCCAGTGGGCATTTTCAGAAACGGTCAGTGGTTCGGAAATTGGTTTTTCCGGAGTATATCCGAGTAACGACGGATAGTAGTGCCACCAGAGGGGAAATGCGCGACGACCGAATGAACTCCAAAGTGAACTGGCTGCGGCAACTACGAGCGCACCGTTGATGGCACCCAGGGTCCAACCGCCGATCACATCCAATGGGTAATGAGCGCCCACATACACGCGAGATAGCCCCACAAGCCCGGCCAGCATGATCGCCGGGGTGCGGGACTTCCGACGGAAGAGGATGGTAACAACGGCGGCGCAGGCTGCATTTGCGGAGTGGGAACTGGGAAATGAAGCGTAATCACTGCCTCGACCGGCGCGGAGCCGGGTTTCTGGGACCGTTACGTAGGGACGGGGACGTCCGGCGGCGTGTTTGAGTGGTCCTATGATCGATTGGTCGCCAATGAGGAGAGCCAAGGCCAGAAGCAGAACATAAATCCGTCCTTTTATCCCTTGAAATACGATCAGCCAAACGGCCGTTAGCAGGAGGGTTGGTCCGAACAGGGCATTGCCACTGAAGAACGGTAGGACGGCATCAAAGAATGGGTTGGACCACGCTTGGTTGATCCAGCGGAATCCAGCAGTATCGAGGGCAGTCCACCATTCCATGGGGTGGTCAGGATACTTGAGTTGGACAACGGGGGCAGGATTTAACCGCCGATTCGTGCAGATTTTGGCTGGGCACCGGTGAACCGTCGCGGGGCTTCCATCCCACCATTGCCGCCAAAGCGCCAGGGGGCGAAAATTCGTCCAGTCGAGGTTTGAGTCTGATTTTCACGGCAAGACATTCCCTAAGGAGCATCTTGGGCCGCCGCAGTATTTATCGGTAAGGGAGCGTCTTCGATGCCATCCCACAGGTCGGCGAAGATGAGTTGGCCCAGTTGGTTGATCTTTTCCGAATTATCGAAGTCGGCTTCGGCGATCGTGCGGGCTTCCTGTTGGTGGTAGAATTTGAGATAGCAGCGACCAGTATCCCGTTCTTGGCGAGCCCGGTCCAATTTGAGCCGCTCGACCTTTAGCTCGGTAGAGCAAAGCTGAGTATAGGCGTGGACGAGCAATTGAAGAGTTTCAGGCTCCTTCAGTTTGTCTTCCAGTTGCTCAACCAGATGGGTGCCAACCCCTTGGACCAATCGGCGGAGCGTGGAATTGCTGGTTTCTTGCCGACGCGTGATCATACAATTTCACCTGTCGACAGCGTGATCGGAAAGCAGGCGTAGCTTCAGATGACGCTTGATCTCGGTGGTTTTGGTTGGCTGGTTTATCCTTGTTATTGACAAGTGAGGCTTTTGCTTGACCTGACGGAGGCGGGCACGAAGGTTGATTGGTTACAGGAGGATTTTTATGACACGCATGGCAAGTCGGACTTGGGTTACCGGTTTGGCGATAGGCGCCACGGTCTTCGGAATGGTCTCGGCAATCGGGGCCGAGGACGCGCCGACGGCGCAACCGCAGGCATTTTCAGGTGCGGTGCCCGCCGCATCCCCTGCCCCGAAGCCGCATCCCACCCTGGCTTGGGCGACGCAGGAGGTCCTGAAGTTGAGCCGGGCCAAAGTGGGGGAAGAAACCATTCTTGCCTACATTAATCGGGCGACGACGTCCTTCGATTTGACGGCTGATGACATGGTCTATCTGAAAGAGCAAGGTATCACGGACCGCGTCCTCAATGCGATGTTGAGTCAGCGTCCGGCGCCGGTGCCGGCTTCTGTTCAACAACAGGCACCGGCCCAGATTTCATCCGGCGGCAACGGGCAGGTCTTGAGCGCCCCGGGCGTCTCCCAAGGACCGACAGTGGTCTACCAGCAAGCACCTCCGACGGTGATTCAGTCGTCACCGACGTATGTCTACAGCGAGCCGTATTATACTTCGTACGGGTATTACCCGTACTATGGATATTACGGTTGGGGATATCCTGGGATCGGGGTATCGGTTGGTTTTGGGTACTATGGCGGTTACCGAGGTGGATATTACGGCGGTTATCGCGGTGGGTACCATGGGGGAGGCGGGTTTCACGGAGGTGGGGGATTCCATGGTGGTGGTGGCCATGGTGGGCATCGGTGATTTGGAGGGGGGAAATAGGACCCGTAGGACAGATAGGGCCTATGGGACAAACGGTTGTTAGATTACGGTCATTGCGCTTTGGTGGAAATCGTTCGACGCTTTGGCAATGAATCGATTGGGGGTCGTGATTGGAATTTTGGCGTTGGGTTTTCTGGTGGGGTGTAGTCCCGCTGGATCGGGTTCGTCTGGAGCTGCATCCGCACCTTCGACGGTCCCGGCGACATCCGCACCTATCGCTCCGGCACCCACGAATGGCGAGGTGGCCAATGCGACACCGCACTATTATCAGGAGCAACCGCAGACGAATCTGGCCCGTATTCGACTGCTGATCGGACCGGCGGAAACGAGCGCGGAGCTTTGCACGACGATATCGGAAGTCGCGACAGGTCTCATGCACCGAAAGTCGATTGGACCAGAGGAGACGATGTTTTTTGCTTTTGGCGAAGGACAGCCTCGGTCGTTTTATATGAAAAACGTCCCGTTTGATATCTCGGCAGCCTACATCGACACGGAAGGAGTGGTGAGCGAGATTATCGTGTTGAAGGCCATGGATGAAACACCGGTCTCATCCAAGACGACCAACATCCAGTATGTCTTGGAGGCTGCGCCCGACTGGTTTGCGCGGCATGGAGTTGTAGCGGGGGCGGCGGTCCGGACGGTTTCGGGTTCCCTGGCTAGCGCCTTGTACGGCAAATTGCACGTCCGATAGTGGCGCATGCGCATCGCGATCGCTCAGATCAATACCACAGTCGGGGATATCGCTGGAAACGAGACCAAGATTCTCGCGGCTTACCGGAGGGGTATCGAGGCTGAAGCGGAATTGGTGGTGTGCCCAGAATTGACCCTGACTGGATATCCGCCGCGTGATTTACTTCTGCGTCCTACGTTTATCCAAGCGAACCTAGAGGCGCTGGCGCGGCTAACAGCTCAGACTGGCAGTACAGGACTATTGGTTGGTTTCGTAGCGGAGGATCGGGAAGGACCCGGGCGGGGATTGGCCAATGCAGCGGCTTTGCTGGTGGATGGGCGAGTGGAGGCGGTCCGGACGAAGACGCTGTTGCCAACCTATGACGTCTTTGACGAGGATCGATATTTCGAACCGGCGCACGAGAATCGGCCGGTGATATTTCACGGCCATCGGCTGGGCATCACCATTTGCGAGGATGCGTGGAACGATGAGGATTTTTGGCCGGAACGCCGATATCGACCGGACCCTGTGGCCGCGCTAGCCGAGGCTGGAATTGATGTCCTGATCAACCTGAGTGCCTCGCCGTGGCATCTGGGAAAGGATGTGACCCGGCGTGAGATGCTCCGAAGTCTGGCGTTGAAGCACCGGGTTCCCGTGGTTTATTGCAATTTGGTCGGTGGTAATGACGAGTTGGTGTTTGATGGCCAAAGCTTGGCTTTCAATGCTCAGGGAGGGCTGTTATGCCACGGGGAACCGTTTGGGGAAGAGTTCCGAGTTATCGATACGGAGACCACCGGGGGGAGTTCGGCTCGGGAGGCATGCGCGGAGTACAACCTCTACCGGGCGCTGGTGCTAGGAACGCGGGATTATCTGGGAAAATGCGGTTTTCGATCGGCGGTTCTTGGACTAAGCGGTGGCATTGATTCGGCTTTGGTAGCGTGCCTCGCGGTGGCGGCACTTGGGCGGGAAAACGTGCGGGGATTAGCCCTGCCCTCCGAGTATAGTTCGGTGGGAAGCCGATCGGATGCCGAGGATTTGGCTCTTAATCTAGGTATCCGCTTCGATACGATCGGCATTCAGCCAGCGTTTGCGGCGGTGAAATCCCAGTTGAGCGACGTTTTTGCCGGGCGAGCGGAGGATACGACAGAAGAGAACCTCCAGGCACGACTGCGGGGAGTTTTCCTGATGGCTATATCCAACAAGTTTGGCTCCCTGTTGCTAACGACTGGAAACAAGTCGGAGCTGGCGGTCGGGTATTGCACCTTATACGGGGATATGTGCGGGGGATTGGCCGTTATCAGCGACCTGCCCAAAACAACGGTTTATCGGGTGGCCCGGTGGATCAATGACGACGCGATCGAGCGTCTAGGCCGCCCGCTGATTCCGGAAGCCAGTTTGACCAAGGCACCGAGTGCGGAATTGCGTCCTAACCAGACCGATCAGGACAGCCTTCCGCCCTACGAGGTCCTGGATGGGATATTGGAAGGCTATGTGGTTCGAGGCGAGGGGGTTGAGCAACTCATCGCCCACGGATATGATGCCGCGACGGTCCGTCGCATTGTTCGGTTGATCGATCAGACGGAATATAAACGGCGGCAAGCGGCTCCTGGGCTAAAGGTGACGACCAAGGCGTTTGGGATTGGCCGACGACTTCCGATTGCGCAGCGGTGGCGGGAGGTTTGATGGCGGGTAAGTGGGTAATGTTGGGGCACTTTGGCAGGTGATTTGCGAAAAAGTGGGATTGTAGACAAAAACCCTTTGACCAGGGGGGAGGTGCACCGCTACTTTTCGCGTCCTGTTTCTGGGTTCCAGAGTAGCTCAATGGTAGAGCACGCGGCTGTTAACCGTGGGGTTGCAGGTTCGAGCCCTGCCTCTGGAGCCAATTTACTTTAGAAGTTGATTTTACGGCCACCTTGGATGGCCGTTTTTTCTATTTTGATAGAGATAAGGGAGGGATTAATGGCTCTGATACCTTCACGCGCGAGGCGTTTACCGGCCACCGCAGCCGCGTAACCACTCCAACGATAATCCTTTGGGTCGGTTACTGGTGAGCCAGCCAAGTCAGACGAAGGCCTTCCAGAGTTAGGTTTGGGCGGACGGCGTTAATTTCGGGCATTTTGCGGGCGATGAGGCTGGCGTAACCGCCGGTGGCGACGACGGGCAATGGTTCTCCAATGGAATTGGTGAGTTGGTCAAGGATTTCACGAACCAACCCGCGGTAGCCAAAGACCGCTCCGGCCAGCATGGCTTCTTCGGTGGTTTGGCCAATCACGCGACGGGGTTCCCGAATTTTGATTCTGGGTAAAAGAGCGGTTTTTTCGTGCAAATAGTCGGTCATGGCAGCCAAGCCTGGGGCGATCACGCCGCCGATATAGTTACCGGCGGAATCGACGACATCAAAAGTGACGGCGGTTCCGAAGTCGACGACCACTGCGGGTGCTCCGAAGAGATGCCGAACGGCGACTGCATTGGCGAGGCGGTCTTGACCGATGGTTTGGGGCTTGGGATACCGAATGCCAACCCCCCGGATGGTTTCGGATGAAAGTTGCAGGGGTGGGATTGGGCCGAAGAGCGATAGCAGCGACTGGACGGCGGGAACCGCAGCGGGGACAACCGAACAAAAGCAGGTTCCGTCAATGGGGTGGCCAATCACAAAGGCCGCGATAGCGCCCAGCGCTCTGGATTCCTCTAACTCCCGGGTCTGGATGTCGAGACTGGCAACGACCCGGCGGCGGCTGGCCAGACCGATATGGGCATGGGTATTCCCGACGTCGCAAAGGAGGATCATGGCTGTGCGGTTGTCAGGGGCATTGGACCTTTTTCAAGGGTGACGTCGCCACCGATAATTCGTTCCAAACGTCCGTGAATGGTCCTGACCAGGAGGGCACCTTCTTCGTCGAGGGCTTCAGCAGTACCTATGATCACGCGCTCGCCCATCTGGATGCGGACCCCCTTGCCCAAGGTGGTGCAACGGCGGACCCATTCATCGGAGACTTCGTGGAAGTCACCGCGCCGGAGTCGGGTATAAGCGGCGTCCAATTCTCGAAGGATGGCCACGGCCAAGGCAGTCCGGTCGAGTTTACGTCCGGCTTGCTCATTCAAGGAGGTGGCCACATGGCGGAGTTCGGCGGGGAATTCCTCTGGAACCACATTCACGTCAATGCCAATGCCAAGGACCACATGACGGATGTGGTCGAGTTCAGCACCAAGTTCCAGCAGAATGCCACCGCATTTTCGGGCACCGAAGACGATGTCATTAGGCCATTTGATTTCCGGCTGTAGTCCGGTCTCTCGTTCGATGCCCCGAGCGACCGCCACGGCGGAAAGTACAGTCAATTGGGTGGCGGCCTGAGGACGAAGTGGGGGGCGCAAGAGGATCGAGAACCAGAGGCCACGACCGGGCGGGGAATACCAGCGGCGTCCCAAGCGCCCGCGTCCGGCGGTTTGGGATTCAGCAAAGACAACGACGCCCTCAGGTACACCGTCGCGGGCCAATCGATCAACGATTTCGTTGGTCGAGGACGTTTCCTGAAACACCTGAACTTCACGTGCCACGATCCTTGGCTGGTCCAAACGAGAGAGAATGTCATCGGCGTGCAGGGCTTCCGGGGTGGACCGGAGGACATAGCCATGATGGGGACTGGCGACAATGTCGTATCCGGCGCGCCGGAGGTCTTCGATGCGAGCCCAGATAGCGGCACGACTCACCTTGAGCTGTTTGGCAAGATCGGCACCGGAGGCACCGCTTTGCCCCGCGACTCGAAGAGCGGCCAAAATGCAAGCGTCGGCGTGGCCTTCTGGCGGTGCGAAGTCTGGGGTGGTTTGACTGATGGACGGTGGACGGCGCATCCGGAAAGCAGTTTTATGAATCGTGGAAATCGAGGCCCAAGTCGATGGCGCGAGCGGAATGGGTAAGAGCGCCGACCGAAACAAAATCGACGCCGGTTTCGGCGATCGATCGGACGGTATCCAAGCGAACTCCGCCACTGGCCTCGGTCTTCGCTCTACCCGAAACCCAAGCCACGGCATCGCGGAGTTCGGCGATGGAAAAATTATCCAAGAGAATGATATCGGCACCGGCCTCAATCGCCCATTGGACCTGTTCCATGCGGTCGGCTTCGACTTCGACGCGCAGGTTCGGAAAGCATTGGCGAGCGCGCTGAACGGCGGCGGCGACAGGATTGGGGAGCTCGTTCCGGAGGGCAGACAGGTGGTTGTCTTTGATCAAAATCAGGTCATCCAGTCGGAAGCGGTGATTGGCTCCCCCACCGCATCGCACGGCGTATTTCTCCCATTCTCGCCAACCCGGGGTGGTCTTACGGGTATCGAGGAGCACCGTGTTGGTTCCCTGAAGGCGGTCGGCGTAGGAACGGGTTAGGGTAGCAACGCCGCTCAAGCGCTGGAGAAAATTCAGGGCGACGCGTTCCGCGCTCAGCAGGGCACGGGAAGGACCATGGACTTGGAGAATTGGCGTATCGGGATCGACAGGAGTCCCGTCGGCGACAAGGCACTTCACTCGAAGAGCGGAAGAACACCGATGGAATGCGGTCTGGGCAAAGACCAGCCCGGCGATCACGGCGCACTCACGGGAGCGAATCTCTGCGGCGGATTGGAGGTCAGTCGGAACACAGGCCATTGTGGTGGCATCACCCTGACCGATATCCTCGGCCAACGCCTGGTCGACGGCCTTCTGGATGGCGACGAAATCCAACTGCATCGAACGGGATCCTCGCGGATGGATGGCGATTGGACAAAGCAATTTCCTGGGTGGGCGGTGGTGTCCGGATGATTCCGAGCAATGGAGATATTTCTAACTGACGGATGGGCGTTTCTCAGATTGACGATATTGCGCCATACTTGATAATGTCCCCCGCTAGTTTTCCGAAGTTCCAACGGTGAAGGCATCGAAGCGGAGCATCCGCGACGAGCTCATTGGGTACGAACGACGATCGACATTTTATGGCAAAAGCACCAATCGCTACTAAGACAACCAAAGCTCCAATCGCTGCTAAGACGACCAAGGCACCAATAGCTACCAAAGCCACCAAGGCTCCGATTGCTCCGGTATCTACTAAACCTACCAAGGCTCCGATTGCTCCAATAGCTGCCAAAGCCACAAAGGCTACAGCAGCAACCAAGGCGACCAAGTACGTTTATCTCTTCGGCAACAAGAAGGCGGACGGCAATGGTTCCCTACGGGATTTGTTGGGCGGCAAAGGTGCCAACCTTGCGGAAATGGCCCGCATTGGTCTTCCGGTTCCTCCGGGATTCACGATCACGACCGAAGTTTGCACCTATTTCTACGCCCACGACCGTACGTATCCGGCGGAGCTTCAGGGGCAGATCGAACAGGGCATCGCTCATCTGGAGAAGATCATGTCGACCAGATTTGGCGACAAGAATGCTTTGCCATTGCTCGTCGCGGTTCGTTCGGGTGCACGGGATTCGATGCCCGGCATGATGGATACGATCCTCAACCTTGGTTTGAATGATGAAGCGGTTTTGGCGCTGGAAAAGGCCACCAACAATCCGCGCCTGGCATGGGATTGCTATCGTCGCTTCATCCAAATGTATGGCGACGTGGTGCTAGGGGTGCAGAAGCGGGCAGGTGAAGACCACGAACCGTTTGAGACGGTGATCGAGACCCTCAAGCACGAGCGTCATCAAAACGCGGAGATCGAGGATACCGAACTGTCGACCGATGACTTGAAGGAATTGGTTGTCCGGTTCAAGGCGCTGGTCAAGGAAAGGACTGGCAAGGCGTTCCCGACCAATCCGTGGGACCAATTGAAGGGTGCGATCGGTGCCGTGTTCGGTTCCTGGATGAACGACCGCGCCATCGTTTATCGCCGCAAGTACAATATTCCCGCCGAATGGGGTACGGCCGTGAACGTACAAGCCATGGTGTTCGGCAATACCGGCGAAGAATCCGGTTCCGGCGTGGCATTCACTCGCGACCCGGCGACGGGCGAAAAGGTTTTCTACGGAGAATTCCTAATGAACGCCCAAGGCGAAGACGTGGTCGCCGGTGTTCGCACACCGCAGCCGGTGGCTGAGCTGAAAAAGGTCATGCCTGCCGCGTACAAGGAGCTCGAAGTCATTCGCGGCAACTTGGAAAAGCATTTCACTGATATGCAGGACTTTGAATTCACCATTCAAGACCGGCAGGTGTTCATGCTTCAAACCCGTAACGGCAAGCGGACCGGTGTCGCCGCCGTGCGTATTGCTGCTGAAATGGTCAAAGAAAAGTTGATCGACTGGGAAACCGCCGTGATGCGCGTACCTGCCGATCAATTGGACCAGGTTCTGGCCCCCATTTTTGATCGCTCGGCTGTCGCGAATGCAAAGTCGATTGCCACTGGCCTTCCCGCCGGTCCTGGTGCCGCCACGGGCAAGATTTATTTCAACGCCGATCGCGCAGTGGAAGCTGCGGCCAAGGGGCAAAAGGTTCTCCTGGTTCGTGTGGAAACCTCGCCCGAAGACCTTCGCGGGATGATCGCCGCTGAAGGCATCCTGACCGCGCGCGGTGGTGTTAGCTCCCATGCGGCACTGGTCGCCCGCCAGATGGGCAAGGTTTGCGTGTGCGGCGCAGCAGCCCTGCACGTGGACTATGATTCCCGCACTCTCAAGGTGGGAGAAACCGTTTACAACGAAGGCGATTTCCTCTCGATTGACGGCACCAGCGGCACGGTCTTTGCGGGCGAGCTGAAAACGGCTCCTGCCGAAGTTTTGCAAGGACTCTTGCACGGGGACAAAGAGGCCCAGAAGGGCGGCACCTACAAGAACTTCGTCCAGTTGATGAAGTGGTGTGAACAGGGCACCCGGATGGAAGTCCGGACCAACGCAGATACGCCGGAACAAACCGAGATCGCGGTGGCCTTTGGTGCCACCGGCATCGGTCTAACCCGTACCGAGCATATGTTCTTCGAAGGGGATCGCATTGACGCGATGCGCGAAATGATCCTGGCGGACAATCTGGACGATCGTAAGAAGGCGTTGGACAAACTCCTGCCGTATCAGCGCGCAGACTTCTTGGGCATCTTCAAGGCCTTGAAGGGTTATCCAGCCACCATCCGTTTCCTCGACCCCCCACTGCACGAGTTCCTGCCCCACTCCAAGGAGCAGCAACTGGACCTGGCCAAGAAGCTGGACATTCCCGTCGAGCGCATCATGCACCGGGTGCACGAATTGCATGAGTTCAACCCGATGCTTGGGTTCCGTGGTTGCCGTCTGGGTATTCGCTATCCGGAAATCACCGCCATGCAGGCGCGCGCCGTGTTTGAGGCTGCTGCCGAGGCACAGAAGGCCAAGATCAAGGCCAAGCCAGAAATCATGATCCCGCTAGTCGGCTTCAAGAAGGAGCTCGATCTCCAGGTTGCGTTGGTTCACGAAGTCGCCGCAGCCGTTCAGAAGGAAAAGAAGGTCAAGCTGAGCTATTCGGTCGGCACCATGATTGAAATTCCGCGTGGCGCACTGACCGCCGACGAGATCGCGCATACCGCGGAGTTCTTCAGCTTCGGCACCAATGACCTGACCCAGACCACCCTGGGCATGAGCCGCGACGATTCTGGCTCCTTCCTCGGTGCGTATCAGGAATTGGAGATCGTGAAGAAGAATCCGTTTGCCACCATTGACCAGACCGGTGTGGGCCAACTGATGGAAATCGCCATCGTCAAGGGACGCCAGACCCGCCCCGACATCAAGTTGGGCATCTGTGGCGAGCACGGCGGTGAACCGGATTCGGTTAAGTTCTGCCACAAGATTGGCTTGAACTACGTGAGCTGCTCGCCGTACCGCGTGCCGGTGGCGCGATTGGCCGCCGCCCAAGCGGCGATTACCGAAGCGAAGGCTGGCAAGAAGAAGTAGTCCGTTCTCCCAAGGGAGATCGTTCACAAACAAAGCCGCTGGTGAAAACCGGCGGCTTTTTTTGTTGGGATGGGGTGTGGTTTTGGCCGTTGGTTGAGGTATCATTCGATGGGAGGCTAAAGTTGGGAACCGAATCGCTGATTCGCGGAGCGCCAACGGCGCGGTTCCATACCAGCCTGGGCCAACGGCCCAGGTTTGAAGACGGATCCGAAGCGAGGGCGGTAGGCCCGGTTCATTGGGGGCACGCGGATTTCGGCCTGTTCTTTGGAATATGGCCCGGGCTTTCAGCCCTTTCCGGTTATTTGATGCCTTCCTAGGCCGATGGCCTAGGCTGGTATAAGGCCGGGCCTTTGGCCCTTAAGCACGCGAGCTCCGGACCTGGAAATGTTACGTTTTCGGAACGAGGTAATTGCCAATGATTCTTCAAAAAGCACTTGAATATAAATACCCATTCTACATCTTTGAATCTGTTTCAGAAGACGTTGTCGAGTGCCTGATTTATCACGATTTTATGGAGCAACACGCTTCCGAGAGGCCCAGGATTGCGGCCCTAATTCAACCCCGGGCTGCCGGGCGGGTCCAACGTCACATTAATAACGAGGGCTAAGAGCCTCGAAGATTGCCATGCCTCAATCATTAAGCCTAATCATCATTCATCTGATTTTTAGCACGAAGGATCGGCGCCCCTTCCTGGATGCTGAAATCCGGACGAGGCTTCATGGGTACATGGCCACTGTAGCGCGCAGCGAGGATTGCGAAGCGTACCGAATTGGCGGTGTGGCTGACCATGTTCATTTGGCCATCCGATTGGCGCGCACAATTACCGTCGCGAATTTGGCAGAGTCGCTGAAGACTTCATCGTCAAAATGGATGAAGGCGGCAGCACACGGGTATGGCGATTTTTCGTGGCAGCGTGGCTACGGCTGCTTTTCCGTGGGGCCAACCGATTTGGATTCTTTGGTATCCTATATCGACAAGCAAGAGGAGCATCACAAGACCCGAACCTTTCAGGACGAGTTCCGTATGTTCTTGAAAAAATACCAGGTGGGATTCAATGAGGCGTATGTGTGGGATTAAGTAACTTTCGAAGCTATCGGTTCATTTTGGCATTATCGCCACAGGACATGGATGCTTGAAGATGAAGGATGGGACGGGCTTTCAGCCCTGATCCTCTAACAACCCTTAACCTAGGCCGATGGCCTAGGCTGGTATGATACCGGGCCTTTGGCCCTCGGAGAGGTTGGCCTTCGATGGTCGGCGGGAAAATTGAACATCCCATCGGTGTTGGGAGCGGATCCATTCGGTCCGCCTTCAAATCGAATTGTCACTTACTCGGCCTCGCACTTGACGAGTACAGTCGAATCATCAATTCCGGGAGCGCCAACGGCGCGGTCCCATACCAGCCTAGGCCAGCGGCCTAGGTTCACGGACATATTTATAGCGAGGGCTGAAGGCCCGAACCATCTTCGCCACGGAGCCTTTGTGCTTCTAGCGGGGATCGTTCCGGTCGTTCACCCCTTTTCGAGCGATTCGAAGCCTTCCGGGGCCGAGGACAAGGCCCGTACGGAATCGGACTTTTGGCCTTCTGGACGGCATGAATGGACTTGAGGAAAGACTCTTTGCGAATTCCGCGTCTATCCGGAGCATTCCAACAAACGGCGGATGAGACCTTGCAGGAGGACAGATGGATTACTATTTTGAACTGTCGGGTTACACC
>CAILNN010000410.1 GCA_903835555.1 uncultured Verrucomicrobiota bacterium
ATGGATGAGATGCAGTCACAGCCACCCCCACTCCTACCCTACCCAAATCGAGATCAGGCGCAGCCCCGCGGGGCTCCACGCCAAAGGTGCCGAAGCCCAAAACTGTGGTAAAGACTCCGGAACCCGCGAAACCCCGAAAAGCGCCCAAGGCCGATGTCGACCCCGAACCGACCGACCGACTCCCGAGCACCCTGCCAGAACTTTGTCAGACCAAGGGGGGACTCGCGGCCTGTTTATTCCTCGAGGGCAAGGACCCGGCAACCATCGCCAAAGAACTCGCCGCAACCTTCAAGGTGGCCGAGGTGCAGGCGATAAAGATCACCCGCCGCATCACCGGCCGGGTTCGACTCTATCAGCGGGTCTTCGAGCTGGTACCAAAGCGGCGGTAGTGGTTTCCGAATTCGAGCCCGGCTGGGAATCTGGCCGGGTGTTTTTGTGTACCACCGGCGGGTTTTGGGGGCAGTGCTCGTCCTTGTCATCTTGTTGAGGATGTTTTGGGTGTCGGGGGCAGACCGATAGCCGTGTAGGAGATACTGGAATGCGAAGGGTAGCCGCTACTTTGAGGGTCCACAATCGGCTGTGTAAGCGCGGTACTTGCAGCTACATCAGTCCAATAGCCTTCAGAAGACACTTCCAATCCTCATCGTATTTCGCCATTCGGATTAAGTCATCGACTAAATACCGTTGAGCAATCTTCTCGGCATTTTGGCCCTTTTGGTAATTCGGCCACACAGCTTGAATTTGGTGATCAACCGACGATCGGGAAAAAATCGACATTTCATTTCCACGAAACATTCTGAGGATTACACCTTCATGGTTCGGACGTTGAAAACAAACAATCAGCCCCAATTCCTTGGCATGTGCCCGAACCCTATCAGTCGACCAATCTCCCGTTTCAGCCCGATCACTATCAATAACCAGGAATGATTCCCTAAACGGTGTTCCGTGACGTGCCGCCACCGTTCTCATTCGATGGGCCTCGCTTACCAAGTTGGAAAAGCCGCCGCCCCCGATCACACGGGTTTCTAAGTGCACGTGAAGTCCTTGCTCGTCAGCGAGTCTACCGATCCATTTGATAAACGACTGTTCGCTTTCACCTTCCACGGCAAGAAAAAACCGTTTCCGTTGTTTAATGCGTCGGCTCATCGAATTTCCTTGCCCTAACCAATCCTTGGAACGGCTCCCAGTTCGCCCGATAGGTATTTTTTCGTTAGGCTGGGCTGTCGTCGGAGGCCTTGGATGTCACCGGCGCAAAAGATACGGGTCGGTCTACCGAACGGTTTTTCAGTAAAGTAGACCTGTTCCTTCTCAAGCTCATCGAGGATTGCTGTATTGTGAGCGGTGAAAATTAACTGGGCGTTTTTGAGATTGCGGTCAGCACTGTAAAACCAGCGGAACAACTCCGGAATCAACAGTGGGTGGATTTCGGTATCCAATTCATCAATTATGGCAACCCCTCCCACATCTAGGGCTACTTGAAGTAATGGAAAAGTTTGAATGAATCGTTGAGTACCTGCTGACTCCAGCGCCATGATGATTTCGCATCCTAGTCCGACATGACGGAAAGTCGCGATTGGGCCTTGGTCACCTCGGATCACCTTCATTTCCTCAAGCCCCAAATCCAGTCGACTCAGCTCCTGATTCAGTCTGGCTAAAAAATCGGGATTCTTCAGGTAAAAGCTCAATGTCTTCTCTGCATTGCCATCTAATCTCGTCAAACCTTGCAGATTGGTCTGAAGGCCGCTTATGGCACTAATGAGATTGGTCGACAGGGTGTGATTCAATTGTGCCAACGTGCTAAGGACACTCGCATTTGGTCGAATCGACTTGATTCTGGGATCATGGGCTTGTAGGCCAAATTCTCGGCCAAACGAAAATTCCTGGTTTTCCCTCCTAAAAACCGTCCGGAATCTTCCATTAGGCGCATAGAAAAGGGCTTCGTAAGCAACGCTTTTCGCAGATTTCTCCGGGGCATGCGTGATATGCAGCTCATAGCGGAAGATCGAAGATTTTCCGCCAATTTCCATCTGACAGTCAAAATCCACTGAAATCTTGCTGGGAAGATTCCACCAATCTTGATGGGCAAACGGATTGAACAAAGGTACCGCCGCTGTCGGTTCCAATTTGAAACTGTAGGATGAAAACCAAGCGAGGGCGACAATGGCCCGGAGTACGGTTGATTTTCCGGAGGCATTCGGTCCGAAAAAACCTACGACTACCGGGAGCCGTTTATCTGAATTCGACCGTGATGCGCGAAAACTAGGCAGATCAGGTGCGTTAGCAGGAATCGCCAGCTCGACTAACTGCCTCTCGGAGACGGAATAGAAATTCTCGATTGAGACGCGATGAATCATTCGTGCATACTTTGAACTATTTCGGTCAAAAAGCCAAATAAATACCAGTCTTGCAGGGTAAATAACCGGACATTTGCCGTTTTTATGTCAATGTTGTCATTGGTTTGAGTCCCTATGCTGTCGATCGAGTATCCCTGAACGTTCCACCCATAGAGTGGAGACGACACATCATCCCCTGACGACAGCGTTCTGCGCGGCCTGCAAACCCTCGGACCGACGGCCCCCGTGGCAGTGGTGCGAGGAATTTGTTCAGGTCGACGAATCCTCCCCCATGCCGGGCCGCTGGCGGTCGGACTCGTCGCCGTGGGTCCGGGCGGTCATGGAGGACTTTTCGAACAACGCCATTCGGGACATTGCGGTCCAGTGCGCGGCGCAGTCATCCAAGACTCAGACGGTGATCTGTTGCGCCTGCTGGGCCATCAGTGAAGACCCCGGCCCGGGGTTATGGGTCACGTCCACGAAG
>CAILNN010000411.1 GCA_903835555.1 uncultured Verrucomicrobiota bacterium
AAGAAGTCCACTTGATCCCCGATGCCTCACTTCGGCATCCCGGCAAAAATCCGAGCCTCCGCCTCGGTGATCTTCCCGTCGTGATTGGTATCGCACCGCGACACCGCTTCATTGAAGTCGGTATTCGGTCCGCGAACAGTTTTGACCTTGTGCTCGAATACCAAGGGTAGTGATACCTCGGTGGAGCTTTCCTCCCGAGTCCTCTGGTGCCGCTGACTGAGGGTCTCGTAGAAGATTCGGGCGGCGGCGTCGTTCTCGAACTCAACCGCAGTCCGAGGATCATCGTGCACCACGGTTTCCGAGGTGTGGATACAGCCGGTTGCAAGCGCGACCAGGATTAGTGGGGTGAACAGGGACAGTAGTGGGGTGAACAGGGACAGCTTCATGGACAGATGTTGGTAAACGGCACGGCAACGGAATACCAGTCGTGAAACCATGGATTCCGTTGTCCAATGGAGGATACCCGCTCAACGCCCCAAAAGTTTCAGCAAGAGAGCCGGATAACGGCAATATCGTTTTCTTTGACTCATCTGCCCGGCGGAGAACACTTTCCACCCTTGAACCGTCCGATTCGTATCGTCCAGGCCAACTCCCTCTTCAACGGGGGCGGGGTTGACACGCAGACGCTGGAGTTAACCCAGGGCCTGCATGAATTGGGCTGCCACGTCCGGCTTGCGGTTGGTGCCGGCAGCCGGTGGGAGCCCCGCGCCCATGCGCTGGGCGTTCCAGTCATCGGTTTTCCCAGTCGCAGTCCCCTTCGCTGGCGGGCTATTGCTGCTTTGCGCCAATCCCTGACCACCCATCGGGCCGATATCCTGCACGTCCACCAGGGCTGCGATTACTGGCCAGCCATCGTCGCCGCCCGATTGGCCGGGCGAGGCACGCGGGTTTTTATCACGCGCCATTTGATGACCCGTCCGCGTGGATTCAGCCGGAGATTCCTCCTCAGCGGTGCCCGCGTGATCGCTGTTTCCCATGCGGTGGAAAGGGTCCTTCGCTCGGAGCTACAGGGGAATCCCGACCGCATCCTGCAAGCCCACTGTGGCATTGACGTCGATCGGTTCGCCGGAGGCCGTGGGCCAGAATCGGAAGCCTTGCGGCAGGCAGCCGGATGGGGACCCGAAAATGTAGTTTTCGGCGTGGTGGGCATGTATCCGCTGCCCCGGGGCAAGGGACAGTTGGAATTCCTGGCAGCGGCGGCCCGGATTCGATCCTCCCATCCCCATGCCCGATTTGTCCTCATCGGCCATGGCAACATGCGTCCGCTGATTGAACAGCAGATCGCCGCCGATCAACTGGCCGACATAGTTCGGTTGGAACCGTTCACCGACGATATCCGCCCCTGGATGAAGGCCCTGGATGTCTTGGTTCATCCAGCCGTCGGCACCGACGCGTTTCCGCTCGTGGTTCTGGAGGGGATGGCATCCGGCCACCCGGTGGTCGCCTCCCGCCTGGATGGTATCCCCGAAGAATTTACCGACGGGAACCAAGGCTTTCTCGTTACGCCCGGCAGCGCAGACGAATTGGCCATGAAAATGGGAAAATTGGCGGAAAGCGCTGATTTGCGATGGACCATGGGCGAGCGGGGACGTCGCCACGTTGCCGAACACTTCACCCGTCACCATTTGGCCACGGCTACCCTGGCGCTTTACCGGGCAGCTTTGGGGAACCGAACCTAACTCTAATTCGCTAGTGTCGTGTCTTTGAAATCAGTTTGTTTAACCGGTTACTTCGTTCGATCGTGTCGCTCCTGTACCAGTCGCCGTTGCCAATCCCAAAGGGATTGCCCATCAAAGCCCAGGGTTGGCCCGTCTTCGGGCCTACCCTGGGTTATGTTGGGTAGATTCGTTCAACCCCAACGGGGTGTGCGCCGGGCACCGTTGGCAACCCTCGTTCTCTGCTCTCGAAAACAGATGTGATCCAGCGGTGCCGTCGATAACGAGATGCATCTCAGTCACGTGATAAGAGTCAAGTAGAACTTAACCGGCCGACCCAATTCCCATGCAACCCCTCACCACTCCCAAGCTTCCGCAGTACTACACGCGGCTCGCACCGTTCGCTGGTGAATTTGCCACCGGCAGCCCGATCCTGACCTATCACAAGCTCGGACCACGTCCCCTGAGAGTTCGCCTGAAGGGCTTGTACCTGGGCGAGGCCTTGTTTCGGCGCCAGATGCACGAATTGAAGGAGGCCGGATATCGTTCGTTCCTTCCGTCCGAGTGGTCAAAGGACCTCACCAATTCGAGTCAGTCGATTGCCATTACTTTCGACGACGGCCTTGAAAACGCCCTGAAGTATTCCGTGGAGCCCCTTCGGGAAACGGGCTTTCGTGCCATCCAATTCCTCGTCCCCGGCCTGATCGGAAAGGAAAACGCCTGGGAAATCGCCGAAGGTGAAGCTCGGGAACGATTGATGGACGCCCCCCAAATACGCGATTGGATCGCCGCCGGTCATGCCATCGGTGCGCACACCTGCACCCACCCGCATTTAACCCGGATTCCCTTGGCTGAAGCCCGGAAAGAAATCCTCGCGAGCCGTCTGCGATTGGAAGACCAGTTTGGAGTGCCAATACGCGATTTTTGCTATCCCTACGGTGACTGGAATCCGGACGTTCGCTCCCTCGTGGAAGAGGCGGGATTTACCACCGCCTGCACCACCGAATCGGGAGTCAACCGCCAAGGAACAGACTCGCTGGCCTTAAAACGGTTCACGGCCCGCTACGCCTCCAGGAATTGGCGGAATGTGCTCACTGGGTTGCAGCGGCTACTCCGGCCTTGAAGGGTTCAATCGATGGGAGAATTTTCGTAGTGCAACTGTTTAGCTCAACCGTTTTGGATTTCCTCGGGGTCGCAATTTCAGTTATCAATCCATTTAAGCCTCGTTCTCGTCAGATGTCTTTTCTTCTTGACCATGAATATCTTTCCCGTCGTCGTCTTCGCCGCCACCACCACCTTTCTATACGCGGCTGAACATCAGCCAACTGCCGAGGAACGCGAAGGCCTGGAATTCGCCGCCCGGCTATCCGGCGGGCGACCTGAAAAAAGCTTTACCAATCGAGCGATCCTCCGCGTCCGCGATGCCCACGGACGCAAGCCGCCCGTAACCTTGCAGATTGCCACCCAGGTCAATTCCGATAGCGACTGGCAGGTCACCTACCAAGTTCTGACCGGTGGCCCCATCCAGACCTTGCGGATCCGCCATCGGGGAACGGACCTCCCGGTCTATGAGGAAGGCAACCGCGACACCGCCTTTGCCGGTTCCGATTTCACCGGACGGGATTTGGCTCTAGAATTTTACCATTGGCCCGGCCAGCGGATGCTACGCAGGGACAAGGCGGAGATGCGAAAGGGGCGTCCTTGCCGTATCCTGGAGAGCACCACCACCGATCCCCAGGCCCCCTATGTTAGGGTCCGCTCCTGGATCGATCTGGAGCATTTGCAACCGCTGGTCGCGGAGGCCTACGACCGCCAGGGAAATCTGGTTAAGGAATTCAGTGTCGGAAGTGTCCGGAAAGTGCAAGGTAATTGGGAGCTCAAAGACCTGGAAATGGACGGTGAAAAGACGGGCACCCAGACCAAGCTTGAATTCATTTTCTCCTCCCCGTGAATCTGCGGCTTGCCTTCCACGTCTAGGACCGGGAACTATCCCGTCATCACCTATGAAAGTCATGTCCGCGATCTCGATGCCCGCCATGCCAAAATCCGCGCTTCCACTATCCAAGAAGGTAGAAGCGGCGTCCCGCCGCTTTTCCCGGATACCCGCGATTGTGCTTTCCAGCTTGCTCGGAGCCACCTTGGTGGCCGACGGCGTGGGCTACACCAACACCCCCATCATTCGTGGCCAGAAGTGGCATGTTCACGACAAGAATCGCCCCACTCCCCCCATCGTTACCCCGGGTGCAACTTTCAGTCATGGAGCACCGGCACCCAGCGACGCCACGGTCCTCTTCGACGGATCCAGCCTCGACGCATGGGTCTCCGATAGCGGCGGACCGGCCAAATTCAAAGTGAAAGACGGCTACATGGAGGTCGCCGGTGGCAGCATCCATACGCAGCAGGAATTCGGCGATAGCCAGTTGCATATCGAATGGTCGGCCCCAGCCGAGGTCAAGGGCGACAGCCAGGGTCGCGGCAACAGCGGCGTTTTCTTCCATCACGATTTCGAAATCCAGGTCCTGGACAGCCATAACAATGTCACCTATGCCGACGGCCAGGCGTCAGCCCTCTACGGTCAATGGCCACCGCTGGTCAATCCGGTCAAGAAACCTGGCGAATGGAATTCCTACGACATTGTCTTCGAGGCACCCCACTTCGACACCGACGGCAAATTGACCAAGCCCGGCTATGTGACCGTGTTCTTCAACGGCGTGTGCGTTCACAACCGCAAGGAGCTGAACGGCCCCACCCACCATCAGGTGAGCGATCCGTACAAGCCCTATTCCGGTCGCGGCCCCATCGGTCTGCAAGACCATGGCAATCCGGTCCACTTCCGGAACATCTGGATTCGCCCCCTCGGCCAGTACAACTGAGCTCGGAAGCCTCAAAGTGGCAGCGGTTTCCAGCCGCTGTTCCCCTTCCCAATGTGGATCAGCCTGCCTGCGCAATTTGCCCGGCGGGCCGGGTGACAGTCTGGTAGAGATGGCGTCGTCTCACGAGCGACGTCTATGAAGAACCGCCGTTCCCTGCTCAAACTTGCCCGACTTAATCGATCGGAATCGCGCCGAAATCTCGCAAATAACAGCTCTTCCACCAACTCGCACGATTCGTACGTAACGCATTGGATTAAAGCAATATCGGTAGGGCGTGACTCCGTCGAGCCCTAGGCGGTTCGAACCGCGCCAACCTCGCAAGTCCACGCAGGTATGCAATGACCACGCTGCTATAAAGCATCACTCCTTTCGCCGTGTTAGCCATTTGGAGCCAAGCGACGTGCGCCGATCAATGCCTCTTCGAAAGCGATGCCATCCGGCTTAGGCAAGCTGCTATAGAGTCGCCCGAGTTGGGCTCAACGCTGTTGCTGGACCGCCTCGCTCATAAGATGGACATAGCCTGCCACCTCGAATCGGTTGCTCTGCCGAATGCTCGCTTGAGTTACCCAATAAATGCGATAAGGGTGGGGAGTGACTTTGACCGCCAAACTTGGTGCGGACACACGCTTTCTCTGCCTTCGGTGGATAATCGCCTGCGCGTGTCTGCTCGGTTGGGTCACCGCTTCCGCCGCCATCCCTGAGCCGGAGGAAGCCGATTTGGCTCTTCAAAAGGGTGACTACACCGTCGCCATTGAATTGGCCCGGAAAATCATCCCGGAACGTCCGCGAAATGAGGAAATCCGCCTCACCCTGCTCCGCGCTCTGACCATCACCGGTCAATATCCCGAGGCAAGGAACGCTCTGACCAATGCCTTGACCGAGGTCACGGGAAGCATCCGGCTCCTGTGGGAAGGGCGTAGCGTGTTTCAAGCGGTGGGCGAAACCAATCGCGCCGCTGAATTGACCGAGCAGGTTCGCCAATTGATGTCGGACCGTCCCTATGGCTTTCGGGAGTCGGTCAATATCGTTGTTTTCGGTGAAGCTCTTCTTTCGTTCGGAGTGGACCCAAAGGATGTTCTCGAAAAAGTTTTCGGGGCTGCCCAGAAGCTCAATGCCAAGATTCCTGAGCCGTGGATCGCTCGTGGCCAGTTGGCGCTGGATAAACATGACTACCCGCTGGCAGCCAAAATCTTTCGCGAAGCCGCCGAAAAATTTCCCAAGAACCCCGATATTCTATTCGGTTTGGCCCAAGCGGTCGGGGGCGGCGATCAGCGGGAGGCATCGGCGGCTCTGGAAGCGGTCCTGGCCATCAATCCGCATCATCTGCCCAGCCTGCTGTTGCTCGCCGATCAACGGATCGATTCCGAAGACGAAGAGGAAGCGCAAAAGCATTTGTCCGATGTCCTGTCGGTGAATCCGTGGCACCCCGACGCCTGGGCTTACCGGGCTGTCTTGGCCCATCTTCATGGTGATGCTGCCGCTGAAACCGCTGCCCGTGACAAGGCGCTGCATTTCTGGAACAGCAATCCGCGTGTTGATTATTTAATGGGGGAGAAACTTTCCCAAAAGTACCGCTTTTCCGAAGGGGCTGCTCATCAACGACAGGCGCTGCGATATGATCCCGAATACGCTCCCGCCACGCTTCAATTGGCGCGCGACGAACTTCGGCTGGGCAACGAGGAGGCGGGATGGAAGCTGGCGGCCAGCGCTTATCAACACGATGCCTACGACATCGAGGCCTTCAATCTGGTCCAACTAAAAGACACCATCGACCGCTTTGTCACGCTGACCAACGCCGATTTGCTCGTTCGGATGGAGCCCAAGGAAGCTGCCATTTACGGCGAACGGGCTCTCCAACTGCTGGAGCGGGCCCGTCGACAGTTGACCGCTAAATATCAGGTTGAATTGGTCCGACCGACCACGGTCGAGATTTTCAATGACCAAAAAGACTTCGGAGTCCGCACCTTTGGCATGCCCGAAAATCCCGGTTTCCTGGGCGTCTGTTTCGGACGAGTGGTCACTGCCAATAGCCCGGCGGCGAATACCGCTCAACCGGTCAACTGGGAGGCCGTCCTTTGGCATGAGTTCTGCCATTCTGTCACCCTGACTCTCACCCACAACCGCATGCCCCGCTGGCTGAGCGAGGGGATTTCCGTCTATGAGGAAATCCAGGCCAATCCATCGTGGGGTCAACATCTGAATCCCCGCTATCGCGAGATGATTCTCAAGGGGGAATTGACCCCCGTATCGAAACTCAGCGGGGCCTTTTTGGCCCCTCCGTCACCCATGCATTTGCAATTTGCCTATTTTGAGGCGGAGTGGGTGGTGGAGTTCATCGTCGAACACTATGGTCAGGATCATTTGCTCGGACTCTTGCAAGACCTCCGCGACGGGACCGATCTTCCGGTCGCTCTGGCGCGTCGAACGGCCCCGGCCAAGGCTCTCGATGCCGAATTCGACCAATTCGCCCGCCAACGGGCTGAGGCTTTCGGAAAGGGTCTCGATTGGACCCGTCCGCCGTCGGAAGCCAGCGCTGACGGAAAGGACGGCCTGTTGACCTGGGCCAAGGACCATCCCACCAACTATTGGGCGATGCAGATTCGCGGTCAGACGTTTTCCGAGAATGGACAATGGACCGAAGCGCGAGACGCCTGGCGGCTATTGCTGGAACGCCAGCCCCAGCAGACGGGACCCGAGAGCGGCTACTGGTCATTGGCCGCCGCGTGCCGCGAATTGGGGGATGCTGCTGGAGAGCTCGCCGCTTTGAATCGCGGTGCGGAACTCGATCACGAAGCCCCAGACGCCTATCAACGGCTGATCGAGTTGGCGGCCAAGCGGGGCGATTGGTCGGAAATGCAGCGTAACTGCCAGCGTTGGCTGGCGGTCAATCCGCTGGTGGCACCTCCTTACCGCTATCTCGCCCAGGCTGCCGAAGCCGTGGGCAATTCCGCCCAGGCGGTGGAGGCTTATCGCGCCCTGTTGCGGCTGGACCCGTCCAATCCCGCCCAGCTTGAATTTCAAATGGCGCGGGCCCTGCACCGGACCGGAGATGCCACGGCAAAGGTGCACCTTCTCCTCGCGCTCGCAGAAACACCCAGACATCGGGAGGCGCTACACCTGTTGTGGGAGATGAACCAAATTCCCGCCCCCAGCGCCGCTGGCAAGCCAAGTCTATGAAACGGCTCGTCAGCATCACTTGCCTCACGTGCCTCCTCATCGGATGGGCGATGGCTCAGCCGTGGCGTGGAGGTCGTGGGGGACGCGGCGGCGGGGTCTACACCGAGGGTGGGGTTCCCATCACCGACGATATTCAGAACCCCCGCGAATTGGCCTCGCATAGTACCGGCACGCCGATGTGGACGAATTCCCCCGGCTTTGAGGCCGATACGTTTACCTTTGTTCGCGTTCGCCGGGAGCGGGCACCCTACAGCGGCGGTGGCAACTGGGCGACCGACACGCCGGATAGCGATCTCAATCTTTCCTATCGGCTGCAACAGATGACCTCCATGAAGGTCAATCCGGACGGACGTTTCATTCTTCTGACCGACAAGGAGCTGGCCAACTACCCGTTCATTTACATGGTGGAACCCGGCTCACTCCTGCTCAATGACGAGGAAATCCTCGCCCTGCGGCGTTACTTGTTGAATGGCGGCTTTCTGATGCTCGATGATTTTTGGGGCGATTCCGAGTGGGACAATGCCGAACAAGTCCTCAAACAGGTGTTGCCGGACAAATCGTTCGTCGAGCTGCCCTTGACCCATCCCGTCTATCACTGCGTCTTCGAGATCAAAGCCAAGGGGCAGGTTCCCAACTATCGCTTGGGTACGGACAGCGAATTTGATCCCGAACACCGCACGTGGGAATACAACCATGATGGGGACGTGCGCACGGTTCATCATCGCGCCATCATGGATGATAAGGGGCGCATGATGGTCATCGCCACTCACAACACCGACAATGGCGATGGCTGGGAGCGGGAGGGTGAAAGTGACTATTTCTTCCACAATTTTTCAGAAAAGATTTCGTACCCTCTTGGGATCAACATCATCTTTTACGTCATGACCCATTGACCGATCGTCCTTCATGAATCCCCCTGTTCTGCCTCCCGACGCTCCTCTGGCTGTTTCCCCGGACCCCCATGCCCAAGACCAAGCCGTTCTTGAGCGATTGCTCGCCGGACGCGAAAAAATCGAGGCGGAACTTGCCAAGGCCATCGTCGGACAGCGCGAAGTCATTGAGCAATTGCTGATCGCCCTCCTGGCCGGAGGCCATTGCCTGATCACGGGCGCTCCCGGACTCGCCAAGACACTCCTGGTTAAATCGATCGCCCGGATTTTTCATCTCCGCTTCTCACGTATCCAGTTCACCCCCGACCTGATGCCCGCCGATATCACCGGTACGGAAATCCTTCAGGAATCTGGTTCCGGTCGACAACTCACCTTCGTTCGCGGTCCGATTTTCGCCCACTTCGTTCTGGCAGACGAAATCAACCGGACGCCGCCCAAGACCCAGGCGGCTTTGCTGGAGGCCATGCAGGAACATCAAGTCACCGCCGGGGGAGTCCGCCATGCCCTGGAGGAACCGTTTTTTGTCCTGGCCACTCAGAATCCGGTGGAAATGGAAGGAACCTATCCGCTGCCCGAAGCTCAATTGGACCGCTTCATGTTCAATGTGGTCATGGATTACCTGCCCGAAGCGGACGAAGTGGAAGTGGTCCGCCGCACCACCAGTGAACCGGGGCCGCAACCGGAAGCCCTGTTCACCGGCGAAGATGTTCTTCATTTTCAACGACTGGTCCGACAAATCCCCATCGCCAGTGAATGGGTCCGCTACGCCGTCCAGTTGGCCGCGGCTTCGCGTCCGCGCCAGCCCAAGTCCCCCGAGTTCGTCAATCAATGGGTCAATTGGGGGGCCGGCACCCGTTGTGGCCAATACCTCGTTCTTGGGGCCAAGGCGCGCGCTTTAATCCAAGGGCGGACACATGTGAACGGTGACGATATCCGAGCGCTGGCCGGTCCGACTCTCCGGCATCGCGTCCTGCTGAATTATCGGGCTGAGGCCGATGGAATCCGGGTGGAAGAGGTGATTCGACGGATCGTCGATTCGGTGAAGCCGCCCTTTTGATCGGACGTCTCGACGAGATTTCGCTGTTATCCCGACTGACCCGCATCCATGAAGGCCGCTTCGCCATCTCCCTCTGGGAAATCGACTCTGATCGATCCGGCGACCTTGATGCGGCTTGGTTCGCTGGAATGGCGGGCTCGAATCATCGTCGAAGGCACCCGCAATGGACTTCACCGCAGCCCGTATCACGGCTTTTCGGTCGAGTTCACTGAGTATCGGCAATACACGCCGGGGGACGACTTGCGGCATCTGGACTGGCGGGTATTCGCGCGAAGTGATCGTTATGAGATCAAGAAATTCGAGGACGAAACCAATCTCCGCTGTCACCTGGTGGTCGATCAAAGCCGATCGATGGGGTACGGAAGTTGTGGTCTGACCAAAGCCGACTATGCCGCTACATTGGCAGCGACCCTCGCCTACTTCCTGGAGCTTCGCGGCGATGCGGTCGGCTTGCTGACCTTTGGACAGACCGTTCAGGAATACATTCCGCCGCGTCATCGCACCGGGCATCTGCGCCAGTTGATGCACGCGCTGGAGAAGACCCCCGATGCCCGGGAAACCGATCTGCTGGCCCCGGTGCAGCGCTTGCTGTCGCTGGTCCCCAAGCGAGGGATGATGGTTTTCCTGTCCGACTTCCTCGCTCCGTTGGACGGTCTGGAATCGCTTCTGGCTTCCTGGGTTGCGATCGGTCATGAGGTCATCGCCTTTCAAATCCTCGACCCGCGCGAATTGGCCTTTGATTTTGCTCAACCGACCCGATTGGAGGACCTTGAAACCGGGCGCATGTTGGCTCTTGACCCAAATGCCGCCCGCGAGTCGTACCTGGCGGCATTCCATCGGCATAACGAGCAATTGCAGAAGCTTTGTGAGCGACTGGGGGTCGGCTTTCGTCAATTGGTGACCGACCGACCGCTTGAGCTGGCCTTGACCGAGTTCATTGACCATTGGTCCCGGACCGGACGCCGCGTGACCCGAACTTCAGCCGGGAGGGCTGCATGAATTTCCTCGCGCCGTGGTTCCTTCTGGGTGGTTTGGCGCTGGGCCTGCCGGTCGTCTTTCACCTAATCCAGCGCACCACGCGGGACCGGACCCCGTTTAGTTCCCTCCGCTTTGTTACCGTCTCGCCGCCCCGCCTGACCAAGCGCAGTCGACTCGAAGACCTGCTGCTGCTCCTGGTCCGCTGCCTGGCGTTGCTCCTGCTGGCTCTCGGCTTTGCCCGCCCGTTTTTGCCTCGCTCCGAATTGCTGGCCGGGGCATCCGGCACCCAACGATTATTAATTCTTATTGATTCCAGCGCCAGCATGCGCCGAACCGGGGTGTGGGCCGAGGCGGTTCGTCGAGCCGAATCTGCGCTCAGCCACACGCAAACCGGCGACCAAGTTGCGCTCTACACCTTCGATCGCGAGCTGAAGCCCATCCTAACCTTTTCCGAATGGATGGCAACGGCTTCCGATCAACGGCTTGCGATTGCCCGCTCCCGCTTGGCCACATTGAGCCCCTCCTGGGCCTCCACACAACTGGCAAGCTGCGTCGAACGGGCCGCCGAAATCGTTGCCGAACGGGATGGTGAGAAGTCGGTGCCACTCCAAAGCAGGTTACTCCTAATCAGCGATCAACAAGAAGGAAGCCACGCCGATTCGCTCGCCGGTTACGAATGGCCGCCCGGGGTCTCCTTCGAGGTTGTCGCTATTGCGGCCCAGTCTCGCAACAACGCCGGACTTCATTGGGCTCCACCTGCGGGCCTGGCCGACATCAAACCATCCGACCCAGTGCAAGTTCGCGTCAGTAATGCCTCTGAATCCCAACGGGACCGCTTTCAAGTCGGCTGGAGCGATCCGTCGTCGACGGGCTTCAAAGGGAACCCGGTGGAGGTAACGGTGCCGCCGGGGCAAACTCGCACGGTTACCCTGCCGGTGCGACCCGACCCCGCGCTTCAATCCGTGCGGTTGCGCGGCGATGACGACGCCTTTGATAATGAGGTGTTCATCCCGACGCCCGTTTCCAATCACCGGTCGGTTGCCTATTTTGGCACTGATCCCGCCACCGACACGCATCAACCGCTCTTCTTCCTTAAAAGCGCGCTTCCTGGAACCGGGCCAAACGCGGTTGAGGTTCACGCCTATTTGCCTACCAGTTTGATCCCCACCAATGACTGGGCGGCAAGCTCCCTGTTGGTCGTCACCGACCCACTTCCCGATTCGCTGATTACTCCCCTTCGGACCCGTTTGGACGGCGGTTCCACCGTGCTCTTATCGATGAAGAGCGTGGCCATCAGCAACACGCTGGCGCAACTGGCGGGTGTTCCCGGAGTGTCATTGGAAGAAGCAGCGCCGCCGGATTTTGCCCTGCTGGGTGAAATCGATTTTCAGCACCCGGTCTTCGCTCCCTTTACCGATCCCAAGTTCCACGATTTCACCCGCATCCATTTTTGGAAGTATCGTCGATTGGACGCGGCTTCGTTGCCCAAGGCGCGCGTGGTCGCCCGCTTTGATCATGGCGACCCGGCCATCCTGCAACTCGACCTGGGCAGGGGGCGGTTGATCATCCTGACCTCCAGTTGGGCTCCCGTGGACAGTCAGTGGGCGCTCTCCACCAAGTTTGTTCCGTGGTTGCTCGGCATCCTCGAACCCGAAGCCGTGGTCGAAACCACCGCCGCCCAGTTACTCGTCGGCGACCCCTGGACGTTTTCCCCGAATACGGAACCGCGGACGATGCGTTTCCCGGATGGTCATACCGTGCCTGTTCCGACTGGAACCACCCAATTTAACGGGGCTTCAACTCCTGGTATTTACCGGTTGGACGGTGCCGGTTCATCGCGGGTCTGGGCGGTCAATCTCGACCCATCCGAATCTCGAACCACGCCGATCGACTCCAAAGAATGGGCGCGCTTTGGTGCGCCAGTGGGTCCGTCCAGTCCAGCGGCAGTTGCCCCTCCGCCGCTTCGCGCCAGCGGGGCGGAAACCGAAGGTCAGCAAAAGCTTTGGCGCTGGTTCCTGGTCGCCACCCTCTTGATTCTGGGAGCGGAATCCATCGTCACCGGACTTCGTCGACTTCGTCAGGCACAACCAACCCCCTCACTGGCATGAACACTCACCCGTTGGATTTGGCTCTTAAACCGGTGCTTCGGCGGCAGCGTTTTGGGCGATTATTCGGGACCGCTGGCATTGTTTACAGTGGCTTGGCAGTAATGGTTGGAGTTGCTTTGATTTTCCAAAGATCATCAACGACCTGGGTGACCCCGGGTATGTGGTCCATCTGCTTAAGCCAACTCATTCCGTTGGTTTACATTGTGTCCAAGCTTCGGGACAACAATTGGTCCCCGAGTGAGTTCGATAAAGCGGTTAGAAAGGTCGAAACAACCTTTCCAGAATTGGATGGGCAATTGGTAACCGCCATTCAGGTCGCGCGGGAGGCCGCTCCAAACTTTCTTCAATCGCGATTGCTGGATGCCGTCCTCCGCCACGCCTCCTCCCA
>CAILNN010000412.1 GCA_903835555.1 uncultured Verrucomicrobiota bacterium
CGCCAGCTTTGGTAGTTGCCCCAATCGGCATGCACCCCGAATTGCACATCGGACAGCTTGAAATGGTTAGGAACGGTCCTGGGCAGGGCGAATTGAAAAAGCGAGCGATTGTCAACGCCGTTGCCGTCGATGCCCCACTCCATCCAATTGTTGATCTGATTGACCACGCTGTTGTTGGAATTAATCCAAACAGACAAGGTGCCTGGGTTCGGGTAAATGGTGCCGTTGACGCTCACCTGCCCGGTCGAATAGGTCAACTGCATCGCTGACACAGAAACAGCGGTCATAAAAATGACCGCATGCAATAGCGAACTGAATTTCATGGCATCGGCTATCAATTAAACGGTTTCAATATATTCCGGAGCCAGTTCCGCGCAGAGGAGCTCCGCCTGCGAAAGCACCTTCTTGACGGCTTCTTCCTGCAAGTCAGGGGGATAGCCGTATTTGTTGAGGATGCGTTTGACCAACACCCGTATCTTGGCCCGGGCGCTTTCGCGCAGGGTCCAGTCGATGGTGACGCTCTTTCGCACTTGGGTGATTAGTTCGGTGGCGATCACCTTGAGTTGGGCGTCTCCCATGATTTGCACGGCGCTTTCGTTGGTTGCCAGCGCATCGTAAAGGGCGACTTCATCGTCGGTCAGGCCCAGTTCAACGCCGCGTTTGGTTGCCTGATCCATTTCCTTGGCGATGGCGATCAGTTCTTCCAGGACTTGGACGGTTGAGATGGCCCGGTTGTGGTAGGCATTGAGGGTTTTCTTGAGTTTTTCGCTGAAGGTCTGGGCCTGGATGAGGTTCCGGACGGACCGGGTCTTGATTTCCTCCCGGAGGAGCTTTTCCAAAAGTTCTGCCGCCACGTTCTTGTGTTTCAGACCGCGGACTTCGGTTAGGAATTGTTCGGACAGGATGCCGATATCGGGTTTTGCCAACCCGGCGGCGGTGAAGACGTCGATGACTTGGCCGTGCGTCGTAATGGCTTTGGACACCAGTTGTCGGACGGCGGCCTCAATTTGTTCCGGTGACCGGGGATTGGCCGATGCCTGCTTGTTGAGTGCTGCCTGCAAGGTCTGGAAGAAACTGACGTCGTCTCGAATGGCCGTGGCTTCGTCGCTGGTGGCGCAAAGGGCGAAGGCTCGCGAGAGTTCGGTGACGACCTGGACAAATCGCTTTTTCCCGTCGTCCTGGGACAGAATGTGTTCCTGTCCCGCCGGAATAAGCGCCAGGCGTTCCCCAGCCTTGCCCGTGGTCCATTTTCGCCAATCAAATCCGTAAAGGATGTCCGAGGCGACACCGTGCTTCTCCAGCATGATGGCGATGGCCTGGGCCATGTCGTAGGTCGGTTGCCCCCTTCCGCCGCCTTGCGTGTAAGTGGCGAGGGCGTGTTTTAGTTGGTCGGCCAGTCCCAAGTAATCGACCACCAGCCCGCCCGGTTTGTCCCGAAACACCCGGTTGACGCGGGCGATGGCCTGCATGAGGCCATGTCCCTGCATCGGTTTGTCGGCGTACATGGTGTGGAGGCAGGGGGCATCGAAGCCGGTCAACCACATGTCACGCACGATCACGATCCGGAATGGGTCCCGGCTGTCCTTGAATCGATTGGCCAGGGCACGACGGGCCTGCTTTGTGCGGATATGCGGCTGCCATTCGGGTCCGTCATCGGCGCTGCCGGTCATGACAATCTTGACCACGCATGATTGCCTCTTCTCGGATTCGGCATCGTCCGAAGCCGCACCTGCCCATTCGGGACGCAAAGCAATCAATTGCCGATAAAGGTCGACGCAGATGCGGCGGCTCATGCAGACCACCATTGCCTTGCCCTCCATTGCTTCCCGGCGCTTTTCGAAATGAGCAACCAGATCGGCGGCGATGAGCTTGATCCGTTTCTCATCACCGACCAAGGCTTCCAGGGCGGCCCATCTGGTCTTGAGCTTTTCCTTCCGGTACGCTTCTTCGCCCTCGGTGATTTCGTCGAATTCCTGGTCCAGCTTGGGCAGCTCGGCCTCATTCAGTCCCAGTTTGGCGACCCGGCTTTCGTAATAGATCGGCACCGTGGCACCGTCCTTGACCGCCCGCTGGATGTCGTAGATGGAAATGTAGTCGCCGAAGACCGCCCGCGTGTTGGCGTCCGTCTTCTCGATGGGCGTGCCGGTGAAGCCGATGAATGACGCATTCGGCAAGGCATCCCGCAGGTTGCTGGCGAAGCCGTAGGACATCTCGCCGGTCTTTTCATTCACCTTGCCGCCGAAGCCATACTGGCTGCGGTGCGCTTCATCCGCGACAACGACAATGTTTTGCCGCGCGCTCAACTCGGGCATCGTCTCGCCCTTTTCCGTGATGGGTGCGGAACAACTCTTGGCGGTATCAGACCGGAGGCCAGTGGTCACCCGCTCTCCGGCACTTCATCAAGGCGTCTCGCATTTGCTCCGGCGTATAGTGCTCGGTTGCACGCCACGCGCGATAGACATCCGAACAAACACGTTCGAGCGAAAAGAAAGTCTTCATGAGGCGGTCATCTTGCAGTCGCTCTAGCAGTTTGAAGGTGAAGAACTGGGCGATGGCCTCGTGCGTCGCGCTCGGCAATCCATCCAACGAATCCGCCATTGGTAGCGCGAACGTCTTCCAATAGGTGCCATCAAGGTCTCTGCCGACGTGGGAGAAGGCGTGAACGGTCTCGTGGATAAACACCACTGTGCTCAATGCGTCCTCGTCAACGGCTAAGTCCTTTGCCGCGCTCTGAATCATCTTGCGATAGAGAACGACCCGGCACTCGGCTGGGAAGTAAGCGCCCAGAAGATTGTCGATGGCGTAGTTTTTCCTGTCAGTCGAAAGCCATTGGCCGAGTTGCCCATCCTTGAATGCCCTGTCTGCCCGCTCCCTCGCCTCGCCCCAGCGGACGTTCGCATCGCGTTGGTTTTCCCAGTCCTTTCGCGTTGCAGCTATCCGTCGGGCAAGTTCAGGGGGCGCTTCATCGCTCATCGCATATTTTAGTTCGCGCGCCCACCACATCTCTTGAATTGCCCTCGGTTCATAGCGTTGTTCTCTGTCCGCCGTCTTGAATGAGGTAAGCGATGCCTTAAAATCGCGCCGAAATTCCCGGTCAGAGTCGTAGGTCAAGCCCATCAGTTCAGTCAGCAAGAACTCTGGCCCTGATTCGAAGGATGAAGGCTCGCACAAAGTTCGTTTGTGGCGTTGCTCCCAGTAGTCGATTCGTGTCTCGGAGGAGAATCGCCACCACAACGGCCTCAGCAGTTCCTCCTCCATGATTCTCAACTCGTCCCGGGTGCCCAACCATCCGCGGCGTCTCTCTGGCCGCTGGCTAAATGCCCAAAACACGGCTTGCTGGCCACCGGTAGATTTGATTCCCGCCAGCGCATCCACAATCCCCTTCGCTTGGTCAGGGTCGTAGAGGCTACTGCTTCCGTGGATCGTCAGATAGGACCTGCCTCGGAACTCTTCCAGCAAATGCTCGATCGCGACTTCCAAAAACTGCCGCCCTCTGGTCTCCGCTTCGGTGATGACTTCGCGCGGACTCTTATACGCTTTGCACTGCAATCGCTTTTTGAACTCAGCCACTTGGATGGACTCTTGAACTCGGTGTCTCGGAGTCCGCATTTCACCCTTCTTTAGGGCCGTGACGAATTTTGCGTTTAGAACGATGCGCTCAATCTCCTCTCGACCAGTGGAAAATCGGTCGGTGACAGACTGGCTTGCGAGTTCGTATCGGTAGGATACGGAGTATAGTGCAGGAACACGCTCCCAGTCCTCTTCCGTGCAAACTTGGCGGACAAGTTCACTGAACGCCTTATTGGGTCCGATGCCGTCGCTCCATTTCTCGTCAATTAACCATTCGAGAGTGTTTGTCTCTCCTGCTTCGGTAAATTGCCGCCAATGCCCAGCTACCCATTGCCGCACGGCTAAAATCTCCGGATTTGGCTGCAGGTGGTGGTATGAGCTTGATTCCTCCGCTCGCCGGAAGATTTGAACGAGCGCACGGTCCGCCGGCACCGTTCCAAGGGCCACGAGTGCGGGGGCCAGTCGAATGCTTTCGTCAAATGAAACCACCGCAAGAAGCCTAAACAGGAAAGCCTCCTTCTCCTCAGTTGCGGCGAGCAGTTCAATTTGCTCATCAAGGATGGCTGAAGCGTTCGCGAGTGTCCGCTCTCGTCTCCATCGCTCCGCTAGCGCGTCGAAATCGATCTCAGCAAGTTTCGCTGCCGGGGCAACCGCAGGAGCGGGGTGCTTATTGGACGACAGTTGAACCAACTCCTGAAAGAATCCGAGAATCTCGGCGTGGTCAGAGTAAGGGATGATTTGGACACCGCGCTTCAACCAATCCTCTCTCACTGCCGGGCCAGGGTCGCGCATTAACGAGTAAATCGTGGGCGTGTTATCACCCAAACTCTCGCGAAGGTCGTCCATCAAGCCCAAGAAATCAGGGTCAACAAGCGAAAAGCCCACCGTCAGAATTGGGTGCATGACGATGCAACTTCGCAGGATTATCTGGTATTTCGGATTCACCCGGAGGCGTTGATAACTCTCGTCAGTGAGGACCAGATTATCCGCCGGACCCGCCGTCATTCGGACACAGCCGTGAATCTTGGCGAAGAAGCCGTGCCGTCGGAATCCATCAATGTCGTCAAGGCACTGGGGAAAGACGAGCGGCACCAACAGGTCACTCTGCTGCTCGAAAACCCTGTCGAAATTGGTCGTGATGATTCCTCTAAAGCGAACATCCAGGATTGCTCGATGAACGGAGGAGTCACAGATGTCCGACGGGTCGAACTCCGTTTTGATAAACCCGGCGAACTGGTCCGGACGTGTCCGCTGTTTGTAGATTTGGGCGACCTCCAAATACTTCTTTTGCTTTAAGGCTGCATCCAGGTTCTGAAGAGTCGGCTCATCGCAATTGGCCGAATCGCGAAGCTCGTCAATCATGTGTTGCATCAGCGCGGCCCAATCTGGGAGTCCCTTCCCACCTTGGCGGACTGTAGATGCTGAAAGCCCCGCGCCTACCCAGAGGATGCACTTGGTTGGGTCTCCTTCGATTGCTCGGCGAAATTGTTGCGTGATGTGGAGAGACATATCTTGGAGGGTGTTGGGTCGATTTAGGTGCTCGGCATCACATCCGGATATGGCCCAAATAATCGCTCTGGAGTCGTGTTGGTCATTTCTTATGTCCTCGGCGTGAACGTGTGCGTGCCTTCCGCTGATCGGTCTTAGAAGAGGCTGCGCGGTAGGCGGCAGGCTCTTCCCGCAAGACGCCACCGTCCTCAACCCAGCTTAGATCCCTGCCAATTAGAAGCTCGTTCATTTCGGCGTGATGCGTGTTCTTCATCGCAACTGGCTTTGTTTGGAACCCATGACGCTCTGCCAGCGCGCGAACTTCTTCGGCGTTGTCGTAGGTCATCAAAAAATCGCCGCGGAGCTTTTCGCAGAGCGAGAACAGGCGGTCATGGTCAACCTCCGAATGGTTGTAGAGCCTTGAACCTGCGCTCTTGCCGCCAGCGGTGTAGGGAGGGTCGATGAAGAACACGGCGTTTCGGTCGGACCGGAAGCGTGTCAGTTCCGCAAAGGCATCGCCCTTTACGAATTCGATGCGCTGCGTGACATATCCGATGTTCGTAATCCGTTTCGCAATGGTTTGCGGATACCAGCGGGACAGAATTCCCTTTCCGTTTTCACCATTTTTCAAGACCCCGGCGCCATCCGCGAGAATTCCTCCGTGCGCCGTGCGGTTCTTCAGAACGGTTTGGAATGCAAGTTCGCGGAGCGACTTCGGATTTCTCGCGAACTCAGCCTTGGCTGACTCAACGGTGAGATCGAACGAAAGTATGCGTTTTGCTAGCCACTCCGCCTCCCCGCCGAGAATTGTCTGCCACACGGCGGCAATTTGCTCGTCAAGCTCCACCATGACGACGCGCTCGGCCATCTGCTCGAAAGCAGCTGTCAGGCTGATGATGCCGCCCCCGGCAAATGGCTCAACTAGAACCGCCGGTTGACTTGGCAAACTCATCATCCAGCGCCGAAAGAGCGGGACAAGCCATGTCTTGCCGCCCGGATAGCGAAACGGGCTACGCTGTGGAACAGACGCGACGTTCACCGGCTTCTCGCGTTCATCCCCTTCAAATCCTGGCAGTAGGTAAGTCTGGGACATGATTTAGTTCCCGAATGGACTTTCAATCGTCCGATTCGTGGGCGGTGTTTCAAGTTTTTCGTCAACCTTAGTCTGAAGCTGGCGCAAGAAATCTTCCACCTTTCCTGGGCGCGATTTTGTGATCTGATTGAGCGCGGGCTCGAACCGAGTATAGACCGTCCGCTCAAGAAACAACTCGAAGTGCGCGCCTGCATTTGTCGGCGGTTTCATGTCATAAATTAGCCAGGCGATGTCCGCTTCATCTTTCGCCACTTCCGGCAACTTGGGCAAGGTGCTGAAAAACCCTTTGTTGAGCGCAACGGCGGACTTCTTGCCCCACGCGTTGATAATGCCTCCTTTGAAAATCAACTGCGGCGCCAGCCGCTTTCGGGAAGATGACAAGTAGTCAGGTCGAGGATAGTTCTCTTCGACCGTCCAATCCATCCCTGCGTTCTTGCTCGGAGCTTCCATGTAATGCGCGAATGGATTTCGCACGTTCCCGGAAATGTAAACGGCCTGAACCTCCAGCGCGCCGAAGTCATAGACCTTGCCGGCTGCATCGTAAGCGCAGAGGACGATGTCAATGTTGCCAGCCGAGCCGCCGTCCGCGTCCTTCAAGCGAACTTCGGTAAGGGTTGTCCACTTCGCATTTTCCGGGAAAAAGAAATCCGCAGCGTCGTCGGCGATCATCCAGCCTTGGCGGAAACGTATCGGGCAGGTGATGACTGCCTCATTTCCGTGGAACACGCTGCAAACACCAAGCGGGTCTTGCGCTTTGTCCTTCGTGCAGTTTGGGACTTTGTTGTTGA
>CAILNN010000413.1 GCA_903835555.1 uncultured Verrucomicrobiota bacterium
CCCACAACAAACCCGACGAACGGACCGTCGTCATTCGCTGCTTATGAATTCTACCAACGTCCGAATTCCTCCGTTCCAGCAAAAGCCGACGCCCTCGTGATTTGGTTCCCGCAAAACCTCCTGCAAAGCAAGCCCCTCGATATTATCCAGGAGCTATACACAAAATTGCTGCCAGAACCCACCAATCAAATGACGTTCAACAAATTTTTTTTGATCGGTCCACCGAGCTCGGATTCCCTCAAGAGCCTGATTTCAGACGCCCGGGACAAAATCAATCAGGGCCCGGCAAGTTTTGCAACAAATTTCGTCATCCTTTCCCCACGAGCGACAGCCGCCGACACATTGATAGGGCTTACGCAGCAGACAAATTGGCAATCGGCACGAAACGGTATTGAACAGCCCCTGCGGAAATATCTCAATCGAAACAATGATAATAGCGAGCGGATTTTCTACAATTGCATAGCCACGGACGACCAGTTGACCGATCTGCTGGTCAATGAACTCAGCATCCGAGATATTAAATTTGGTGACTCCACCCCAGCCGAGAACACGTCAAATACGATACTTATTCTCACGGAAGCTGACACAACCTATGGTCGATCTCTTCCCCTTACCTTCAAGACATCGATACAAAAATTCATTGAATTACATAAACGTAAGACCCGCTCCCTTCTTCGACACAGTGTGTCTCCAGTTCATTACTGGGAAAGCGTTGCATCTGAAACCACGGACACCCCTTCATCCACTAACAAATCACAACTCTTGATCTACCAATTCATGAGCGGATTGGACAGATATAAGGGCTCTGCTGCAAACGAGAGGAAATCACCCAGCGTCGCCGCTCCTTCGGTCGATGAAGTTGTCGGCAATCTCATTCATCGACGGAGTCCTTATCTGAGCTCCCCGCTTGGGGAATCGCAGCTCGATTACGCCGAGCGATTGGCCGACGAAATTGCCAATTGGGAGGATTCGCAGCAAATCAAGGCGGTTGGGGTATTTGGCAATGATGTCAATGATAAATTGATTTTGCTTAAGAGTTTGCGCTATCGCTTTCCTTCTGCGGTATTTTTTACAACTGATCTAGACGCACAGATGTGGAGCCAGGATTGGATATCAACGACTAGAAATATGATTGTCGCCTCGAGTTACGATGTCAAAATCGATCCGGACGATACACCTAATGGAGAAATTCCCCCCTTTCGCGATACCTACCAAGTTGCGCTATTTCGGGCGGTTAGAGCCGCACTCCAAAAACCAACAAACTCCTATCATTTTCCACAATTATTTGAAATTGGACGTAGAGTCCCTGTTCCATTGTCCATCGAAAGCCCGATTCAGACTCGCCGTTCGAGGCGGAGGTTGTTGATCGGTTCGCACGATATAGGGAATTTTGGGGCGGGTCTTTTCGCGGCCTCCATCGCCGTTTGTGGACTGCTTTGGATGGTGGCCATTCGCGCCTATTATCGGTCCCAATTCAGGCTCCTAACGCACTATTTAATCGCGCAGGTCTCGGGAAAATCAAGCCGATACCCCTATGCAAGATTCGCTCTTCTTGGCCTGATCCCAATCTTTTTCCTCGTTTTCTTGGGGGATCTCTGGCTGTTCAACGAGCCCAATGAAGAGCCTTGGGCCTGGAATCTCGGCATCAGTGTATGGCCAACCGAATTGATTCGTCTGATAATAATGGTGGTCGTACCCGTTTCATTGATTTGGGCATGGAACCACCATGTCAAGACAAGGGCCAAGTTGATTCGCAAGTACCGACTCAACGTCAATCTTGGGGCTTTCGTGAGCAAAGTCGGTTCGAGAAACGCGGACTGTATCTTCTCGGATTATTACGCTAGAGCCGAGCGCTACCCGAGAATGATACGCGTCTCGCTAATGATTGTGATCTATTGCCTCATTGTGACCGCGATTGGCATGTTCGTCGGAGCTTCATTACCCTATAGGCCATTCATACGGGGAGTAGCGACCCGATGGATTGACGGCTTCGTGATTCTGGTGTCGGCACTTTTCATGTTGTGCCTGGTCACCTATGTTTTAGACGCATTTGTACTGACGGCCAGGATGTTCCGAAAGTTCCGTGGAAAAACGACCGTCTGGCCTTCGGAGTTGGTTCATGAGACATGCACCGAATTCTCCGTTCGGGAAGGTGATGTCGCGGGCCTTTTGGATGTTCGATTTGCAGCCGATAAATCCATGGACACCGGAGCCCTCGTCGTTTTACCTGTTGTTCTACAGGTATTGTTTTTCCTCTCGCAGATTCCCTATTTCAATGGATCGGAGGAATCTGCGCTCGTGAGCCTGCTTCTGGGAACTGATTTGCTGTTTGTCTTTATTGCGTGGTTTGTACTTCGAGAGGCGGCCAGACAACTTAAAACGGAAGCGATGGAAGCAGTGGACAAGGCGATTTATAATTCCAAGATGAATCTGCGTGTGAGGGGCAAGACCAATAGGGAGGTGAAGCGGTTTCATGGACTAAGACAGTTACGCGAAGAGATTATCGGAGAGGAGAGAGGAGCCTTTGCCAAGGTTTTCCAGGATCCTAGCATCTTGGTGATGGTGCTTCCGGCAAGTGCTTATGGGATTCTATTTATCGTCTTAAATTCCATTTTTCAGTAAGCCGATTTTTGCTGCTGGGTTTAGAATTCATAGGAGACACCCATTTTTCACTACCCCCATGAAGATTCGATTGCAAAACGGTTCTGTGCGTTTTCGGTTACGGCGGGGCGACGCCGAAAAACTGGTCACGCAGGGTCGGGTCGAGGAGTCCATCCGACTCTGTGACCAAACACTGGTGTGTTCCCTGGAGCTTCATGACGGACCGCCCTCACTAGCGCTACGGGGAGCCCAATTCACGACGTCGATTCCCGAAACGGATGCGCGACGCTGGCAGGCGAGCGACGAGGTTGGTCTCTACTACACTTTGGCGACGGGGACTCGCATCGCCATCGAGAAGGATTGGGCCTGCCTGGAGGCGGTATCAGGAGAGACGAATGAGGATACGTTTGGACGACCTAAAAAGGCTTCCCTTTCAACCGCAAAGCCCCCGAACCGATCGCCTAGACTAGATAATAGGGGGTGACCAGGGTCGAAAAGCGACTTACGATCATTATCGCAGATCACTGGTAGGCGAAATCCGGCGGGCGACCTGCGAAGGGTGATTCTTCTGAATCAACACATCACTATCCTGAACCCAAACTGGCATCTATGAACGAAGCGAAAGCCATCAAGGTCCGACTCGGCGATGGAACTATTAAAGAGTGCGCAATCGTTATTTCTAGTTGCCCAACATGGAAACTCGCTTTTTCCGGGATTGAGTTGCCAGCATCGGATTTTATCGGTGAGGATCTTTTTGAGGCACTCATTGCGTTGCGTAGTGCTCTTGAACAGATTGGCGCGCAGCTACTTTGCGCCGGTTCACGACCCGAAGTTTTCCCTTCAGGGATGTCGAGATCGATGGGGGGAGGCCGCAAGGCGTACATTACCCGGCTCGGCTCCCCTGCTTTGAAGATTGACCTAGTTGATATCTTCGAGTACGCTGATGTAGAAGCCGTTGGAACCGTCGCGCAACAGAAGGCGTTCCATCAAAAATGGGCGGGTTCTTTGCGGCGATGAAGCCCAGAACTGAAAAACCATTCCGTGGACACATCGAAGAAGCGAGAAGAGCACTAAAGGGCCCGCACCTTTCAAGACGAGTTACGAATGTTCTTGAAGAATTACCATGTGGAATTCAATGAAGCGTATGTGTGGGATTGAGTCATTTTTGAAGCTCACGGTTCATCTTGGCATTATCGTCACAGGACATGTATGATCGAAGATGAAGGATGGGACGGGCTTTCAGCCCTGATTCTCTAACAACCATTAACCTAGGCCGATGGCCTAGGCTGGTATGATACCGGGCCTTTGGCCCTCGGAGAGGTTGGCCTTCGATGGTCGGCTGGAAAATTGAACATCCCGTCGGCGTTGGGAGCGAATCCATTCGGTATGCCCACCAAATTGAATTGTCACCTAATGGGCGTAGCACTTTACGAGCTCAGTCGAATCATCAATTCCGGGAGCGCCAACGGCGCAGTCTCATACCAGCCTAGGCCAGCGGCCTAGGTTCATGGACATATTTCTAGCGAGGGCTGAAGGCCCGAACCATCTTCAAAACGGAGCGTTTGTGGTGCGAGCGGAGTCCGTTCCGGTCTTTTAGCCCTTTTCGAGCAATTCGATTCCTTTGTGAGCCTTTGGCCCTCTGGACGGCAAAAGCGGGCCTGAGGAAAGATTCTTTGCGATTTCCGTGTCTATCCGGAGCATTCCAACAAACGGCGGATGAGACCTTGCAGGACGACAGACGGATTACTATTTTCTACCACCGGGTTACACTTTTGGGTTACCCTTCTTGTTATTAACTTCTCTTTTATATTCAGGCGGTTTTTTGAGCTTTTTTTGGGTGGACAGATGGACACACGAGGGGGGCACCGCTGTCTTGAGCAAGTCCCCGCTTGCTCTCTAGACGGCAATTTCGGCCAAGGCCTGACCGACGGTTACCATGCGTTCAATAATTTGACGCCTGCGGGTTTCACGGTCCGGGTGAATGGTTTGTCCATCCAGCGCAAACTTGCTCACGCGATGTCCTTTCCGAATTCGGCCCATTCCCGCAATGCTTTTGCTTGATCAGGCCCTCGCAAACCGACCTGGAGGAGGTCAAGGTAAATTTGAGCATCACACGCCAGCGTGAAACGGCCAACCTGTTGCGTCTCCCGAAAGACGCCTTCGTCCTTTGGCACGATGAGCCACAGCGATCCCCCGTCGTCTACTCGGCGAGCGCCAAACGATTTCGTCTGATCGTTCATCGGGAACGTATTCATATAGGCAGAGACAACCGGCCGCGAGGTGTAGGGATAACGAAGATTGGCAGCGAACCATTGTGTAAAAACCAGCGGTTCCTTCGAGCCCAATGCATCCAATGCCCTTTGAGCCAAGCGTTCCGGCTCGGCTTCGAGGACTGAGTACTGTTGGATACTGGTACGCTTGCTCCAATCGTCGTGGGCTGTCCAGGCATCCAGCAACGCATCACGTCGGAGAAGACTCCATGCGCGGTCATTTTCCCCGATCAAGCCTTCATTGACGAGATGTCGTATCAGTCGGGAAACGAGACCTGGACTCAAACCAGTTCTTACCGCCAGGTCGCGTTGAGACCACTGGCGACCCGGTTGACTGAGCAAAGCCCGAACCAACCTGGAGCTTTTCGGTTGAAACGGGTCCAACGTTGCCAAAGCGGGACGGAAGCGTCGTTTACCGGATGGATACCGATCCACGAAGGTCCCCTTTTCCCGGACCCATTGTCGTCCATTCAAATCCAAACAACTCATCCCGCGCTCGCGGCAATGCTGGACCAGCACCTCTGACAACGACGGAGCAACCAAAAGGGTAAAGTGGTTTTGGCTCTTCAATCGAATGCGATCCAGGTCGCGGGCAGTAGGGGCGAGGAAAAACTCGGGTTCGAAAACGAGTTTCCCGCCGTCCAGCGTAAGTTCCAGAACCTCATTCCGGCTGGTCGAAGTCCATCGCCACGAAAGCAAGGGATCGGCCGCCAGCATTTCGCGGGCGGCTTGCCGTAATTCAGATTCGGTTCGAATAGTGCTTACTTTACTCACGGCGCTATTTTTACTGCGCATTAAACTAGCTTTTCCAGGTGAACACGCAAGTTTCGGCATCGGGCCGCAAAGATTACGCAATTCCGTCACCTTCTGGACGATTTTCCGCCTAACTCTGGCCTTGGCTGCCCAGCGTGGCGAATTCGTCCAATCAAAAGAGTAGGTTGAGCGCTTGAATAATCCCATCCTAGCCAATCAGGCCCAACGTCCGAGGCTCGGTATTTGTTTCCTGACCGACCGAATTGACCCCGTTCCTTGAACTGCCAAGACCGCTTCCGCCCCGCAACACGTCGATAAGCTGCTGTGCCGTCCAGTTCTTACGATCGGAAACCTGCCGGCCATCGAGTTCAACAATTCGTGTCACACCGTCGCGACGGTGCGCAATATGGTCCCGCCCCAAATGGGGCGAAATGGGATTTCCGAGACTATCGCTCTGGATAAAACGCCCTGGAACCGAACGGGCCCTGGAGGGGAGAGATATCGGTCAACAGACGCACTCGGCAACCACCCCGAAAACAGCCTTGCTTACTTGGCTGGTTTTTTGCGTTACTCTCTGGCTTCGACTGATTCCGTCGGGACCCAGCAGGGTACAAAAACGGGTGACCAGCATCGAAGGGCGATTTGCGAGTATTTTCGTAAGTCTCTTGTATTAGGTTAGTTAGCCAGCTTAGCTCAGGGGTAGAGCTACGGTTTTGTAAACCGTCGGTCGTCGGTTCAAATCCGACAGCTGGCTCCAATCCACATCGCTCCCTCCACGCGCGGCAGCGTCTTGGACTGCGGTTGTCCTCTACCGCTTTTTGCCTCCGGACCTGAAGAACGCGCCAGTGCCCCCGCATTCTTCGATCTTACGGTCATTTCCAAAGCGCCAGAGGGCTGGCGCACTCCAAGACCTGGCGGACCGTCCCATGCCAATTTAGCCGACAAAGGGACGGCGGAACTCGCGCCACAAGGTGGGAAGTCCCGAGAGGGCCTCAGGCGCGCTCCAGCACCACCGCGCCAATCGCTGGCAGGTTGAGAATCTGACCGCTATGGATTCGGGCATCGTAACCCCCATTGGTAAACTCTGGCTCGGACGAGACCTGAAATACCGGCCACGAGGAATTGAATATCTCCTTGAATGGGCCATCGCCAGTCAGGCCAAGCCAGGCCGAATTCTGCTGCTGATTTGGCGTGCCGAACGTGACAATCACAAACAACCGCTGCCCTGATCCGCAGCTATAGGAGACCGTTCGGTTTCCCTTGCCCACCACTTGGTAATTGTCATTGCCCTGCAACCCCTTCGTCTCGTCATTGCGAAGCCCCATCAGGGAGTGGAACCATGAGAGAATTCGGGCTTGGTCCGCCGCCTTATCGACAGCAAACCGTTGCGGATTGACCGGCTGGGCTGCCTCGTCAAACGAAAACGGCAGGGTTTCCCCCACTTCCTGGCCCATGAACAGCATCGGCACTCCATTCGACAATAGGGTCAGCGTGCCCATGGCCTTGGCCAATTGAAAACCTTGGCCGAAGGGCCGTCGGGCGGCGATCCGTTTACAAACGGGGTTTTGCGCACTCACCATATCGTGTGATTCCCCAAAGCGCGTGGCCTGTGAAAAGGGTCGTCCTAAGTACGCCGGCTGATTCATCTCGTTCGCCAGCGCCCCGGAATTGTCCAAACTGTCTGGCCAGGAATCGTAGCTCGCATCGAGGATGCGGTACGATTCGTCGATTCCCCACTGACCGTCCAGTACGCCATTGTGAGGATCGGAGACGGCCCACGGGTTGTCGGAGTTTTCCGCCACGCAATAGGGCCATGCCCGTCCCTCTGCATCCGCAGCGACACGTAGCGCATGGCGAAGCATCCTCAGGAAATCCCAGCCGCCCTGGCATTGGGTGATGATCGTCTTGGTATCGTCAAAGCGGAATCCATCCAGGCCGAAGGTCCTCCAGAGATAGAGGGTCGCTTGACGGAAGAACTCGTTGACCATGGGATGGCCGCAATTCATCCGGTCCCCATCGTAATCGCCATTCCGATACACTTCTGGTGCAATTTGAATCAGGGATGAGCCGAGTGAATGGTTGTAAACCACATCCAGCATGACGGCGCGTCCATTCGCGTGGGCCGTATTGACAAAGTTCGCCAGGGAAACCGCGCCACCATAAAAGCTATCGATGGCAAAGTAATAGGAGGGATCGTATCCCCAGGAAAGCTGGTTATGGAATTCACTGACGGGCATCAAGCCAAACGTGGTCACGGGCAACTGGTGCAAATAGCCCGGTTGACCGCGTTGGTTGATGGGGCTTAACTCATCGGCGAGGAAGTCCAGCGGCAGGAGATTCGGGGGCCTCAGGTCGGAAAAGCGATTGGCATGGATTTCGTAAATCAAAAGCTTGTGCCACCCCATCGTCTGCCACGGCGACCTATGCGCCACAGCGTAGACCCGGGCGACGTCGACCACCATCGACCACGAGGTGTCGTCCTTACCGGGATCGTCATTCAGGTTGGCCGCGAATGTTTGCCCGCAGTCTTGTACGGCTCGCGCGGCTGGATCGAGCACCTCGATATCGTCATTTAACAGGAAGTGATAGCGTGCGCCCACGTGCGCCTGGGTTGCGGGAACCTGGCTCCACCAGTAGTATCGATCGTGCGTGAGCTTCATGGGTATTTGGATGCGCTCCGGAGGTCCCGCAGGAGCGTTCTCATTCACCAGAATAAGCACGCTCGAAACCGAATGGGGCGCGTGCACCACGAAGTAGACGTCGCCATTCAGGAGCGTTGCCCCGAGGGGCATCTCGTGAGTGTCAAACACGCTAGCCCCAACCACCGCATCCCCAAACGCCGCCCGCATCAGCGCACCCCGGTCGGGCGGGTCCGCGAAGAGAGTTGGTCCACGTCGGCAAATCCCGTAGACTCCTTCCGTGGTAAAATAGGTCTCGCCCGGAGCTACCGGGGTAAAATATCTGCCAGTATCCAACCCGTCGTATAGTTTCGGTTCCTGGCCGATTGTCGGCACCAATTGAACGAAAGTCTTGGTATTCAACGCGACCGTGACCTGAGCGCAATAGGTTCCGTCTGGGCGTCTTGTTGCGGCCACGGCTTGGTAGGCTTGGGCGTTCCCAAAGCCTAGTTGGACAGTCACTCCTTGGGCAAAGCTCGACGCCCCCAGCGGCTGGATGATCAGCGAAGCCGGTGCCGTGATGGGAAACGCTTCAATCCATGCGCTCGCGCCCAGGACGAAGCGGGAAACCCCATCGTCAGCGATGGGGTCGGCGGGAAATGGACGGTCTAATCGCGTGCGCTCAACGCCGTTCTTGCTGTAAAGGTTATAATTCGCGCCCGGGTAAATCTGCGCAGTGTAGGACGCAACTTTGAAGAGTGGGTCGGCTGGATAAGGAGTCGATTCCGAGTTGACCGCGGGGATATCGTCAACTTGCTCCGCCACATCCAGCAGCGCCAGGGTGGGCGGATTTTCGAGCAGCGCCGGATATAAAACCTCGACGCGGAACGGCGTCAGCACGAGAGGCTCACTCCGCACATCCGGTTCGCCGCTTTTAATCCAAACGGTTGTCCGGTCGCCCGGACGCCACACCCGTATTGCTGCATCGGACTCCCAAACATCCGAGCCATTGGGACTGGTTTTTGGCGACATCAACTTGAAGTGAAAGCCATGGAGCATCCACTCAGTTAGGGTCACTTGAAAAGTCGAGGTATTGGTGGCGTCGTGTCGTGCGGTCTCGGGGAACTGAACGGATGCCGTCCCAGGAAGATAGGGGTTCCAGACGTGGACACGACCTCCGCGAAATTGCTTTTGCGTGATGGCGTTGACGGTGACCACATCGCCCACCTTGAACTGGGCATCGACGGGGAAAGGATTTGTGTAGGCGATGCGGGCGGAGAACTCGAAGGTCCAAATCTCCCCAGACGGCATCATCCACAGTCGGCGATTGAAACTATCCGCTTCCCAGGCAACGGCGTTCGTCGCTGGGTTGACGTTATTGTACTTGAACTGGAGTTTGCGCAGGTCTGCAATCTCCGGCAATGGGAAATCCACCCTGGGGCCATTGGTGGTGCCATCCCTATCCCAGGCATGAGTGCCGGTCGATGTGTTCGTCCAGGCGTGGAGGTTCCAGGAGAGACCCTCGTTGAGAGTTTGATGATGAACGATGGTGCTCATGGCAAGGTTGTTCCGGTACGAACCATAAAAACGGCCCCTCGGTTTCGCTTTTTGGCGCCAAACCGGACTTGGAGCGGGCCCGGCAGCCAATCGCACAAGTGCGAGTGCTTTGCTGCCGGACCGAAATCGATTCAGGCCAAGCGGACGGCTTCATCATCAAGAAGCTTGAAACGCCGGGGCGATGGACCGTAACGAAAATGGCCATCGTCTATCGCCCATTTTCTTCTGCCGGAGGAAAGCTACGAACCTGCCAACCTCCGGTCGTTTGCCCCAACTGCGCAGGGCAAACCGGTCATCCCTCGAAACGGGAGCGATGACCTGGATCGCTCGCTCAGGCCGACTTAACCCGAAAGCTTGGCTAGCAGTTCGTCGTTGGTCTTGTGTTTCTTCAAGGCCATCAACAGGGTCTCCATGGCTTCGACCGGTTGGAGATCGGTCATCATCCGGCGCAGTTTCCGGATGGCTTCGAGTTGATGGGGCGCGAACAGTTTCTCTTCTTTTCGGGTACCGGACTTGGGAATGTCAATGGCTGGAAACAGGCGGCGCTCCGCCAGCTTGCGTTCCAGGATGAGTTCCATGTTGCCGGTGCCTTTGAATTCCTGAAAGATCAGTTCGTCCATCCGTGAACCGGTATCGATCAAGGCGGTCGCGAGAATGGTCAGGGAACCTCCCTCTTCAATCTTACGCGCCGAGGCAAACATCTTACGCGGGATTTCGAGCGCCCGTGCGTCGACGCCGCCGGTCATGGTTCGACCGGAGCCGCCGTGCACGGAGTTATAGGCACGGGCCACACGGGTGATGGAATCGAGGAGGACAAAGACATCCTTGCCGGCCTCAACCATCCGTCGGCACCGTTCGATCATGAAGCGGCTGAGGCGGACGTGGGTCTCCAGGTCCTGATCGTTGCTGGAGGCAATGACTTCGGCTTTGACCGACCGTTGGAAGTCGGTGACTTCTTCCGGGCGTTCATCAATGAGCAAAACCATGCAATGCACTTCAGGGTGATTGGTGGTGATGGCGTTACATATCTGTTTGAGAATGGTGGTCTTACCGGTGCGAGGTGGAGCCACAATCAGACCGCGGGTGCCTTTACCGATGGGGGTCACCAGATCAATGATGCGGGTTTCGAGTTGGTCGGGGGTCGTTTCCAGACGGAATTTCTCGATGGGATCAACGGTGACCAGATTCTCAAATCGCATCGCGTGCAGAAATTCCTGGTAGGACCGGCCATTGACCTTCAAGACCTCGCGCATCTGAGGACTATTGCCTCGATGAGGGGGATTGACGGTGCACTCAATCTGACACCCCTCGCGGAGGCCCATTCGCTTGATGGAATCAGGCGTCAAGAAGACGTCGGTCGGCTTGGGGGCAAAATGACCTTTGGGCGAGCGTAGGAAACCAAACCCTTTTTCAGAGATTTCGAGGAAACCGTCGGTAATGATCGGATTACCGTCAGCACCCAACTGCGGTCCGACAACCCGGGGCGGTTGGCCACCGCCGTTTTGAGGTTGCCCACCACCACCGTTTTGGGGTTGGCCACCGCCGCCACCACCACCACCTCCTCCACGCTGGCGATGATTTTGGTGTCGTCCATGACCGCCACCCTGTCGAAAGTTACCGGGGCGTCTTTCTCCGCGAAAGCCCTCGGAATTGCCACCCTGAGACCGTCCATCGCCCCGCTGGTCTCCCCGGGGATTCTGAGGCGATCCTTGTGGACCGGGAGCTTCGACTCCTGGATTTGACTGCGTTTGATTCGTGGGCCCGTCATTGGACGGGGGCACTTGGTTTGGCACCGGAGATTGCCCGGTTGCACCCGGCGACCAATCGCCGACGTTTGCCGGAGCTTTTCCGGCGGACGTACTGGTATCACTCATACTTGTTCGGATATCCGGAATGGTCGGAACCCAGAAAGGCGGCGAACACAAAACATCGTGCCGCAAGAACATCGAACATGGGGAAGCAGCGGACTCTAGAAAAGAGACATTCGCTGTCAGACCTCGGACGGGGATAACCTACGAGATTCACCCCGAGAACGCAACCAGATTTTTTCGTTCATGCCATTTTCCGAACTTGCGCTCGAACTTTAGCTTGCAAGAAACGGGGAATTGGCTTCTAGTCGACCATCCGCTGTTGCTGAAAACAAGAGGTTGGGGCCAAGACCATTACCGGATTCGCCGGTGATGTGCCCAAAATAATTCGATCTTTGACCAGCCGCGTTCGACCCAAACATCAAGTCATCAACCGTCCCTGCAACCGCGAGTTCTGCGGAGCGCACCGAACGAATCGCCGCCATTGTTACCATTGTCGTACCGTGGCTGGCCGTTTTCGGCGCTGGATGGTTGTTTTGGAATCGCGGACTGTCTCCGTTGGATTTGATTCTGACGGTTGCGTTCTACGTCATCACGATGCTCGGGATTACCTTGGGGTACCATCGCCTTTTTACCCATCGTAGCTTTAAATGCGGCCCCATCCTCCGGGCGGCACTCTGTATCGCCGGGAGCATGGCAGCCCAAGGTCCGGTGTTCTTTTGGACTGCCTGTCATCGTCGCCATCACCGTCATAGTGATGAGGCTGGGGACCCCCATTCCCC
>CAILNN010000414.1 GCA_903835555.1 uncultured Verrucomicrobiota bacterium
CGTCTGGTGAAGGTGTTCAAGGGCAATCAATGGACGGTTGATGAACTGGCCGAGGCCGTGGTGGGTGGGGACCGGTAATCAGGCGGGTTTTCTCCCGCCCATATCTCAATTCGTCACTTGCCAGTTTGCCTAGTGTCGTGCGCCTACGGCTTCGGTACCGCGACGGCTGTAGGAGGAGCCGGCTGGGAAACCTTGGGGATGAAGGCTTGAATCAGCTTGAGCTGTTGCTCCTGCAAATCGCGATAGCTCTTCAATTGGTCTGGGGTTAAGATCGGGGTCAGGGCTTCAATTTTCTTGTCGAGAGCTTGTTGCATGGCAGCAGTCGGATCGGCGGTCGCTGCGGCAACCGGATTCGCCGTGGCCCCACTGGTCGTATCGAGGGTCTGCTGGTAGAGCACGCCAAACACTTTGTCCTGTTGTTCCTGACTGAGACCGAGGGAACCCTGCAATTGCAACATTTCAGCGTTGGCCATCAATCGGGCATTATTTTGCAATTCCTCCTTTTGCATGACCGCGTATTCGGTTTGCTGTTCCGGAGTCAGAATCTCGTTAATGACTTGCGGACCGGCAGCGGCTGTGGACGACAGGTCTTTGACATCTTCTGGCTTGGCATCCCCGCTATACATCTTCTGGGTCATCGCCATCATCTGCTCATTGGCCTTGCCCATGGAATCGCGAACTTTCTGCTCCTGCTCGGGAGTTAGTTGGAGGCGGGTTTTCATGCGGCTGATCTTGCCTTCGGTCTGCTGTTCCAACTGCGATTTAATCAGTTGCTGCATGGCACCGCCCATACCGTTGGTGTCGCCGTCACCGCCACCACCGAACATGGCGGCAAACGGATTGGCAGCGGCTTTTGATTTGCCAGGGGCCTTCTGGGCAATGGTTTCGGCCATGGCCTGATTGCTGGCGGTCAAGGTTTGGAGTTTGGCCAGGAGCATTTCGTTGTCCGCTTGAAGCTTGGCGATTTGTTCGCGCTCGTGAGCGGCCTGTTGGTCCGAGCCCGGTGCCGAGACGATCGCATTCGTCTCAGGCGGGAGAACCGGTGCGACGCCATCCCGCAAGAAGTTGGACCTCAGGGCAAAGAGGGCAGCGCCAACGGCGATGGCACCGAATATGGCAACGGTTTGGAAAAGGAGTTTGTAGTTCATAGATGATGTAATGACGGGTTAACGATCGACACTCAAGTGGAAATAAGGCCGGTATTTGTAACCGGTTCGATTTGGTAGCCGGTGCGCCCCGAGGAAATCTCCCAGCGAGTCCAAAAGAAGGCGGACGCACCGACAATAGCAACCAGGAACAAACGCGGAGTCGTTCCGCCAAATGCAATTCCAATGACATAGGAGACTGCTATTAAAGGACCTCCTAAACATATTATCAGGCTTAACAGTCTCCACCCATCCGAACGAGCGTGAAGAAGCATAGCTGGAAAACAGACTGAAAAAGCAAGTGGGGTAAGAGAGAGAACACTTTTCTGGCACCAAAGTCCTGACGAATCGGCTTGAAAGGCTAGAACAACAAAGACGTAGGCCAGATTCACCAACAAATACGGCAGGCATGCCAATAGCAGGAAGATCATCGACAGACTTGAGGCACTCATTGGGAGTTGTCGAACCACCCGGATTGCGTCGACCAACGTCCTGCTTAAGGGTAGAGAAGCGCCAACCAGAATTAGTCCCATTGGGAAGGAGGTCAGGTAGCTGTGCAAGTCATTCACCGTTTTGGAGTTCATCATGGACGAGCGCAAGTAATCTATTACTACAAAGAAAGCTAATCCGCACAGCATCCCAGCAAGTCCTCGGGCAAATAGCGGAACGAGTACCATCCAACCCAAGGGACCCGTCGCTTTATCCCGGGATCGGCGGGAGGAAACGGGCTTGAAGGGGTAATCGGGGCGACCGATTCGTTCCAGGATGAATTGACCGGTTAACCGTTTGCCGAAAAGGGCGACGACGATGGTGCAGCCGGAAACACCCAG
>CAILNN010000415.1 GCA_903835555.1 uncultured Verrucomicrobiota bacterium
AGAGACGACAAATTCACGGTATCACCCGATGGCGTTCATCCTAACGAGCAAGGTCACTGGCTGATCACGCGTGAAGTGCTAAAGGAATTTGGGGCACCCACCGCTGAGACATCTGACCCTGAGGCCACTGCCCTCCTGGCGTCGTTTTCGCCGGTTGGAAAAAAAGACCGCGCACAGGTCTTGGCGATGGTCCGCAAGCGCCAAGTCTTGCTCAAAGACGCTTGGCTGACTTCTGTCGGTCATCAGCGACCTGGCATGAATAGTGGAAAGCCCCTGCCGGACGCCCAGAAGGAAGCGGAATCGTTGACAGGCGAATTGAACGGTTTGTTACGGCGATAGTGGCTAATAGGTGCCCCATGGTTTTTACCCAAAACCGCGGCCATCAAGCCCGTTTGGCGGGTCCACAACCGACTTTCGCCCCTTCAGCAACCTAGAGTCGTGTTTCCGAAATAGCTTACAGTTTTCCGCAAGGGATTTTCAGCTCCCGCGAGGCGACGAACGACGAGCATACCCGCAGTGGTCTGTGAGGATTGCTTTGCCAGTGTTGCCATGGAACCCGATGGCCCGGGTGATCGTCCGCTTGCCGATCACACACAAGATGCCAAAGGCCATCACAGCCACCTCCCGTCTCTGAGGCGTCGTTAGCGAGGTATCGGACATTCTCCCTGACCGCCCCACCCGAAAAACCAAAAGGTAGGTGGTGGAGCATTTAATTGGCGGCGTCCCACCCGCAGTTTTCTGGTTCGGGCGAAACATAACTTGCGAAGTGAGCGTGGTTTGGACCGCCGCCAACTCGACGGCGTCACGCGATCACCTTTGACCTATAACTTTTGGCATCGTTCCTGCTTTGCTGATTACGTGAGGTATGTCCCTACGGTATTCAGCCCACCTGTTCGTTGGTTGACTTTCGTAATCGGATCGTTTTTCCTAACAAGGCCATTATGTTATCCCATTTCTTCCCCGGGGGCGGTTCCCTTTTTGGGGTACAATACCTGCCAGGGGATGGCGGAAAATGTAAATTCCCCATGAAGTCCAACGGGACTGAACGTTCATTCAATGAAGGTCGATTGAAATTCTGCCATTGGGCGATTGGATCGATTCCCGTATGGCTTAGCCTGGTAGCCACCCTGCTGGTATTTAGCGGCTACCAATCTTTGGCCGCTCAATATACCGCTGGTGAAACGGCCACGCCCAACCCGGCTATCCTCAATCAAACGGTTGTCTTCACCATCGGCGTGACGAACACCTCCTTCTCGGATTTCACCGGAATGTTGATCACCAACACACTCCCCGACTCGACGGGGCTTCAATCCGCGTCCACCACTGTTGGTACAATCAACACGTCCATCCCGGGAACGGTGATTTTGAATGTCGGTGCGTTAGCCAGTGGCAATACCGCGACCTTGACAATCAATTTTTTGGCAACCGGGCTCGCCACACTGACCAATGTCCTCTCGATCACGGCAACCGCCAGCACCAATTTGGCAGAAATCGACACCCTGGTTACAACCAATCTGACCGCGGTCACGACCGGAACAGCGGATCTGGGAGCCCAGCTCGCCGGGTCTGTCACCAATCTTTTGATGGGCGATCTGGTAACCTACACGGCAGGCATCACCAACGCCGGGCCAAATGAAGCCCTGGAACCCACCGCAACGTTGAACATCCCGTCCGAACTGAGTTTC
>CAILNN010000416.1 GCA_903835555.1 uncultured Verrucomicrobiota bacterium
ATAAGCATCGGCATGTAGCCGATAAGGGCGTGCCTTACGAATTCAAGGATGCGAATCAGTTGTTGTCAGATTTTTTTACCGAAGTCGATTCGGTTTTGAAAGAGGTGAGGTCAAAATGAAAGTCATAAAAATTGGTATTGCCCCGCAGGAGAAGATCCGCGAGAGGGTTTTGGCTATCGCCAAAGGCGAGATCAAGCCTAAGGCATCAGACCCCAAAATCTGGTTCACCTCAATGCGATCTTTATCCCAAGTCTTAAGCGATGAGAATCGCGCGCTCCTGGACGTTATTCGCACCGCTCGACCAGCATCAATCAGTGAACTGGCGGACATCACCGGGCGTAAGCAGGGTAATTTGTCTCGCACCCTGAAAACTATGTCCCGGTATGGGCTGGTGAAGATGGAAAAGAACGAACGCTCGGTGCGTCCGATCGCTCATGCCGAGAGCTATCAAATCATGGCGTGAGCCTGATTTTTAAATCGTACGAAAACCCCTTGACGCGGTATATATCGAAGCGGTAGCATTCTGCTAATCACTCAAATTACGCCCACACGGTTCGCGCCTTGTGGGCGTTTTGTTTGGGTCTTCACTTTCCCGCATCTATCGCGCTTGCAAGCAACCCTCGCTGGTTGACCTGCACGCCGCACCCCAATCCGAAAGCTTTCCTATGACACCCGAGATCCGAATGGTCGCGGTGGATTCGCTCATCCCGTATGCGCGAAACGCCCGCACCCACAGCGAAGACCAGGTGGCACAGATTGCCGCCTCGATCTCCGAGTTTGGCTTTACCAATCCGATCCTCACCGACGGCGACAAAGGCGTGATCGCAGGTCACGGACGTCTGGCTGCGGCGCGCAAACTTGCACTGACACAAGTGCCCGTTATCGAGTTGGGCCACCTCACCGCAATACAAAAGAAAGCCTACATCCTGGCCGACAACCGCATCGCTGCCAACGCTGGCTGGGACGAAGAGTTGCTCAAGCTTGAGATTGCCGAACTCGATGAGGCTGACTTCAATCTGGATCTAATGGGCTTTGGTGACGAAGAACTGGAGCGTTTGCTCAATGGCGACGGCGACACCACGGGTCTGACTGAAGACGATGCAGTACCCGATGTGCCAGCGGACCCTGTCTCCAAAACAGGTGATGTGTGGGTCTTGGGTCAGCACCGTTTGCTGTGCGGCGACTCCACTGTGCTCTCCGATGTCGAGCGCCTGATGAACGGTCAGCTCGCAGACATGGCCTTCACCGATCCACCCTACAACGTGGACTACGGCAACAACGCCAAGGACAAGATGCGCGGCAAGGATCGCCGCATCATGAACGATGCGCTCGGAGACGGCTTCTACAAGTTCCTCTACGACGCCTGCGTCAACTTGTTGGTAGTGACCAAAGGTGCCTGCTACGTGTGCATGAGCTCATCCGAGTTACACACCCTGCAAAAGGCCTGGCTGGATGCCGGTGGCAAGTGGTCCACGTTTGTGATCTGGGCCAAGAACACTTTCACGCTGGGTCGCGCCGACTACCAGCGCCAGTACGAGCCCATCCTGTACGGATGGAAGGAAGGCGCAAAACACTTCTGGTGTGGCGATCGTGACCAGTCGGATATCTGGAACTACAAAAAGCCCCATGTCAACGACCTGCACCCGACGATGAAGCCGGTGGAGTTGGTCGAGCGCGCCATTAAGAACTCATCCAAGACGCGCGACATCGTGATCGACTTGTTTGGTGGCTCTGGCACGACGCTCATTGCTTGCGAGAAAACCAATCGCCAGGCGCGCCTCATGGAGATGGACCCCAAGTACGTGGACGTGATCGTCAAGCGTTGGGAGGACTTCACAGGACAGAAAGCCACCCGTGAATCGGATGGCTCTGCGTTTGCGGATCTTTCGCCGCAGGCTCAGGCAGTTTTGGTTGATGCTGTGGGGAGCGAGCTTGAGGGTGAGACCCTGTAGACCCGCTCACCACCGCTCTCCTTGACGGAGTCGATGGTCAGGCCCAGTTTCTTTTTCAAAGTCCCTGCCATGCAGCCGCGCACCGTGTGCGTCTGCCAACCGGTGGCTTCCACCATTTGCGGAAGGGTTGCACCCTCGGGGCGTTTCATCAATTCGATGAGCACCGACTGCTTGCTGCCTTCGCGTTTGGATTTGGCTGGCGGCTCAATGCCGATGGCCTGCAACCCTGCGACGGTGATGGCAAAGCGGGTCGAGCCCGCAGCGCCTTTGCTGTGGGGTCGGATCAGGCCCTCATTGCCAAGGCTGGTCAGCACCTTGATCAACGCGCCACCTTTGAGGTTGGGCGGGAAGTCGGTTAGCAATTGCTGAGGGTGAATGGAAGCCGCGTTGAGAAGCAAGGTTTGGCTGGGTGTGAGTTTCATGTTGATCTCCGGTATCAGGTTGCTTGGTTTGTTTGTTTGGATTGCTGGCCAGCCGTGAAGGCGGCTTGCAGGGCTTCTTTGAGGCCCCAGACGCTGACTTCATGAAAGTCCAGGCGGTCGCTGTTGCGAGTGGCCAGCGTGTCGATGTGCAGATGCTCTGCGGCGATCTGGTTGAGTAGACGCTCCAGTTGTTTAGCGTCCATCACTTGGCTCCCCGCACCTGGTGGATCTGGCGGGCGCGGTCAAAGCCGACCCACTCGCCTTGGGTGTCAAGGCCGCGTGAGGCCAGCTCTTCGCGGGCCAGCAGGTTGAGGTCAAGCTCACCACGTGCGGCTGCTGCCAGCACCTTGGTGAGCGCGATCTGGATGAACCCGACCTCGTCGACGGTGAACTGTGTGGTGTAGGTCATTTGCAAAGCTCCTTGGGTTGTTGATGACGTTCCTATGAACGCTCTGAACCCCAGTGAAGCCAAGCTTTATCTGCATCAAATCCGATTAGTTTTTTGAATGAGTTGGGAATAAGCCGCTATGCCCCGCAGTGCCCCAACTCCATGCCGACATCCCGCCTGTGCGTTGGTGCTGGACAAGCCGGGCTACTGCGACCAACACCGCGCCCAGTTGCACCGGGACTACGGGCGTGCCAGGCGTGGCTTTGATGCCGAGCTGGGCTTCTACCAGTCGGTGCGCTGGCGTGAGGTACGTGCTGCGTTCCTGCGTGAACACCCGTTGTGTGTGGTGTGCAAGGGCACGGGTCTGGTGGTGGCTGCCAAGGTTGCTGACCACATCAGGCCGCTCAAGGACGGCGGCGAGCGCTTTGACTGGGTCAATCTGCAAGGGCTGTGCGTCTCATGTCACAACCGAAAGACGGCGCGTGAGACCGCAAGGCGAGGCTGACTACCCCCCGGGGGGGCTGAATCTCTACAGACGGCGGCCAAAGATGCGTGCGCCTGCCAAGATTTTTGCGCGTGCAAATTGAAACCTAGGGGGGGTGCCCCGAAGGCAGCCTAATGCCGGGCCTCGCCGGTCGGGGCTAAGAGCCGATCAGTTGAGATCGGCGATGAACTTTTCGATATTGATGGCTTTGGATTTGCCCACAGAGCGAATGATGGAGTTGGCAACGTTTTCTTCAACGACGCTGTTCCATTTGGAAAAGCTCTTGTCCGTCACGCTCTTGTCGAACGCAGATCGGACCGCCTCGCGCCCAGCCTTCAGATCAGCCGCGAGAGCGGACTGAACGAGGCATTTAGCGATGACGTCGGCTTTGCGCACTGGGAGTTTTCCGGTGGGTTTGAAGCCTCCATATTAACGATTACCAACGACTGAACCCAGATGGCCGGACGAAAACCACTCCCCACAGAGATCAAAAAGCTCAGGGGAACCCTGCAAAAGTGCAGGACCAACCCGCATGAGCCACAGCCCCAAGGGGATCTGGTTGCGCCGCCCGAGTACATGTCCGACGGGGCCAAGCAAGCCTGGCGCTATGCCATTGACAGCGCACCCGAGCATTTGCTGCGCAAGCTCGATATGTCGGTGCTGGAAGTCTGGTCCTGCGCTGCGGACCTGTACCGCAAGGCCCAGATCGGAATCACCAAGACGGGACTGCTGATCAAAGCACCGAACACCGGTGTGCCAATGCAGTCGCCGTATCTGGCCATCGCCAACAAGCAAGCCCAGATCATGACCAAGGCGGCGGTGGAGATGGGCTTTACGCCAGCGTCGCGTTCGCGCATCACGCAGCCCACAGATACCCAGATCGATCTCGATCCTTGGGCGGACATAGCGGGCTGAGACTGAACTTTGGCAGCAGATAACTATGCCGCCGTATTCAATTGCTATATGCGTCTTTGCGGGAGTTAACCATGTCCATCCGTGTGAACGATTTGAACATTGCAGCGCAAGTTAGAAGCGAAGGCCAGGTTCTGGTAACGAACTATATGGGGGAATTAAGTCAGGCCACA
>CAILNN010000417.1 GCA_903835555.1 uncultured Verrucomicrobiota bacterium
ACCGGTTGGATGGAGCAAAGGCTCAGCCGAGATATGACCAGCAAAGACGCGTAAGCGTTTCTCCGTCACTCCCGGGCTTCTGACCGGTGTCGATACGAAAGAAGTTTATGGACGATATTCAAATGAGCGAATTGATGGCGGGATTCAAGCCTAGGGCCGCTTCGAAACTCGGGTTCCGGCATCGGTTCGTGGTTAGAGATTACGAGGTCGGATTGCTCTATCGGTACGGCCACCTAGAAGATAGGTTGACCGCCGGTCGGCATGTCCGATGGGGATTTGGATGGACTGTGGAGTTGGTCGACCTTCGATTGGAGACCATCACGGTAGCGAGCCAGGACATTTTGACCTCCGATCAGGTTGGAATCCGGGTAACCGTTCTGGTTGAGTTGCAGGTGACTGATCCCGTCAAGTCACGGCATTCGAGCAAAAATAGCTCTGGCCACGTTTACTCGGCGACCCAGCAGATTCTTCGATCGCAGGTATCCAACCGGTCTGTCGACGTCCTCATATCCCAACGAATGGAACTGGGTTCCAATGTTCGGGAGGCGCTCATGTTGGAAGCAGAACGGGTAGGAATCTCGATCCTGTCAGTCCATATCAAGGACGTCACCTTCCCTGCGGAGCTCAAGAAATCGTTTTCTGAAGTGATCCGTGCCCGACAGGAGGGGCAAGCGGCCCTCGAACGTGCCAGAGGTGAAACCGCAGCTTTACGGAACCTCGCAAATGCAGCGCGGATGTTGGAAAATAATCCTGCATTGCAAAACTTGCGGTGGCTGCAAACGATCAGTGAATTGGGGGCAAAAGGTGGTTCGGTTGTGGTTCACTTGTCGGAAGGTCCGAAGCTTGGATCCACTCCAGTGAGCAGTGAAGGAAAGACAAATTAGCGCGCGATTTTAGAATCATGTCACGATTACCATGAACACCAAGGACCTCATCCGATTCGGCGTACCGCCGGGCGAAGCCATGCGCCGTGGGAACGACTTTATTGCGCGATACATTCTTAAAGGACTGGATAAGACACAATTGGGGGAAGCGGTTGAAGCCGTGATCAAGGACCCCGGAACCTTTCTCGAAGACGAGTTGCGCGGAGACTTTGCCCGCGCCTTGATGGGTAGAGCACGTACGTACCGATCGAATCCTGCTCCCTGGCGGCAATGGGGCGAGGGATTGGAGCCCGAAGCTGTTAAACAGATGGCCCGCGCATGCGAATTACCGGTCGCAGTAGCTGGAGCGCTTATGCCCGATGCCCATTTGGGCTACGGCCTGCCGATTGGCGGAGTCTTGGCAACGGATAATGCGGTTGTTCCATACGCCGTCGGCGTCGATATCGCCTGCCGGATGAAGCTAACAGTCCTCGACCTGCCGATGCGGGATATCGATCGTCAACGAGAAAAACTGATCGAAGCGATTGAGGCTGAAACCCGCTTTGGTGTAGGGGCATCGTTCAAGCCACGACGCGAGCATGCGGTACTGGATGGCAACTGGTCAGTCAGTCCAGTCACCCGGAACCAAAAGGACCGGGCCTGGGCCCAACTGGGCACCAGCGGTAGTGGCAACCACTTTGTCGAGTTCGGCGTTTTTACAACGGAGCAATCGGTCGAAGGGTTGGCGGCTGGGGAGTACGTGGCACTGCTGTCCCACAGCGGAAGCCGGGGAACCGGTGCCGCTGTCTGCGACCATTACAGCAAGTTGGCCATGGCCCGGCATCCGGACCTTTCGCGCGAGTTAAAGCATTTGGCATGGCTACCGATGGACTCTGAGGAAGGGCAGGAATATTGGGCAGCGATGGAATTAATGGGGCGCTATGCCGCCGCCAACCATGCTCTCATTCACCAGCATCTGGCGCGTCGACTGCGGCTGGAGGTGTTGCTCGATGTGGAAAACCACCACAATTTTGCCTGGAAGGAGCGGCATCAAATTGAGGGTGTCGAGCGAGACGTGATCGTCCACCGAAAGGGGGCGACTCCAGCCGGTTCCGGGGTGCTTGGAATCATTCCCGGCTCCATGGCGACACCGGGATTCCTGGTTCGTGGGAAAGGGAGTGAGGTGTCCTTGAAATCAGCCTCCCATGGCGCCGGGCGAGTGATGAGCCGCACTAAAGCCAAGGAAACATTCGAATGGGATAAAGTGAACCGGCAATTGAAGGACCGTGGGGTGAAG
>CAILNN010000418.1 GCA_903835555.1 uncultured Verrucomicrobiota bacterium
ACGCTGTAAACGATGAATGCTAGATGTTGGGGATTAAAATCTTCAGTGTCGTCGCTAACGCAATAAGCATTCCGCCTGGGGAGTACGGTCGCAAGATTAAAACTCAAAGGAATTGACGGGGACCCGCACAAGCGGTGGAGTATGTGGTTTAATTCGAAGCAACGCGCAGAACCTTACCAGCTTTTGACATGGGAAGTGTGAGGATCAGAGATGATCTTCTTCAGTTCGGCTGGCTTCCACACAGGTGCTGCATGGCTGTCGTCAGCTCGTGTCGTGAGATGTTGGGTTAAGTCCCGCAACGAGCGCAACCCTTATTGCTAGTTGCCATCAGGTTTGGCTGGGCACTTTAGCGAAACTGCCGGTGATAAGCCGGAGGAAGGTAGGGATGACGTCAAGTCCTCATGGCCCTTATAGGCTGGGCTACACACGTACTACAATGGCGGTGACAGAAGGCAGCGACGGAGTAATCCTGAGCGAACCCTCAAAAGCCGCCTCAGTTCGGATTGTCCTCTGCAACTCGAGGGCATGAAGTCGGAATCGCTAGTAATCGTAGATCAGCATGCTACGGTGAATACGTTCCCGGGTCTTGTACACACTGCCCGTCACACCATGGGAGTTGGTTTTACCTTAAGCCAGTGAGCTAACCCGCAAGGGAGGCAGCTGACCACGGTAGGATCAGTGACTGGGGTGAAGTCGTAACAAGGTAGCCGTAGGGGAACCTGCGGCTGGATCACCTCCTTTCTAAGGAAAAGCACATCAGGAGCTCAATGCCTGGGTGCGCAACGCTACCTACTTACCGTCCTAGATATCAAATGATTGGCCTTGACGAATGGAAAGAAATGACCATTTAAATATAAAAGAAGAGACCAAATAAAAAATGACTAAGATTTGGTATCTTTATATGGGCTAGTAGCTCAGTTGGTCAGAGCACACGCTTGATAAGCGTGGGGTCGGAGGTTCAAGTCCTCCCTGGCCCACCATTGTAAGATTGCAATAAGTGGAAAAGCTTATTAAGATCTCGATATGGGGGTGTAGCTCAGTTGGGAGAGCGCGTGCTTTGCAAGCATGAGGTCATCGGTTCGATCCCGTTCACCTCCACCATTTTGGTATTGTGGACAAAAGTTCTAAGGGACTTCTAAAAAGAGTTCAGAGGTTAGGATTCAAAAAAAGACGGCGAGACATTATTTGTTCTTGTTTTTTGAATCCTAACAGCTGGAAAGTTGTTAGTTTCGATCTTTTACATAGTGAATAGAGTAAATATTAAAAATTACGGGACAATTTTGTTCTTTTTTAAGAAGAAAATTGTTTTTGTGGTCTTTAATCTGACATCAAAAATAACTCCTAAAAAATACAGGAGCAAAAAAGATGTGAGGAAAGCATGAAGAAGGAGACTTCTTTAAGCTTGAAACACAATCAAAAATGCTTTTGTAAATTTTAAGAATGACATCAAAGAACGAAGCCTCAAGAAAGAGGAAGAAGGCGACTTCTGTTTTTTTCTTGGGAGTGGAATTGAGTAAATAATCAAGCGCAAAAGGGCATTTGGTGGATGCCTTGGCACTGAGAGGCGATGAAGGACGTAGTACGCTGCGAAAAGCTGTGGGGAGGTGCGAACACCCTTTGATCCACAGATATCCGAATGGGAAAACCCACCGCATGTGCGGTATCGTATACTGAATACATAGGTATACGAGGCAAACCTGGGGAACTGAAACATCTAAGTACCCAGAGGAAAGGACATCAACCGAGACTCCGTTAGTAGTGGCGAGCGAACGCGGACCAGGCCAGTGGTTAGTGATTAAGAACAAGAACGCAATGGAAAGTGCGGCCAAAGAGGGTGATAGCCCCGTACTGGTAGAAAGATCATTAATCCTTGAGTAGGGCGGGACACGTGAAATCCTGTCTGAACATGGGGGGACCACCCTCCAAGCCTAAGTACTCCTCAGTGACCGATAGTGAACAAGTACCGTGAGGGAAAGGTGAAAAGAACCCCGAGTAGGGGAGTGAAATAGACCTGAAACCGAATGCCTACAAGCAGTCGGAGCGGACTTAAGGGTAACCTTAAGAAGCCGTGACGGCGTACCTTTTGCATAATGGGTCAGCGAGTTAGTGTCTGTAGCAAGCTTAAGCCGATAGGTGTAGGCGCAGGGAAACCGAGTCTGAATAGGGCGACATAGTTACAGGCATTAGACCCGAAACCGAGTGATCTAGCCATGGGCAGGCTGAAGGTGCGGTAACACGTACTGGAGGGCCGAACCCACCTCTGTTGCAAAAGAGGGGGATGACCTGTGGCTAGGGGTGAAAGGCCAATCAAACTCGGAAATAGCTGGTTCTCCGCGAAATCTATTGAGGTAGAGCGTCGGATGATTCCTGTCGGGGGTAGAGCACTGAATGGGCTAGGGGGGAGCGATCTCTACCAAACCCAATCAAACTCCGAATACCGATGAGGACAGTCCGGCAGACACACGGTGGGAGCTAAGTTCCATCGTGAAAAGGGAAACAGCCCTAACCGTCCGCTAAGGTCCCCAAGTTATAGCTAAGTGGGAAAGGAAGTGGGAAGGCCAAGACAGCCAGGAGGTTGGCTTAGAAGCAGCCATCCTTTAAAGAAAGCGTAATAGCTCACTGGTCTAGATAAGCCGTCCTGCGCCGAAAATGTAACGGGGCTAAAGCTATACACCGAAGCGACGGGTGCATATGAATAATATGCGCGGTAGCGGAGCGTTCTCTAAGCCTGTGAAGGTTGACCCGCGAGGGCAGCTGGAGGTATGAGAAGTGAGAATGCTGACATGAGTAACGTTAAACAGTGTGAAAGACACTGTCGCCGAAAGTCCAAGGGTTCCTACGCAATGTTAATCAACGTAGGGTGAGTCGGCCCCTAAGGCGAGGACGAAAGTCGTAGTCGATGGGAACACGGTTAATATTCCGTGACCTGTGGGAGGTGAC
>CAILNN010000419.1 GCA_903835555.1 uncultured Verrucomicrobiota bacterium
CCGCAGGTCCCCTCCAATTTCGTTCCCAAACTGATATTGCCCCATGTTGCACCGCCGTCGTTACTTTGGAGAACGGAACCTTTGGGAATGAGGGCGAAAATTGTTCGTGAGCATTTCACTCCAGCCCGCTCAATCTGCCCTGAAGTTGCTACGATGTGAACCCCCAGGACATTTGCGGATTCCGGGGGAGCAACTGTTCCGCGTAATGCTGTCCAGTGCTGGCCGCCATCGAGGCTACACCAGAGGCCTTCCTTTAGGCTGCCGTAATAAACAACGTTGCCATTGTTCGGATCAACCCTGAGCCGTTCGCCTCCTGTTCGCCAAGCACCGTTCGGCTCCATCGCCAGCGAAAGGTTTCCCGCAGTAAAATTAGAGCCAAAGTCGGTACTCTTGTAGACATTGCCTCCCAATTTTCGCCCCGGGTTCTTCAGCATATCTGGAACACCAGCGGTCATCGTGAGGTAAACAACGCGCTTGTCGGACGGGTCAATGGCGATACTATCCACACCGCAACTCATGGGCGTTGCGGCAAGGTCGGGCGGCATGCCTTTACCATCCGACCTGACCAAAAGCGGGCACCACTCCTTTCCATCCCAGCGATAGGCGTTGCCGACGTCTGTACGGCAATAGCGAATGGAGGCATCCTGTGGATGGGTCACGAAGCCGGTGACAAAGCCGCCTGCGCCTAGGCGAACGGGTCTCCAGTGATAAAGCGTCGAGTTCGGTTCGGCTCCGTTCGTCGGCGGAACACAAACGATTTTGTAAGTGAGGACCCATAGGAAGAGCAGAGTTGGTCGCCCCAGGGTGGCGATCATCGCTTGCAAATACTTCAATGGCTTTTTTCCCAATGTTCCTTCGGACATTCCTTCGCAGCGTTAATGGGAACCGATGGTTGGTCAAGGGAAGTATGCAATAGAGCAGCACGCGGGCGACCGGTCGGCCATATTGCCATCCGTTGGGCGAACGCACGGCATCGTCTTTGACTGCGATTGTCCTCTACCAGTTTTACCACTTCGCCTTCCTATCCATCGCACTGAGATAGCCCACCACCCAACCGAATCCAACATCTAGGGAAAGCGGTCGAACCCGTAGCCCATTTAGGGGCCGCACTTAAAAGCTATCTATAAACGAGGGTCCACCGGTTCACTTTCCAGTGCCAGCACGCCGAAGACGGCTTCGTGAACGCGGCGCAGTGGTTCCTTTCTAGCAAAGCGTTCCAGCGCTTCGATGCCGAGCGCGAATTCACGCAGGGCCAGTGAGCGCTTGGCTGAGATGCCCCGCGAGCGCAAGCGCTCCAGATTCTCGGGGACGGTGTATTCCGGCCCGTAGATGATTCGCAGATATTCTCGGCCACGACATTTTACTGCTGGTTGGACAAGCCCGCGTCGCCCTTTGACAATGAAATCAACCGGTTTTACCACCATCCCTTCGCCGCCTCGTCCCGTGAGTTCCTCCCACCGGCGAATCCCTTCCGCTTCGCTCGTGGGATCGGTCAAATCAATGACATGAAACGGGGTGGCAACGATGATGCCACCGGCCAATCGAGCCAGCCTTTCCATGTGCCAAGTGTGAGGTTTGTCCGTATGGACGGCCCCCTCGGTCGCCAGCAAATGAAACGGTGCCAGCTTGAGATCATTCACTGAAGTCACCGGCCAGCAATAGCGCCGATAGGCTTCAATATAATCATCCACCATTTGACGGCGAGAAGCCGTCGATGCCAGTAACTCGCCCACATCCAGTCCACGGGCTGCGGCTTGTTCAAGTGCCGAAACCTCCGCGCCGAGAGATGCGTGTGCGGATGCACCCACAGCGGCGTATTGATGTTTGAGCAACTCCTGTGCTTTGGCAGACCACGGCATCAGCTCGCAGTCGAGGCAGGCCCATCCAGTCTTGAATTCGTCCCAAAGGCCGGACGAAGTCACCGCCGCTTGAACGTGGCTGAGGAACTCCCGCTCGATGTTGGTATCATCGAAAAAGCGTCGACCGGTGCGCGTATAGCAGATACCGATGCCTTCGCCGGTCACTCCAAAGGCCTTGAGAGCAGCGTCCTCATCGCGACAGATAATCACCACGGCGCGCGAGCCCATGTGCTTTTCCTCGCAGACCACGCTCGGAACACCCGCATGACGAAAGTAGGCAAATGCTTCCGCCGGATGTTCCAACAGCCCTGGGGCATGGCTGGTTTCAGTCGGAGACATCGTCGGGGGCAGATAAATCAGCCATTTCAGATTTGCGGCGAACCGACTCATCACTTCCAGAGCGGCAGCCGCATTCTCCTCGCGAATGGTCACATTGCCATGCAAACGGGTCGCCACCACGCGCTTGCCGGTGACATCCGCGAGGTCGAGCAGATCATCATGCCGCTGTTGCGCGGACAATACGGGAGCCGCGGTCTCGGCGGGGAGAAATGGTTTGCGTGATTCTGCATAGGTGTTCCTCGCAGGAACGGAAACCAGTTCCTTCTCGGGATACCGCAATGCCGTGAGTTTTCCGCCGAACACGCAACCGGTATCAATGTTGATCGTGCGGTTTAGCCATTCCGGTTCGGGCACCGGCGTATGCCCATAAACCACCATGGCAGAACCGCGATATTCCAACGCCCAGTTATGGCGGACCGGCAATCCAAACTCATCCGTTTCACCGGTGGTTTCTCCGAAAGTGGCGAACTCCCGTACGGCACCGGAACCACGCCCCTGCATCGATTCCTTCATGCCTGCGTGAGCAACGACGAGCTTGCCATCGTCGAATACATAATGGCTGACCAGATCATCGATGAATTCGCCGACCTGTTTGTGAAAGTCATCGGACTCGGCGGCCAACTGTGAAAGGGATTCGGCAAGTCCGTGCGTGATCTGAACATCTTTCCCACGCAACTTCCGCATCAGTTTGATATCATGATTGCCGGGCACGCAGAAGGCTGCCCCGCATTCGACCGCTTTCATGACCAACTTGAGGACTTGGGGAACCTTGGGACCGCGGTCCACCAAATCACCGACAAACACCAACTTGCGTCCTTCAGGGTGGATCCAATTCCCATCGGATTGCTCCCCATAGCCCAGCGCGCCAAGCAATTCGACCAGTTCATCAAAGCAGCCATGAACATCGCCGATGATATCAAATGGCCCGTGCTCGGACTTTAGGTTGTTCCACAACGGCTGCCGTTCGATCACGACGGAATCGATTTCCTCCGTCGACCTCAGAATGTGAATATGGCGAAAACCTTCCCGCTCGAGTCCGCGCAACGACCGGTGCAACTGTTGCGCTTGCTGGCGAATCACGTGCGAACCAAAATCACGGTCCGGACGGGATTTGTTCCGGTCGTGCGCCACGCGCTCCGGCAGGTCAAGAACGATGGCCACCGGCAAGCAATGGAATTCACGGGCAATCTCGACAAATTGTTTGCGCGATTCCGGCTGCACATTGGTCGCGTCCACTACCGTCAGCCTGCCTGCCGCCAGCCGCTTTTGGGCGATGAAGCGCAGAACCTCAAACGCGTCGTTGGTCGCGGCCTGTGAATTTTCATCATCGGACACCAAGCCTCGACAATAATCCGACGACAGAATCTCTGTGGCTTTGAAATGCTTGCGGGCGAACGTGCTCTTGCCCGATCCGGACACGCCGATCAGCACAATGAGGGACAGCTCTGGGATGGTGATTTTCATGGTGAGCTCTTTCGACATTGGTCAATCGTTTCCTGAATGGCATGCCCGCTAACAAATCCTAGGGTTTTGAACTTTTCCAGGACTGGAAGCCACCGGTCATCCCCACCGCCTTGTGCGAAAGGGAGGATCGATTCGCAAGCCGTGTGCACCAAGTCCCACTTCCTTAAATTCTCCGGAGATTCCGATTCCAATTTATTCAATTCATCCAACAAAGGAACCACGATTCTGATGTCACCCCTTTGGGCAAGGCCGACGATGGCTTCCAGTCGGATTTCCTGTTCAGTTTCAGACAACCGCTCAAACAACGCTTCACGGAGAGCCGGTATATCGGTTTCGATCATGGAGCCAATTCCAAAAGTCGCCCAGTTCCGGACATCCGGATCGTCGTCATCCGACAACGCGATCATCGCCTCGATCACCTTCGGATCCTCATGGCCAGTCAAACTATGGACCACCGCATAGCGAACATCAGCATTGGGATGCTGAGTCAACGACAAGACCTCTTCAATGCATCGTGGATCGTGGAGGTGACCCATTGCGAATGCGATGGAACTCAATACGGCTACGTCTGTTTCCTGATGGATCATACCCGCCAGGAGATTAACACATTGACTCACAGCCCGTTTATTTTTGACGCCGTTCTGCCCCAGAATGGTTGCAGCAGTTTCACGTGATTTGGCGTCGCTGCTTTTTATGAGGTCGCTGACGGGCATCATGATTTCCGGCAATCGGTGCTGGAGAATCCAAACGGGATACCAATAGTCGTCATCGTCCGCATCCTTGGTCAGAACGAGACGGATTAAGTCGTCGGTTGAGCGAGGGTCACTTCGATATTGTTGATCCCAATCGTCGTCGTCACTCATGGGAGCCTCTCTGAAAAATGGCCATCTGGGTCGGCGAGCCGACGCTTGTGTCCTCTGGGCCAATCGGCAAAAAGCGGGTCTTGTACTCATTGGCGGCGGCCACCCGATTTGCCCACTCCTGAAATTCGGCGCGCGTCCATTCAAAGCGATGATCGCGGTGCCGGAACTTGCCTGCGGGCAGAGTCTCCCATTTCCCATTGTACTCCCGATTGGGCGTGGTGACCACGACGTTGGTCGGGCGTACGCATTCGAACAAGACCCGTTCAAAGGCGGCCAGACGCGGACGGTCCAGGTGTTCAATGACTTCCACCACGGCAGCGGCGTCAAATCCGGCCAATCGCTGGTCACGGTAAATCAGGGAACCGTGTCTCAATCGCAGGCGTTCCTTTTGCATGGACGGCATTCGGTCGTAGTGCAAACGGTCTTTGGTGATCTCCAGCGCACGATGGGACACATCCATGCCGACAATCTCGGTAAACTGCTTTTCTTTTAGAAGAAGTTGCAGCAATCGGCCTTCGCCACAGCCTAAATCCAAGACCCGTGCCGCCTGGAAGCTCTTCAGCACCGCCAGCACGGAGCCGAGTCTTTGTTCATTGAGACTGATGTCCTTTTCGATGGCTTCCTCTTCACGGGCGTGAATTTCAGCCAATTGATCTGGGACCGGATCG
>CAILNN010000420.1 GCA_903835555.1 uncultured Verrucomicrobiota bacterium
AAGACCTGGCGGACAACCCTTGCTCCGCCCTTCTGGAAGTGCCGTGGAATGTGGCATCAACACCGAGATTGCGGGAAACGATTAGGCCGTGTATTCCGACCGCATAGGTGCCTTCCGCATGACTACTCAAGGGACGCGAATTGAAACTCTCAACGGCGAGTTCCAATCGCAGCAACCGACAACCAGTGCATTCACCCTCATCGAGCTACTTGTCGTCGTCGCGACGATTGCGATCCTGGCATCGATCCTTCTTCCTTCGCTCAGTCAGGCACAAGAAAAGGGTCGAATGATACTCTGTTCGGCGAACCAAAAGCAGTTGGCCCTGGCGGCAACTACCTATGCCCTGGATTTCGCTGACACCTTGAACCCGCTTCAGGATGTGCGAAATGACACGACGGGGCATCCGGTTGAGACCACTTATCGAGTGATTCTCTGGGTCTATGCTGGGCAGAGCCCACGACTCTTTGATTGTCCGTCGGAAAAGGTTGCCGTCTATGCGGATGGAGTTTCGGTATCCGACGCGGGCCGGGGAGGATTCCCGATAAGTCCGGGCACGGATTGGGCGCATCTGTATGGGTACCCGAGCCAGTACGAGGTGTGGAATGCCAGCGGTATCGGCATCGCCGGCGCTCATTGGATTCCGGTGCGCGATGATGCTACGGCAGCTTTGCGAGTGAGCACGATGCCTTTTGGGCGTCCGACGTCTCAAGGCTATTATGAGGGTCTTCACAAAACGTCGGAAATCACCTCGCCGTCCAGACTGATTTGGTTTGGCGACGGCGGCAGTGGAACGGAGATGTGGAGCGACGATAACTGGTGGATCAAGGACATCATCAACGGCAGCGAAGACGGATCGGGATTCAATCGAGTTCAACAAAGTGACTACGGGTGCCGTCGACATTCCAACCGTGCAAACTACGCCTTTGCGGATGGACACATCGAAACCCTGAATGCAAATGACATTCGGTGTGACGGGGGGGAATGCTGGTGGTCGCTGAATATTGGGGCGCATCGTCCGAAGGGATACTGATCTGGACCACGTTCCCGATGGGAGGAGGTCTTGGGCCCATTGTGAGTTGCGGGAGCGCTGATAGGATTGACTGGAAGTTATCCGTCCGGAAAACCGTCCAGATGAAATCCATCACGTACATGGCGGCGCAGGAGTCGTTGGCGGATAATGAACGAGGATTGTCAGGACCGGGTTCCCATTCTTATTACCCGGAATAGAGACCAGTCGGTGGTGATGATATCGGTGAAACATGACTGATTGGGCGGAGAATCCTGCGCGGACGTGCATCCAAATGACATTTCGGCACGTAGTTGTCACCAAGCGAGGCTGATTACCTGTTGACCTGCTCCAGAGGCACGGGTGGAATGTCTCCAGCCACCCGGGGCAGCGATGGCGGGAACCACCCGTAGCTGTCAACGCGCGTGGCGTATTGTCATGCGCTCACAACAACTGAGAGCGCGAAACCGGCCCGCGCAAGGTTGAGCCGGTGTGGCAACATGAATCAAAAACGCTTCGTAGGAACGTCCTTCGTAGGACCCTCATTTGTCTGCGCAAGTCTGCTGGTACCGTCCTTGGTTATGGGTCATGACCCTGAAGTGATGGATACTGTTGTTATTACTGGCAGGTCCGATTCACTGATCAACATTGCCGATACCGCCAGTGAGGGGTACGTCGGCCAGGATCATATTGAGTATCGTCCGCTTCAGCGTCCGGGCGAAGTGCTCGAAACGGTTCCTGGGCTCATCGCTACCCAGCACAGCGGCGACGGAAAAGCCAACCAGTATTTCTCCCGTGGGTTCAACCTGGATCATGGGACGGATTTTGCCACTAGCGTGGATGGTGTCCCGGTCAATTTGCCGACCCACGCGCATGGACAAGGTTACTCGGACCTCAATTTCCTGATTCCAGAACTGGTGGATACGGTCCACTACCGCAAGGGCGTGTATTATGCCGATGTGGGGGACTTTGGCTCTGCCGGTTCGGCGGAAATTAGCTACGTCAAGTCGTTGCCTCAAGGACTGGCAGAGGCCTCAGCGGGATCATTTGGTTACTATCGGGGACTGGTCGCTGATTCGCAGAAAATTGGTGAGGGGAATCTCCTTTATGCTGGGGAACTCATGCACGATGATGGCCCGTGGACTCGTCCGGAAAACTTTCGCAAGGCGAACGGTCTCGTTAGCTACAGCCGCGAGCAGGATGGCTCTGGCTATAAGTTCAGTCTTTCGGCCTACGCCGCCCAATGGAATTCAAGCGACCAGATCGCCGAACGCGCCGTCTCCACGTTACCGGGAGGAAGGTTCGGTGAAGTTGATCCGACAGACGGTGGCACGACCCATCGGGTGGCCTTGAGCAGTGAATGGCATTCCGAGACGGATTCGGGCCATTCGCAAATTGAAATCTACGGGGTGTACTACGATCTGAAGCTCGACTCCAATTTCACCTATTATCTCAATGATCCCATCCACGGGGACCAATTTGAACAGCACGATCAGCGGGGATTTGGGGGTCTGATGGCTCACCACACGTGGAAATACGATTTTCTGGGCACAGAGTCCGAGTCGACGGTGGGACTTCAGATTCGTGGCGACGATATCACCAATGGGATCAATCAGGTGCAGGATCGCAACTACCTGAGCACGACCCGTTTGGACGACGTCGGGCAGGTCAATGTTTCCCCGTATGTCGAACAAAGAACAAAATGGACCGACTGGCTGCGGAGTACTTTTGGTGTCCGCGCCGATTATTATCACTTTGATGTAGCTGATCAGCGTCCTCAAAACTCGGGTGCCAAGGGGTCAACCATGGTCAGCCCAAAGGGAACGATTGCCTTTGGCCCGTGGGCGAGCACGGAGTTGTACGTTGGTGCCGGGATGGGTTTTCACAGCAATGATGGGCGGGGAGCGACGACGACGGTTGATCCCCGGGACCCGACCATGCCATTGGCGGCAGTGAGCCCGCTGGTTCGAACCTACGGAGCTGAGATTGGACTTCGCACGGTGGCAATTCCCCATTGGCAATCGACGCTGACCTTCTGGTGGTTGGACATCGACTCTGAATTGGTGTTCAACGGCGATGCAGGCGACACCTCACCGAATGCCCCCAGCCGACGAATCGGGGTCGAGTATGCCAATTATTACACACCAACTCCGTGGATCACATTGGACGCAGACCTGAGTTGGTCGCAGGCGCGATTCCGGGAAACGGTGGTGGATAATGGGTACGCCGGAGCCCCGATCGTCGGTAAGTACATCCCGGAAGCCGTCCAAGCCGTACTGGCCGCTGGAGTCAGTGTGCATGATCCGAATCCAAACCACGGTTTCTTCTCCAGCCTGCGATTACGCTATTTTGGTCCTCGCTCGCTGGTTGAGGACAACTCCATCCGAAGTGGTGCCACGCTCATGTTGAATGCGCAGGCGGGTTACCGATTCAATCGAACTTGGTCGCTATCGGTGGATGCGTTCAACCTACTGGATCGACATGACAGCGATATTGCCTACTATTATCCGTCGCGACTTCCCGGGGAACCGGCGGGGGGGGTGAACGACACTCATTTTCATCCGGTTGAGCCCATTTCGGCACGCGTCACCATTTCCGCACACTTCTAAGACAAATAAATAGTTAAGCCTATGGCACCTTCATTCCAACAATTGAGGTCCCTGCCCCGAACGTGTTTATCGATCGCCATCGTTGCCACTTCGATGGAATCGATAGTTTATCCGTGGACCGGGGTGGCTGCGGAGGCGGTTCCGGAGCGGATGCCAGCGACCATCATTGAAGGAACGAATGCACCGACAGCCTTGACCGACCCTTCCGTCAACGAAGCTTCCCGACAATTTAAGGGGGTGCCGGGAGCGATGACCATTAAGGATACCAGCGAACTGCATTTGGGTCTGGCATCGGGATTTCAGGACCTGTTTGCCCGAACGCCCGGACTGGTCATGCAAAGTGAGAACGGATCAGAAGTTGGTGAAATGTCCATTCGTGGTTCCGGCGTTTTATCGGACGAAGAACCGGTCGGCATTATTTTTCTGCAAGATGGCTTCATCATGAACCAGGGAGACGGCCAGGCCATCCTGGAAGATTTTGACATTGGGACGGTAAAGTACGCCGAGGTCTACCGGGGAGCCAACGCATTCAAATACGGTTCAACGTCGCTGGGAGGTGCCATCAATTTGATTTCGCGAACGGGCTATGATGCGGCCCCGGCTGAAATACGGCTGGAAGGTGGAAGTTTTGGGTTTTTCCGTGGACAGGCAGCTTCGGGCGGTGTGAGTGGCCCGTTCGATTACTTTGTATCGGTTACGGGGCGACGTACCGACGGGTACCGGACACACCAGGCGGAGAATAGCGAGGGGTTCAATGGAAACCTCGGTTGGAGGATTTCGGATACCCTGGAGAACCGGGTATACATATCGCTTTCGCGGACCGATAGGCAGCGCCCAGGCGGGTTGACCAAGGATGAACTGGAAACAGACCCGAAGCAGGCTGATCCGGTGGCCGTTCAACAGGACCTTAACAAGAAGTGGACCTACTCGCGCGTGGCCGATAAATTGACGCTGAAAACTGAAAATGGCCAGGTAGACGCCGGGCTGTTTTGGTGGCACCGCAATCTGGAGTCGCGTGACTATTACACCGATGACTCACCGGACGGAATCCAGGGATACTACTCCGACAACGTGGGGCTCATGCTCAACTCGGTGACTCGCGGTCAGGTGTTTGGGCTGGATAACCAACTCACCGTGGGATTCTCCCCGAATGTGGAACGAGAAGTCGACGCCAACTATCAAAATCTCAACGGATTGCGAGGATTGGTGACCGCTCGCGATACCGAATTTTCGGTCAATGCGCCAGTCTACCTGGAAGATCAGCAGCACCTGACGGATAGGCTATCGGTTGTCGGAGGACTCCAGGCCATTTATGCGCAGCGAAACTTTCACGATTTATACTTCTCTTCGGTAACGGGCGATACTTCCGCCGATTTGGTCGTGCGGGGACTCAATCCAAAGGTGGGACTGCTCTATGAAGCCGGTCGGCAAACCCAGTTTTTCGCCAACTACAGCCGCAGTTGGGAACCGCCGTCATTCGACAACATGGTTGAGTTCGACGATCAACCGGGCGGAAGTCTGGTGTTTACACCGCTCGCGGCTCAGCACGCTTGGACAGCGGAGGTTGGCGGACGTGGCGAGGAGGGTCCCTTTCGATGGGAGTTGGCGCTTTATCATTCGTGGGTGCGCAACGAATTGTTGGATATCAACAACGCCCAGGGTGTCAACCTGGGTGCGGTCAACGTGAATCGAAGCTACCATCAAGGTATCGAAGCCGGGCTGGAAACGGAGCTTCTGCATTCCCTTTTTGTTCCGAAAAGTGCCCGCCGAGAGGATGACACATTGGTCTGGGAGCAAAGCTACACGCTCAATGACCTGCATTTCGATCATGACCCGGTTTATGGCAACAACCGCATCGGCATCATTCCAATTCACCTCTATCAGGCGGCACTGACCTACCGCCACCCGTCGGGATTTTATTGCGGCCCGACCTTACGCTGGAATGTGACCAAGTATCCGGTTGACCATGCCAACACCCTTTACGCCGACGCTTACGCCCTGTTGGGCTTCCGGGTAGGCTATCAATCGGCCAAGGGGTTTTCGGTCTTTGCCGAGGCGCGAAATCTTACCGACCAACGGTATGCCGGGGATGTCGATCCGATTCCCGACGCGCGTACGACCGGAGGTGCACCGACGATATTTCATCCCGGGGATGGGCGTGGGGTCTATGTTGGGGTTTCGTGGAGATTGTAACGATTTGACTCGTTTAATTGTTACCTTGATTCCATGTATTTCCGTCCAAGAAAGGTCGTTTAAGGATGCTGGTTTCGCCCCTTCGGGGCCCGAAGGATTAGCAACGCCTTTCCATGGCGTTGCCATGGGCCATCTCATTTCGCCCCTTTGGAGTGGGACCAATAGAAAATTTCGGTTCAAATTCAAAATCCGCATCACTCGGGGTCAGGCGACGGAAAACGTGCAGGGCGGACGCGGTTCGGACCGCCGACGGTTCGACGGAGTCTCGCCCTACCGATGTCACTTTGCATCAATAGGTTACGTATGAATCTCGTAGAACAATAAATGGTGTGCTATTTTCGGCACCAGGCCGTGCTACGCAGAATGCGGCTACTTTTTCCCGGTCCCCACCATCACTAAAAGCGCGAGGTCAGGAGCTTTAAGACTACCTCCACAGATATTGGCGAACCTCGGGATCGCGCCCTTCGCGAAACGGTATCGCCGCAAAGATTGATTTTAGCGTCGGAACAAACAGGCAGGTGCGTGCGTGCCAGGCGGTCGGGACGGAAACGGAGCGGACGGGCGGAACATGTCCGATGTCGAAGCCGTCGAGGGAACCGGGTACACCGGGTGGGGTCAAGGGACTGGCTTCATCGGGCGTTTGCAGATCAGGGCGAAATCCTCCCGATGAAATCCAAATTCGATTTTGGTTTTCATCGAGGAACAGGTCGTCGGAGTCATCCGAACAAGGGGTTTCCGAGAGCACCGACTGGGAGGCAATGTCGATCTCTATCAGGCGGGCCGGACGCCGGGTGGCGATAAAGAGACGTCCGTGCTTGGAATCGAGCGCCATGGGGAAGTTTCTGCCGCGGCCGACCAATGGGACAACCGATGTAACTGTCCCAGACCGGCGACTGGCGAAGGCGACGGTACCGTCGTGCAGAGAACGCACCCCGCCGGGGATGTTGGCGTAGATTCGGTCGCCGTCTGGATCGAGTTGGAAGGACTCGGGATGCGAGGCAAATCGAATTTCCCGGGTCGTGGTCCACGTTAGGGTATCCATTTCAACCAAGGCACCGGTGTTGATGTCACCGACGGCGACGAAGAGTCGGTGACGTTTTGAATCATAGCGGACATTATCGGCATCCTCGCCAACGTTCAGGTACCGAAATTGAGTTAGAGTCTTGGTGTCGTAGAGAAGAACGCGACCATCCCCCCCGCAGGCAACCGCTACGGCGGACTGGTCTGGGATTAGGGCGACACCTTGAGGTTCTTCGAGTCCCGCGATACTGCCGACCCGGCGTCCGTCCTTGGCATCGATGACCTCCAGTGAACCGTTTTCCAAGGCGGCAACGAATAGGCGATGGGTTTTAGGATCATAGGCCATGTGGTCCATGCGCCCAGGAACTCCAATGTTGGTTCGAGAATGGCTGACACCATCCAGGACGATGGTCCATCCCAGGCGTAGGGTGTCGTTGGTTGGAACCATTGTCTCGGCGAGTAACCAATGGGACCAAGTTCCTAGTAATGACAGGAGTAGGAGTCGAATCATAACCAATGGCGGGGACAGTGAGTCATTGACTATCGGAAGCAAGGGACATCAGATTTCGCGACTCTATTTTTGGTAGAAATGGAAACCACAGCAAACCATGCATTCGGGGCTGCAAAGAATCGAAATCATCGACCGTGAATTGGGGCTGAATTTTCCGGCTATCGTCCAATACCCTTCTCGGGCGGCAGTTTCGCCGGTCCAGTTGGGGCTTTATCTATTTGATGTCTGCGAGAACGGCCCCATCGCAGATGGGAAGCATCCATTAGTCCTGATTTCACATGGCAGCGGTGGTTCGCACCTGCTGTATCGGACGGTGAGCACGCATTTGGCCCGAAACGGGTACATTGTGGTGGCACCGGAACATCCGGGCAACAATCGCAATCAAAACACCCTGCATGGGTTGGACGAGAATCTAACGCGCCGCACGCGTCATGCCTCGATGACGATTGATGCGGTGATGGACGATCCGGTTTTCCGGCATCATACGGACGTGACTCGGATAGCTGTCATCGGGCATTCGATTGGTGCCACGACCGCACTGGCACTGGCGGGTGGGACTCCGTGGTCCAGGTCTGGTCATGCCATTCCGGTTACCAGCGATAGTCGGATAGGGGCGCTGGTGCTCCTGGCTCCAACGACGGAGTGGTTTTTGCCCGATGATTCCCTCCGGCGAGTCACTCAGCCGATTTTGATCGTCGCTGGCACTCGGGACACGATCACTCCAGTCTGGCAGGCGAAGCTGGTGAGCGAACGCGTGCCCGACGTCCGACGGGTCGTCGTTCACACGGTGGAAAATGCCGGACATTTCTCTTTCCTGAGTCCATTTCCCGCTGAAATGCGCAAGCCGGGATTTCTGCCGGCCACGGACCCGGATGGGTTTGATCGGGAGGCGTTCCACAGACGATTGCCGCAGATGATTTTAGAGTTTTTGAAGGCGTACAGCGGGGTGTCAACATCCAGATATCCCACTAGTGGCAATATTCGAGAGCAAGGCTGCTTTTCTTGGGACGTGGCAATACACAAGCTGATCTCTCCATAGGCCTCAGCCTGTGAACAGCGTTTCAGTCCCGCCGAGCGCGGGTACTCACTGACTGGAAAGCCGGATGCGGGAAATCCGCCCGTCCGGTTTGGAGGGAGGGGTGGGCGCAAGCCCATCCCTACCCCTATACGACCTGGCGGACATTTCCTTGCTCCTTTACGGGGTCAACAGCTCCACTGAGCGGTGGAGTTCTTCCATTGTATTGTAGTAGTGGGGGGTGAAGCGGAGCCAGAAACGTCCGTCGCGGGTCTTTCGAATATTGGCGACGACGTTTGCCTCCAACAAGCGCCGGTGGAGTGCGACCATGTCCTGGCCAGGCAGCGCGAACGACGTGATACCGCTGGTATTGTCCGCCGGAGCATCGGCGTTCAGCACCTCGCAACCGCGTTCTCGCAGGGCTTTCACCAGCCATTGACGTTTGTGCAGCAGGTCGGCAGCGATGGCGGCGATTCCGATTTCTTCGAGCAACAAGAAGGATTCGCGAAGTCCGGCCAATCCAAGGAGGTTATGAGAACCGGCCTCGAATCGTCGGGCATCCTTTCGATATTCCAGGTGTTCCTCGGTGAGGAACATCGGGCTTCGTAGGTTGTTCCAACCTTGAACGGTCGGAGTGAGGGCTTCGTGCCGTTCTTGGCGCACGTAAAGCACCCCGGCTGCGCATGGGCCCAGCATCCATTTATGGAGGTCAGCGGCGAGGAAATCGGTTGACGCAGCCGAGGTGGGAAACGCGCCCAGGGTTTGGATGGCGTCGAGACAAAACCAGATGCCTCGTCCGCGCAGCCAATTGCCCAGCGTTTCGATGGGCAAACGCCAGCCGCTGACAAAGTGGGCACTGGAGAGGGCGACCAAGCGGGTGTTTTCATCCACCTGCCCTTGCACGTCGATCATGCGGATTTTTCCAAGTTCACGGACGTTCAGGAAGCGGACCTGAACGCCGCGGTCGGCGAGCGCCATCCACGGATAAACGTTGGATGGGTAATCGTCGTGGTAGATGACCACATTCTGGCCGCGACGCCACTTGATGCTGCCCGCAATCAGGCTAATGCCCAGTGAAGTGGGACCGACGAAGGCGATTTCCTCGGGTCGAGCACCCAGGGAACGCGCTATCAGGGAGCGGGTATCCGCAATGAAGTTCTGAGGCAGGGCGGCGTCCTGATCGGCATCCATACTGCGTTCAGCCATCCGCTGGACGGCATCTTTGACGCGACGGGGCAGCGGGCAGACTGCGCCGTGTCCGAGGAAAATCTGTTTGGCAACAATGGGGAACTCATGACGACGGAGTTCTTCGTTGGTTTGGAGTTCGGTCAGGGTCATGGGCCTTCGGACGATTCAGGAGGGAGCGATTGATCGGTCGATTGTTTGGAACGTAAACGAATGTTGAAACCTTCCACAACGGCAGAAAATGCCATGGCAAAGTAGACGTAGCCTTTGGAAATGTGCTGGTGCAGTCCTTCTGCGACCAGCAAGGTGCCGATCATGATCAGGAAAGCGAGCGCCAGCATCTTGATGGTGGGATGTCGCTCGACCAAGGCGCTGACGGCGTCAGCGGCAGTGACCATCACGCCCATCGCCGCAATCACAGCGGCGATCATCACGCCGACTTGGTTGGCCATACCTACGGCTGTAATCACGGAATCGAGCGAGAACACCACATCCAGCAGGAAGATTTGAAGGACCACCTGAGTGATAGAAGGCGTTCGGTAGGTTGATTCCGGACGATGAACAGTCGCTTCAAATTTTGCATGAATCTCGCGCGTGCTTTTGAAAATGAGGAAACAGCCACCGACCATCAGGATCACGTCTTTTGGGGAAGTTTCAAGAGTCTGCCCAAGGATATTGCCGCTCCAAAACGGGCGATCAAAGCGCATCACCCAGGAGAGGGACAGCAGGAGCACGGTGCGACTGATCACCGCCAGAAGAAGGCCGATCCGGCGTCCCCGCGACTGTTGGCCCCGTGGTAGCCGCCCGCTGAGGATGGAAACAAAAATTAGATTATCGATCCCCAAAACAATTTCGAGGACAGTCAGGGTCAAAAAAGAAAGCCAGAGATTTGGATCGGAAATCCAAGACATAAGCGAGAACTGTCGGGAGGTCAGGGATGAGAACCGTTCGATGGCACCGATGGACGCCAGTCGAGGAGTTTGAACTTGACCGAGGTGCGTCCGCCGTAGGTATCGATACTCGGAGCGACCGCCACGTCAAAAACGCCGTGGGGAGCGGGTTCCTGACCGCTTCCCCACCACAACGTTTCGATGGCAGGTCCGCCGGTAGTCACCCAGAGTTTCCAATGTTGAAGTTCCCTGCCCAACCGTTGCGGAGGACGGGCCAAATGCACCCCCGCCACACACAATTGAATCGGAGGATTTTGGGAGCCGAACGGGGCCAAACGCGCCAGTTCAGTAACACGTTCCACGGTCAAATCATGGAGTGGGGCGATGGCATCCAGGCGCAGTTCAGGCACGAGGACCGACGGGTTCATTCGTTCGCGGGCCACTTGGTTGAGATGGGTGCGAAAGGCTTCTAATTGGTCGGCCTTGAGGCTGACACCGGCGGCCATCGCATGGCCACCATGGCGGACCAATAGATGATCACAAGCTCGCAAGGCTTCAGCCAGATCGAAGCCGGCGATGCTACGACCCGAACCGCGCCATCCGTCGCCATCGGGTCCCAGAATAAAGGTGGGCCGATAGACTTCCCTCGAGATTCGGGCGGCGACGATTCCGACTACGCCCAAGTGCCAATCCGGACTGGCCTCGACCACTGCCCAGTCGTTTTCGGGATTAAAACTCTCACGGACCCTGGCGAGAGCCGTATCGGACATCCGGCGCTCAATATCTTGGCGTTCACGGTTGGTGGCATCGAGCGCCAGCGCCAGCGGTCGGGCGATTTCTTCATCGGGAGCGACGAGCAATTCAAGGGCGGCTTCTGCCGTTTCCAAACGCCCGGCGGCGTTTAACCGAGGAGCCAATTGAAAGCCGACTTCATAGGTGCCGATCGGCGACCGAGTTTGCGCCACCTCCTTGAGTGCAATCAATCCCGGCAGGGAAGTGGATTCGATCCGTTTCAGACCAGCGTGGACCAGGATGCGATTTTCTCCGGTCAACGGAACCAAATCAGCCACCGTTCCAAGGGCAACCAAATCGAGGCTGTCTTTCAGGTCCAGGGCGGAAAACCTTCTGAGGCCGAGTTCGCGCCCCCGCTTTACGAGGGCATGGAGGAGTTTGAAGGCAATACCAACCGAACAAAGTTCGCGCCCGTGTGGCGCAGCGGAGGTATCCAACTGCGGATTGACCAAGGCATAGGCGTCTGGGGGCGGCGACGTCAATTGATGGTGGTCAACAACGATGACATCGACATACTGCGTCCGTAGCCAATCGACCAATTCATTGGACGTTGAACCGCAATCGACAGCGATGAGCAGGTCGGGTGGGTCGCCACAGAGACAGCTTTCCAGAGCGCCCCGGGTCAACCCGTAGCCCTCCTCATGGCGACGCGGCAGGTAATGTCTCACCTGCCATCCCAGCGATTTAAGGGAGGTTTCAAGAAGGGCGGTGGCCGTGACACCGTCCACATCGTAGTCCCCAAAAATCACCAAGTTTTCCCCGCGATCGAGAGCTTGAAGAAGGCGTTCGACGGCTCGTTCGACGTTGGGCAGTCGAAATGGGTCCTCCAAGAGCTTAAGACGAGGCTCTAGAAATGTGGCTGCCTGACCGGGGTGCCCAAAGCCGCGATTGATCAGGCATTGCGCGGTCAAATGGGCGATGCCCAATTCGAGCGCCAATGATTGGCATTGATCCATTGCAGGCGGATGAATCGTCCAGCGTGGTTTCATGAATCAAGAAGCACACCACTGGATAGCTGACCGCAGGAGGTAGCGAAAAAACTCGAGATGCAAAGCAATCATGACGGAGAGGTACGCGGCGGAAGCGAGAGTCGTCAAATAGCCGAGCCAGATGACCCACCCATCTTCCTCCATCATGCTGGCGGCCAATACGACAATGGCGACGGCTGGAATAAAATTGGACAGGGGTATGGTGGGGGGCAGGGGCAATGCCAGCATGATCCCACCCAGAGCCAATCCGCTCGCCCCCATCATCCGTCCGGCACGGGTACGAATCCATTGGGAGTGGCGGGGCCGTACCCAACGCTCGACCCAGCGCAAGACTCGGACACCCGCCCTAAGCGCTCGGGCAAAAAGACCACTTTGGACGTTTCGATCGCCGAACTGACTGGGAAGCTTGGGGGGAAAACCCAGACACAACCTCCAGGCGAGGTAAACGATGATGACACCAAATAGGTTGCTGACCCCGGGGAGGCTTATCGGGATCATGAACGGCAGGCTCAATAGAATGATGAACCCATAAGGGCCACGGGCAGCGGTCCTAACCAGCAATTGGTTCAAAGTGAGCGATTGGCCATTGAAATCGGCGAGCACCTGGTCGAGTTCGACAGACAGCGGAAGAATGCCGGGAAAAGGCTGTCCGATGGTCATCTGAAAGGGAGAGGCTTTCATGGACCGGTGGGAGGCGACGTCCGGGCATCCGTCGCTTTCAATGCAACCGAGCCAAGAATGGATGCCACGAGGATTCCGATAACCAAGGCCAGGGAACCGACCATGAGTTGATCACCAAGCCAATGCTCCAGCGGGACCCGAAAAAGCATTTTGAGTCCGATGACGACCAACACGAGAGCGAGGCCATGTTTCAACAGACGAAAGTAGTCCATGATCGAGGCTAGGACAAAGTAGAGCGAGCGAAGACCCAGGACGGCGAAGATATTCGATGCGAACACAATGAATGGGTCCCGTGTGATCCCAAAAACGGCAGGGATGGAATCCAACGCGAAAGCAACGTCGGTGGTCTCCACCACGATCAAGACCAAGGCGAGCGGCGTTAGCAGCCAACGGTGAGATTGACGGGTGGTCAGGCGTTCGCCGTCGAATTCGGAACTGAGCGGAAGAAAGCGCCGGGCCACTTTGACCACCCAATTTCGGTCTGGCTCGATTCCAGCTTCGGTTCCGTGACCCAAAAACATGCGCCCACCGGTCCAGACCAGGAATGCACCCATGCCATACAGTGTCCACGACCATCGGGTCAGAACGGCGGCTCCGAGGAATATCATCCCCCCTCTCAGGAGAAGCGCACCAAGGATGCCCCAGAAAAGCAAGCGGTGCTGCCAGGCCAGCGGAACATTAAAATAGCGAAAGATCAGCGCGATAACGAAAACATTGTCCATCGAAAGGCTAAGCTCGACCGCGTAGCCGGTGAGGAAAATGGCCGATTGCTCCCCAGCCCACCCTGGAATCCAACTTGGAGCGACCGCAAACGCGAAGGCAACTGCCGATCCCATCCAAACGACAGTCCACATCATGGCTTCGGGCAGTTTCACCGTCCGTCCTCGCCGATGAAACACTCCGAGGTCCAAAGCTATCGCCACCAAGACAAAGAGGGCGAATTGCGCCCAATGCCACAAACTGGTTTGCAGCGTCACAACGGAAACGGTAGCCATTCCAAAGACGGGAGCGAGTGGAGTTCCTGGGGATAATCCCACTTCAGCGGGCATCCTCAATGAACTGGGTCAACGTCATCGTCGGAATTCACCTGTTCCTGATGAAGCAGAAACTCGCTGACGGTCACTGGATTGATGCTCCATCGCCGCGCCAGGAAAACCACGCGTTCGACATTCTGAAAGTCGGGGGGGACGCCTGAAAACTGAACGGGAGCGGGATCATCGGCATAGTTTCGGCAAGTCAGGCCCAACTCACGCTCTTCCGGAGTCAGAGGCCCTTCATTCCAAAGCGGCATACCTGACCAAGCATAGGCCCGAAGCACCCGCCCGGACAGCAGACGAGCCCAGGCATGAGTGCCAAAGACGCGATCGGCACAAAAGTAGTGAACCTCACCCAGCGCACTGCTCATTTGCCGGAGAAATCTATAGAGGACATCTACGTTCTTGGACGGGTCGGGAATCGCCCCGCCGATCACCAGTATCCATCCGTCTACTGGAGGGGATACGAAACAACGTCGATCACGACTGTGTTTCAAAGCCTCTGACCAAGGGGTTTCGAGGTTTGCTACGGAGCCCAACCATTGGGCAACACGCACGGAATCGTTGCCTCGTAAAACTAGCCATCGTGTTGGGAGCGAACGAGCCACCGGGTGACGTCCGGCTTGAGGAGTTGAACGGGGCAGATCGGTTGGCAGATGCAACAAACGAGCTCGCCTGAGATGGCGTCGATAGATGGCCACCATCAAGCAACCGACACTCGCCAGCAGCGTCAAGGCTGCCAGGAGGCCAGTGACGATGACGAATGGCTGATCCACAGCCAATGACTATTCAACCTTCGAACCAATTCGCAACGGTGAATTGAAAAAGGATGGTCTTTTTGTTTTCTAAGGCAATCGACTGCCACGGGCCGCAACCAGCAGGCGATACCAATTTTCCCGACTGAGGGTACAGGTCGGAGCAGCGGCCAATTCCTGAATACGTTGGGGCTGGACTGTTCCCACAACTGGGATTATCCCCGCCGGGTGCCGCAGCAGCCAAGCGACAGCCATCGCGGCCGGCGTCACTTTTTGTTCGGCTGCCAAAGCAGCGAGCAGCGTTTGGACCGCAGCCAATGGAGGGCTATCGATATCGAACAGGTGTCCGCGAGCCAACGGACTCCAAGCCATGGGCGTCCACCGATCCGTTAGACACTGCTCGATCGATCCGTCGTCCAGAGCTTCCCGATGGGCGAGGCTGAGCTGGAATTGATGGGTCACCAACGGACGTCCGAGTGCATTCTGCAATGCCGCTGCCTGGGCAGGACGGAAATTGCTCACTCCAAACTCGCGCACTTTCCCTTCTTTCCGAAGCCTTTCAAACGCTCCCGCCACCTCCGCCGGGTCCAATAAATAATCGGGGCGATGGAGGAGAAGCACATCCAGGTGGGAAATGCCCATCCGTCGCAAGGAACCTTCCACACTGGACACAATGTAGTCGGCGCTGGCGTCGTATCGGTACGGGGCGTCGGCATCGGGCTCCCCCGAGCGACGGATGGAGCACTTGCTGACCACGATTAATTGGTCGCGCAAGCCAGGGCGCTCCCGGAGTGCGCGACCAAAAATCAGCTCGCTTTCCCCTCCCCCATAGATATCGGCCAGATCGAAGAGCGTATAACCGGCATCGGAGGCCGCCAAGACGGCGCGAATGCCAACAGCCCCGTCGTCGTTGAGGGGAAATCCCTCAGACCCGGCCAAGCGCCAGCATCCGTAAGCCAGGCGACTGACCTTCCAGTCGGTTGATCCGAATCGTTGAGTTTGCATGGGGCCGAAAGTGTGGGAATCGAGGATGGGAGGTCTATTCGAGGTCGGTCACGGCACCTGTCGATGCCGTGCTCACTGATCGAGCGTACTTGGCCAGGACGCCTCGGGAATACCGAGGAGTTGGTTGTTTCCAGCCCTGGAGACGAGTGGCGATTTCGGAATCGGTTGCGTCCAAGGTGATACGGCAGGTTTCGGCATCGATGACAATCCCGTCCCCGTCCCGGACGATCGCAAGGGGACCCCCATTAAAGGCTTCCGGAGTGACGTGCCCAATGACGAATCCATGGCTACCGCCGCTGAAGCGACCATCGGTGATCAGAGCGACATCCTTGCCCAGACCACGGCCCATGATGGCGGAGGTCGGGGAAAGCATCTCCCGCATACCTGGCCCGCCTTTGGGGCCTTCGTACCGGATGACCACCACATGGCCCTTGTGGACGGTTCCGTTGAGAATGGCTTGAAGCGCGGCTTCTTCGCTGTCGAAACATATAGCCGTGCCTTTGAAAACAAGGCCCTCCTTGCCGCTGATCTTGGCCATGGCACCGCCGGGAGCCAAATTCCCGTAAAGGACCACTAGGTGGCTGTTTTTCTTGATCGGGTTATCGAAACCACGGACGACATCCTGACCGACCGGATAGGCCGGTGCGTTCTCCAGGTTCTCCGCCATGGTTTTGCCGGTCACCGTCAGGCAATCGCCATGCAAGAGTCCGTGGTCTAGCAGCATCTTCATCAGGGGAACCGTCCCACCGATCTTGACCAATTCAGCCATCACGTATTTGCCGCTGGGCTTCAAATCAGCCAGAACCGGCACTTTTTGGCCGATGGTGGTGAAGTCGTCGATGGACAACGGAACGTTGGCGGCATGGGCCATGGCCAGAAGGTGAAGTACTGCATTGGTCGAACCGCCCAGGGCGATGACCACGGTGATGGCATTCTCAAATGCCTTGCGGGTCATAATGTCGCGGGGACGGATGCCCTTGCGGATGAGTTCGACCACGGCTTTACCGGCCGCTTCGCAATCGGCGGTTTTTTCATTGGAGACGGCTGCTTGAGCGGAAGAATTCGGAAGGCTCATGCCGAGGGCCTCAATGGCGCTGGCCATGGTGTTGGCGGTGTACATTCCACCGCACGAGCCGGCACCGGGGATGGCCACGGCTTCGAGACTGGCCAACTGTTCATCGCTGATCTTCCCGGCGGCATGCTGGCCGACCGCTTCAAACACGCTTACCACGTCGACCGGTTTGCCATTGTGGTCTCCGGGCAGGATGGTGCCTCCGTAAACAAAAATCGCGGGACGATTCAGCCGAGCGAGTGCTATCAGGCAGCCAGGCATATTCTTGTCGCAACCGCCAATGGCGACGACTCCGTCCAACCCCTCGCATCCGACAACCGTTTCGATGGAATCGGCAATGACTTCGCGGCTGACCAGGGAATACTTCATGCCCTCGCTGCCCATTGAAATGCCGTCGCTGACGGTGATGGTGTTGAACACCAGTGGCTTACCGCCACCCGCTTGAACGCCGAGAGCCACGCTGACGGCGAGTTGGTCGATATGGATATTACACGGAGTGACTTGACTCCAGGTGGAGGCGATACCGACCTGGGACTTGGCGAAGTCCTCGCGGGTAAAACCGACCGCATGGAGCATGGCGCGGCTGGCAGCGCGTTCGGGGCCGTCGACAACGATAGACGACCAGGCGCGTTCCAACGATGGAGACGAAGAAGAATCAGGAGACCAACTAGACATGGGTAGAAAATGGCGGTAGACGGGTGATTTGGCCAAGAAGAAAGGGCTGGGGCATATCCACGCCTTTGGCCCGAGAATAAACGCTCTTCCCATTTGTTGTAATAAAGAACCATGGTAGCACGCGGCAGCGTCTTGGACTGCGGTTGTCCTCTACCGCTTTTGGCCTCGGGAGCGAACGAGCCCGTTAATCAACTCTGGCAAGCTTCCAAATCGCGGCGGTTTCCAAAGCGCCAGAGGGCTGGCGCAGTCCGGGACCTGACGGACAGCCCCTTGGTCCACAAATCAGGAAGCGCCTCGGATGGTAGTAGCTGCATGAAAAATACGCGGGTAGGACGGACTAAGACCCTGAACCCGTTATCTAAGCGCCATTCCGCTAGTGTCGTGTTTCCCAAATAGCTTACAGTTTGCCGCGAGGGATTTTCGGCTCCCGCGAGGCGACGAGCGACGAGCATACCCGCGGTGGTCTGTGAGGAGCGAGCAACGAAGCGGGAGCCGAAAAGAGCTGCGGCCCTATGGGTTGCGCCTAAAATGCCCCAGGGCTTCGTTGCTCGTCGGCCACATTTCAATATTCGACCGCCTCGGGCTGCACTGAAGCTCTTTTGCAAACAGATCATTAAGCGCCCGTTATTTGGAAGACTCAAAAAACTCTTGACGCAAGACATATCCTAAGCGATCTTCCGAGAAAGGGTGCACTGTAGGAAAAAATCTGACAATCAAATGATCCGAATAAAAACAACCACGCTGGCAGTGTTCGCGGCCGTTACGGTTGGCATCGTCGCAAGCGCCCAAATCTATACGACGCAGCCTATCCCAAACGTGAATCCGCCGGGTCAATTCGTTGATACGGGTATTACTCAAACCAAGGTGGGTAATTTGACTCCTTCTTCATTGGTTACGCTGGTCCCATCTGCTATTCCCGAGGCAGGCACGACTGGTCTGGCTGCAGGTACGGCTCTTGGTTTTTTTGCTCTTTCCCGTTTTATTTACCGGAAGAAATAGGGCGATCAACGGGGCGAGATTTTTCGCGGGATGGCAATCGAGCCCATCGTGGAAGTTCGGGAGCTATCGAAGGTCTACCTCCAGGGGGAGACCAACGTTGTGGCCCTCAATCGAGTTTCGGTGGGCATCCAAGCGGGTGAGTTTGTGGTTCTGATGGGCCCATCTGGTTCTGGTAAATCGACCCTACTGCACCTCATCGCTGGGATTGACCGACCGACATCTGGCCAAGTGTTGGTCCGTGGCATCAATGTAGCGAATCTCAATGAGTCAGCGCTCGCGGAATGGCGCAATCGAAATGTCGGTTTTGTATTCCAAAGCTTCAACCTGATTCCCGTATTGACGGCGGCGGAAAACGTAGAATTGCCGCTGCTACTGACATCTCTAAGTTCCCGGCAGCGCCGGGAACATGTTGCCGCTGCCTTGGATCTAGTGGGACTGACCGAGAGGGCGAAGCATCTGCCACGACAGCTTTCCGGAGGACAGGAGCAACGGGTGGCCATCGCGCGAGCACTTGTGACCGACCCACTGCTGGTCGTGGCGGATGAACCGACGGGGAATCTCGACTCCAAATCGGCGACGGACGTCTTGACGATACTCCAGTCGCTGAGCCGGGAAGCCAACAAGACGGTCATCATGGTGACCCACGATCCGAAAGCCGCAGCTTTTGGGAGTCGTCAACTGCATCTGGAAAAGGGTGAAATCGTTGCCTAGGGCGTAATTTCACACGGAATACCGATGACCATAGCTGGATTCATCACCAAGAATGCTCTGCGGAATCGGCGACGCGCCCTGCTTTCGGTTGGTAGCGTAGCGGTCAGTTTGTTTCTTTTGGTGACGCTGATGACCCTGGTCCGGGAACTGACGATACCGCCAGAAGACATTGGGGCCTCGCTTCGCTTGGTCGTGCGCAACAAAGTTTCGCTGGCTCAGCCCCTGCCCTGGAAGCAAATCACCCAGCTCGACAAAATTCCGGGGGTAATGGCGGTGACTCCATTCACCTTTTTCGGGGGCAACTACAAGGACCTGAAAGTAACGTCGTTTGCCCAATTTGCGGTTGATCCGGTCCGATTCACGAACGTGTTTGTCGAAAACCGATCGTCGAAGGAACAAATTGAGGCGTGGATCAAGAATAAGGCAGGCTGCCTGGTGGGAGCTGACACGATGCGTCGTTACGATATGAAGATCGGCGACACCCTCAAATTGACAGGGACTTTTTATCCGTGTGATTTGGAATTAAAAATCGAAGGAACTTATAAAGGCTCGGTGGATGATCGGACGGTTTTCTTTCACCACAAGTACCTCGACGAACTGAGCGGGGACTTGGGGACGGTGGGCACTTGGTGGGTACGAGTGGCTTCCGCAGAAGTGGTTCCGGAGGTTCGAAAACAAATCAATCAAACGTTCGAGAACACGTCGGCATCGGTCAGCGCAGAAACCGAGCGGTCTTTTCAAATGAGCTTTGTGAGCATGTGGGGCAATATCAAGGTGCTCATTGAATCGATCAGTTCCGTGGTCGTATTTACCCTGATGCTAGTGACCGTGAGTACGATGAGTATGGCAATTCGAGAACGATTCCGCGAATTGGCCATTCTCAAAGCGATTGGATTTCGTCGACGTGAAATCTTCGCATTCATTTTGGCCGAAAGCTTTGGTTTGGCGGCACTGGGCGGTGTTATCGGAATTGGCGGCGCGGCGTTATTTTGGGGACTGTTAGACGTCCAAAAACTCAGCAATGGTTTCCTGGTCTACTTTGAAGTTGTGCCACGAACAATGGCTCGTGCAGCTGTGGTGGCGGCCGTTCTGGGGGTGGTATCGGCAATCGGACCCAGTTTGTCTGTGGCCCAGACCAGCGTGGTTGAAGGATTGAAGACCCTCGATTAAGCCCGCTGCATGGTCATTCCCATTCGCTACCACGTCCGCAATGTCACTGTGCGGTGGCGGTCCACTTTGGCGACCCTGATGGGAATAGCCCTGGTGGTGGCGGTCTTTGTTCTTCTTCGGGCTTTGGCCGCTGGAATCGAAAAGAGCAGCGCACAAACCGGGGACCCGCGAAATGTATTGGTGGTGCGTAAAGGCTCCCAAGCGGAATCGAGTAGCCTGGTCACTCGGGAACAACTGCAGGCATTGCAATATCTGGATGGTATCGCCCGCAATAGCGACGGACAGCCGCTGATTTCGGCGGATGTTATCACGCTCCTGCTCGCTCCCCGCGCCAGCGGGGATGGTGAGGCCAATCTCCTCCTGCGAGGGGTCACGCCTCGTGGACGGGAGCTGCGGCCACAGGTACACCTGACAAACGGTCGGTGGCTGGAACCGGGAAAGCGGGAGGTGGTGGTTTCCGAGAACCTGGCTCGACGTTTCAAGGGATTGGAGATCGGTGGAACGTTGAAAGCGGGAATCGGACGGCTATTGGTCGTTGGCACCTTTTCGGCCGGTGGAAGCGCTTACGATTCTGAAGTCTGGATGGATGCCGATGAAGCCCGGCTTTTGTTTGAACGGGAGATGTATTCGAGCCTGATCCTCCGCCCAGTGGATGAGGTGGCCTACCGATCGCTCACGAACTCGATTGAATCGGATAAACGCTTTGCCCTAAGGGCCGAACGGGAGGTGGAGTATTACGCCAAGCAGACCCTGACGGCGGTGCCGATCAAGATTCTTGCCAGCCTTCTGGGTTCCGCGATGTCCGTCGGAGCGGTCTTCGCGGCGATGAACACCATGTACGCAGCCATTGGTTCTCGGACGCGGGAAATTGGGACGCTACGGGTCCTCGGATTTTCGCGTCTCTCCATTTTGCTGGGCTTCCTGCTGGAGGGAGGCTTGTTGGCATTTCTGGGGGGATTGATGGGGACGTCCGTTTCCTACGGACTCTACCAATATGTCATTTTGCGAGGTATCACCTTTGGCACGATGAACTTCCAATCGTTTAGCGAGACGACCTTCCAATTTGCGATGCCTCCGATCCTGCTCTTGGTGGGACTTTTGTTCAGCATTCTGGTGGGCGTGATTGGAAGCATCCTTCCTGCGTGGCGCGCTTCTCGAATTCCGGTTATATCGGCCCTGAAATCGCTATGAACAGCCAACGGCTTGCCGCATTACGCATCGATCCAGAAAGCAAGACCCGTCGAGTGGGCGCTTGGTGGAAAATCGTTGCGGGAGTCAGTCTGCTAGCGGGAACTGCCGTGGTTCTTTCGATTCCCCGCAAGGGCGATGATAATCGATTGGTGGGAGCCCCGGCGAAGAAGGAGAGTCCGACGAAACAGAGTGAGGAAAACCGGTCCATACCCCGCGAGTCCGCCAGACCGGATAGTCTGCTGGCGCCCCCTTCATCGGCCCCTGGACGGGTGGTGGGCTCATTGCTCACGTCGTCCGGTCATATTGTCGCCCACGAGCGGATCGAGCTCAGCCCGCGCTTTATGGGAATCGTTGCGTGGATTGGGGTGAAGAAGGGAGATCCGGTGAAGAAAGGGGAAATCGTAGTTCGCCTCGACGACTCGGAATACCGTGCCCGTCTAGCGGAGAACGATGGACAATTGGCGGTCGCCCAAGTGGCTTTGGATAAAGCGGAGCTCGATCTGAATCGAACGGAGGAATTGTTTCGTAAGCAGGTCGAGATGGCCAAAACGTTGGACGACGCCCGGCTTGCTGTGCGAACGGCTGACGCGCAAATCCTTCAAATTCAGGGGGCACGCAAGCTCATTGAGACTTGGATCGATTGGTGTGTGATCCAGTCGCCGGTCGATGGTGTGGTGCTGGAGAAACTGGCGAAAGCCAACGAATTGGTTTCACCGCAGACCTTTGGTGGAACTCGAGGTCCGAGCACTTCGCTGCTGGCGGTGGCCGACTTAACCGACTTGCAAGTTGAAGTCGACGTTAGCGAGGAAGCGTTGGCCAGGATCGGGTTGGGACAAAAGTGCAAGGTGAGTCCGGAAGCGTATCCCGAGTTGCAATACGACGGCCACGTGGCCGAGATCGCACCCGAAGCCAACCGGGCTAAAGGGACGTTGCAGGTCAAGGTTCAGATCGATCATCCAGACCGGCATTTGACCCCGGAACTCAGCGCAAAGGTCGATTTTCTCCCGTGAAAAGCGAGTGACGAAGCGGAATCGAAATCGAGGCAACAGCAAAAATGTGTGCTGAAACCAAAAGTTTCCCTTGCACCGACCGAGTTCAACCCTATGATGCCCGCCCTTTAACGAGTCGAACTCAGGCTATATATGCGTCGCCCCAAGGGTATCAAAACAAAAAAATCGGTGGCGAAGCGCTTTAAGATCAGCGCCCGCGGCAAGGTGATGAGCCGCCATTCCGGGATGCGTCACTTGCTTTCGGGCAAGTCATCGAAGCGCCGTCGTCGTCTCGGTCGGTGGAAGGAAATCCACGAGACCGATGTGTACAAAATCAAGCAGAGCCTGCCGTTTTCCCACTAAACGGTTATTCTCCAGAAACCATTTTTCGCTCTAGAACGCCATGCGTGTAACCAATGCCCCAGCATCCCGGAAACGCCGGAAACGGATGCTCAAGCTCGCCAAGGGCTATCGCCTGAAGCGCAGCAAACTGTATCGCTACGCCAGTGACGCCGTCGACCACGGCCTGAAGTATGCCTACCGTGATCGTCGCCGTAAGAAGCGCGAGTATCGCTATCTCTGGCAGGCGCGTATCAACGCCGCCGCCCGGCCCGCAGGAATCACCTACAGCCGCTTGATCGAGGGCCTCAAGGCGGCCAATTGCACCCTGGACCGCAAGGCTCTGGCAGACCTCGCAGCAACGGACCATGATGCCTTCCTGGAATTGGTGAAAACCGCCCAGCAAGGGTTGGTGACCAAAGCAGCGGCATTGAAAGCAGTCGCCGCTTAAGATCGGCTTCAGCCATTATTTTTGAGGGGTGCCTTCCACTGGAGGCACCCTTTTTTTAGGGCTTGGGCCAGGTGGTAACGTGCGGCGGCGTCTTGGACTGCGGTTGTGCTCTGCCGCTTTCGGCTCCGAACCGAAAAAGCCCGCAAGTGAACGCCCGCCGACGTTGATTTCACGGCTGTTTCCAAAGCGCCAGAGGACTGGCGCACTCCAAGACCTGGCGGGCTCCCCTCGCTATGCTCGCTACTTCTCGAATCAATATGCGCCCATTGAAGGCGATCGCCGCCATGGCGACCAATCGCGTCATCGGCCGTGGCGGACGCATCCCGTGGCATCTGCCAGCCGATTTCCGATGGTTTAAACAATGCACGTTGGGCCAGGTGCTGGTCATGGGACGCAAGACGTTTGAGTCCATCGGACGACCGCTTCCGGGACGTCAGACGATAGTGCTTACCCGTTCGGGTTTCACGCATCCGGGAGTAACGGTGGTGCACTCGATCGAAGAGTTTAGCGAACGGGTGGAGGGCGACCCGAGGGATGTCTGGGTGGCGGGTGGGGCGGAAATCTACTCCCTACTGCTGCCGTACTGTGCCGACCTATTCCTGACGTTGGTGAAGCAGGAAGCGATAGGGGATTGTTTGTTCCCCCGTTTTGAAGACCGCTTTGTTCTGGTGGCAGAGATTGAGGAGAATGCGGACTTCCGCATTGAGCATTATACGAACCGGGATCGCTTGATGGCGTAGCTACAGGCGGTGTTTTGGGGAGCAATGGAACGCGTGGACGAGACGTGCGCGCTACCAAGGGGGACGAAATGCCGTCGGGTCGGACTATCGTTCTTCACCTCAAAAACTCTGTTTTCCAGGCGAGGGAGAGGCTGGAGGTGCTGAGCGTGTTTTGCATTTCGGATCGAAGGTCACAAAGCAATTAAGCCTTCACCTCTCGTTTGGAAAAATGGCCTAAATGCTGACCTATTTTCACCCGTTTTACTGGATAGAGGTTAACTTCGACATTGGTGCACGGATGGTGGAGTCATAATCCCCTCGCTTACCTCTGTAGAAGCGGAATTAAAGCGGCGGGACGCCGCTTCCACACTGCTATAGCGTCAGCCAGGGGTGCCATCGACCCAGCGGCCCGTCGGCGGGAGTCCTTGCCACCTACGACAAATCAACCGCTGGTTTCCAGAATCTTCTTCAATGCCAGCAGTTCCTCACGGCACTCTGGGCAGATGACGAGATGCTGTTCCACGCGGGCAAGTGCTTCGTTCAAAGGCAGGCCAACCAGCTGGCGCTCGGCAAATTCGGCGGCAAAATTCTGACAGTCGGCACAGTTCAACTCTTGGTCGCGGGTCGCGTCGACGCTGTTGATTAGACCGACAAGCTGTTGTTTCGTGAGCGGTTTCATTCGGCAAAAGTGGTACGGATGGTTTCGAGCGAAATGCCCGCGTCCATCAAGTGCTGCTTGAGTGCGCGGCGTGCGTCGTGAACGAGTTTGTAGGCGGCGTTGCGGTTCGTGCCGAGCAACCCGACGATTTGATCAAACGGCAATCCCTCCAACGAACCGGCGATGGCCGCGCGCTGCTTATCAGACAGCTTCTCCGCGATGGCCTTCCGCAAAACGGCGACCAACCGTACCCGTTCCTGGTCATCGCCAAAAGTATCGTCGGCCATCGTTGCGGGCTCGTTCAATTCCCGTCCGTCGGCCAGCAGTGCGTCGAGCGACACATCGCGCCAGCGTTTGCGGCGCAATTCAGTGAAGGCCGTGTTGATGGCGATGGAATGCGCCCAGGTGGTGAATTTACTACGGCCTGAAAACTGGTTGAGCCGCTCGAGAATTTTCAACAAAGCCTCCTGTGCGAAATCCTCCAGGTGCGCCTCGCTAACCTCATGACGGTCACGAAGCGAAATCCGGAGTCCATTGAGCAGAATGGCACGCAGTTCGCCCAAGACGGCGGCATTGTCCGCCGCCTGCAGCGCTTCCACCCAATTGATTTCACCGGCTACCATGCGGTGGAATTTAGCCAAAAGCGGGCGGACTGCCATCCAAAACCCGGCCCTCATGGGCGAGCCGGATTTACGCCTGTGCCATACCGCCATCGACCAGCAATTCCGTGCCCGTCACATAAGCGGCATCTGACGACGCGAGATACGTGACAGCTTTGGCGATTTCCCATGCTTCACCGAAACGCCCGAGCGGCACCTGCGCCAGGATTGCGCCGGCGAGTTCCTGCACCGCCGCCTCAGGCAAACCCATCTTGCCGAAAATTGGCGTGCTGATCGGGCCGGGGCTAACGACGTTCACTCGGATTTTTTTTGAGGCCAATTCGACGGCGAGCGTCTTTGCGAGATTGATGAGCGCGGCCTTTGTCATGGAATAAACGCTCGAACCGGGCATCCCGAAATGGGAGACGGTGGACGAGGTGAAAATGACCGATGCGCCTTCACTCAATAAAGGCAAGGCTTTTTGCGCGGAGAAGTACGCGCCCTTCATGTTGATTCCGACTTGTTCGAGGAAAAATTCCTCAGTGACCTCACCAATCGGTAGGAACTTGGCGATGCCCGCGTTGGCGAACAGCACATCTACGCGGCCATACTTTTCACGGATGATACGGAAGGCCGCATCGAGTTCCGCGACTTTCGCGACGTCGGCCACGAGGCCTAGCGTGTCGCCGCCGACTTCCTTTGCAGCTGCTGCGACGGCGTCCGGCTTGCGCCCAATGATGATGACGTGCGCACCCTGCGTCTTGAATTCGTGCGCCGTGGCGAGGCCGATGCCGCTGTTGCCTCCGGTGATGACGGTGATTTTATTTTCGAGTTTCATCTTTTGTTTTGGTTGTCCTGTTTTGATTTTAATTTGTATTTGATTCAATTTGTTCCCTTAACGTTTGTGGTAAGAAATTCCAGGATATATTTCGCAATGAAGTCACCGTCTTCTTCGAGAGCGAAATGGCCGGTGTCGAGGAGATGAACCTCGGCTTTAGGCACGTCGTTGGAGAAGGCACTTGCGCCCGCAGGCAGGAAGAACGGGTCGTTCTTGCCCCAGACCGCGAGCACGGGCGGTTGATGTTTGCGGAGCGCGATGTGCCAGGAGTCGTATTGCTTCACGTTATTCTGGTAGTCGAAGAACAACGCAAGCTGGATATCCGCGTTCCCGGGTTTGTCGAGCGTGCTCTGGTCGTGCGTCCAAGCGTCGGGGCTGACATGTGCGGTATCGCGGACACCATTGGTGTATTGAAATTTAGTTGTGGCCGGCGTGAAAAAGCCGCGCAGCTTTGCTTCGTTCGCGGAGGTTTTATCCTTCCAATAAGGGACAAGATTTTCCGCCCAAAAAGGACTCAAGCCTTCGTTATACGCGTTGCCGTTTTGGGAGATGATGGCTTGAATCTTTTCGGGATGCTTCACGAACAAACGGAATCCTACGGGCGAGCCGTAGTCCTGGATGTAGATGCTGAATTTCTCCAGTTTTAGCGAGCTCAACAAATCATCCGTGACTGCCGCGAGATGATCAAACGTGTAGGCGAAGTCCGTCACTGACGGCTGATCGGAATAGCCGAAGCCTGGATAATCCGGCGCGATGACGTGATATTTCTCCGCGAGCTTCGGAATCAAATTGCGAAACATGTGGGACGAGGACGGAAACCCGTGTAGCAGCACAATCGTCGGTCGCGATGAGTCGCCGGCCTCGCGATAAAACAGAGTGAGGCCATCTACTTTTGCGGTGTGATAGGTTATACGTGCCGTTTCATCCGCGAGCCCGGACTGCGTGTATGTGAGGCTGGCGACGGCAACGGCGAGTCCACTGAGGATTTTGACCTTCGATTTCATTTTGATAAGGCGGTTGGATTTATCAGTCGCGCAGGCGGGATCGATTGGTTGGAAGTGGCTCATAGCCTTGTTTAGTTTAGTTGTCGTTTGCCGTTTTGTGATTGTCCCGATTTCCGGGCTTACTGGTTGGATGCGGCGACGGGAATGAATCTTACCTTCTCAAGAAGTGCCTCAAGGTGCCTTCGTTTCGGACATTCGAAGCCTCCGGGAATTGCTAACGAGAACAACCTTACCAGTGGCGCTCGGGGGCGGGCGATGGACAACCAACGAGGCGGGCGCGGTCCAGACCGCCTCCGGCCAGGCGAAGTCTCGACCTGCCGATGTTGCTTTGATTCAATAGCTTACGTATGAATCGTGCGAGTCGGTGGAACCGTTGCAATTTCGGAGACACGGATGTCGGCGGTACGTCGGACGGTGCGGGCGATCATTTGTTCTTCGTCGGCGGCAATCACGCGGACCGTGACGGCGCAGTCGGATTTGGAAATGGTACCGGCGGAGAGCTTGTTCGTCTCAGGATTAAGTTCAATACCGAGGAATTTCAGGCCATCGCAGATTCTGGCCCTGATTCCCGGGGCGTTTTCTCCGATGCCGCCGGTGAAGACGAGGGTATCCAAACCGCCCAGAACGGCGGCGAATGCACCAATCCATTTTCGAGCCTGATAACAAAAGAGTTCGATGGCTTCGTGCGCACGCACATCACTGGCTTCGATGCCCAATAACTCCCGCATGTCCGAACTGGTTCCCGATAGACCGAGAAGTCCAGATTCGTTATGAATCATTTTTTGGAACTGAAGGGGAGTCTTGTTTTCCGTGCGGGCGAGTAGGCCGGGCAAGCCGGGGTCCAAATCGCCGGAGCGCGAGCCCATCACCAAACCAGATGCCGGGGTGAGGCCCATGCTGGTATCCAAGCTGTGACCATTGCGAACCGCCGCCAAGCTTGCTCCGCTGCCAAGGTGGGCGAGAATGATTTTCCCTGTCGCGGCTGCAGGGTGGTCGAGGCGAAGAAGTTCCTCCATGAGATAGGCATAGGAAATGCCATGGAATCCATGGCGTCGCACTCCGCTATCCCAATACCGGCGGGGAATGGCCAGTTGCCGGGCGACGATCGGCATCTCCGCGTGAAAGGCCGTGTCAAAGCAAACCAATTGCTTTAGAGCTGGATACCGAAGATGGATGGCTTCAATCAGGGCGATTTCGCCGGGGAGATGAGCCGGATCATCGACAGACGCAGCGCGGAGGTCATCAAGCAGCGAGGTTGTGACCCATGCAGGTTGCGTGTGTTTCGCTCCATAAACCACCCGATGGCCAACGAATTGGAGTCCCTCAAAAGCTTTTTGTTCACCAAACCATTTCACCAAGGAGCGGGCGGCGACGGGCTCATTGGGAGCGTCGATTTCAAAGCTTAATCGCAGTTCACCATTGCCTTCTCGAACGGAGAGTGTCGGACGACTCAAGCCGATACGCTCAATCCGACCGGAAAGCCGTCGGACCAGCGGAGTCCCCTCTCCGAAGATGGCGAACCGGATCGTTGAAGAGCCGCCATTGAGGACCAAAATGCTCATATTTCCAGAGTCTTTAAAAGACGGTTCTCATCGGCTCGCTCCTCGGTGGTCTCGACCCAAAGAAGCAAGCCTTTGACCACATCGCCGAATCCGGCCTGTCGATAACGTTCGTCGTGCAACTGGTCGGCAGCCCGCCTGAAATCCCGCTCCAATTCACGAGTGGCGGCTCCGCCGACGCGACTGCCGGGAGGAAGCTTCTCCCGAACATAAAGGCGCATCCGTTCAATCTCCTCCGGCGGGTGAATCCGGAGCAACTCGGACTGAAATCGGTGGGCTTCAGATTTGGAATGAATGGCACCAAAGTTACCGGCCTGGGCGAGTATGCCACCCAACTCCCAACGAAGCCCCTCCGCTGGCCGGACGATCGGTTCCTTGGGGAGCAAGGACGTGGGCGGACTATTTGACGACTCTGGTCGCAACGGCTCGGGAATAGCTTTCGACGGGTGAAGCGTAGCCCGTCCATTGGCTGCCGCGTGTTGAAGGAGTTTGGCCTGAGCCGCAGGGATATTGGCCGGATTCCCTTTCCAAGCGTTCATGACCGACTCTTGGAGAGCGCGTCCGAATGAAAAGCTGATGGTCCAGGGCAAATTCGGCAAGGCACAGATAGCGGCCAGTCGAAGGGTGGCCAATTCATCGGATTGTCCGCCGGACAAGAATAGAATGCCAGGTACCGCTGCGGGCACTGCCCGGAGGAGGCACTGCCGAGTGGCGTGGGAAACCTCGGAGACCTCGTCCTTTCGGGGACAATCAGTACCGGAGATCACCATGTTGACCTTGAGCAACACGTGTTCCAGACGAACCCGCTGTGAAACCAAGGCTGAGAATACGGTTTCCAGGACGCTCTGAGTTACTTCCGCGCAACGCGCTAGTGAATGTGCGCCATCCATAACGGTCTCAGGTTCCACAATGGGCACCAAACCAGTTTCCTGGCACAGAGCGGCGTAAAGGGCTAATGAGTGTGTATTGCAGCGAATCGCGTGCTCGGTTGGAAGTGTAGGACCGATATGAATAACTGCGCGCCATTTGGCAAATCGGGCACCGAAAGATCGGTATTCCGTAAGACGATCCCGCAAGCCATCCAACCCCTCGGTGATGGTCTCCCCCGCAAAATTGGTTAACCCGACGACACCCTTATCCACTTTGATTCCAGGAACCATTCCGTCCCGAGCGAGAGCGGTAGCAAATGGAACATCGCTGGAGTTTCGTTGGCGGATGGTTTCGTCGAACAGGATCACGCCGCTAATCGAGTCGCCCATTTGGGGAGCCGAAAACAGCAATTCGCGGTATGCACGCCGACTTTCCGCCGTCGACGGTATGCCATGCGTCTCGAAACGCCTTCCCAAGGTGGGAAGACTTTCATCGGCTGCAAGAATCCCTTTACCAGGTGCCAGAAGGGAATGGATGGTCTCATGGAGTGAGGGGGGGGACATCAAAAAGATTGAAATTGAAAGTTGTCGGGGTGAATGCGGCCAAGGGCGGGTTTCGCCCCATCAGCTAGGAATGTTTTGCAACATTGAAACCAGGACTATGGCGTGGAAGTGGTGTGGCCCCGTACTCGTTAAAACAACTGACTGCCGAGCAGACTAAAGGTCTGCGATACGGCAGACTAGAAAGTCTGCGCTACGTCGAGTGGAGCCACCAATTTTCCATCCTCGCCATCTCTCATAGCGCGAAGCCAGGGGTCCTGCGTTTTTTATTTCGGCCCATAGGGGTGCCAAATTGATGCGATCCGCCTATTTGGCGTGAAGCCAATTGGCATGGGGCAGGGTCTGGGTGTTCTTGACTGTCTTCATCTGGCGTTCGCCTCGGTCCTCCCGGAGGTCGCGGGAGGTTGAAAACGGCTTAGACGGCTTCATCGAGGGAACGATCACAATCGGGGGAGGAACTGCGCCCAGACCGTGTGGAGTGTGCTCAATTTTCAAGGCGCTCGTGAGAGCCTGGGTGGGTTTACGTTTAGATGGACCTGATTTTTTCATTTGAGAACGATTGGATTCCGTATAGAGATATCTGGGCCGATTTGGGTCAAACGGCTTTCTTAGCAAAACTGGCGCGATCATCAGCTTCCAGCCAGTCAAAGGTGGAGTTTGTTTCGGGGTTGAGACCGAGGTGTCCGCAATTGTTGATGAATTGCTCCCGCCGTTCCGGATTTTTCATGGGACTCGAAGCTTCAACCTGATCGGACCAGGCCTTAATCTCCGCCGGGGTCTTGGCAGTGCCGTGATTTTGCAACCAAATGCCTAAATCCTCGTAGGTTTTTGCTCCCTGAACAGCGGTTTGGAATTGAGCACCGTCGATTCCCTTGAAGGTGAACAGTTGGTTGTCCAGGGGACAGTTATAATGATATTCGCCCTGTGTACCGGCGAGGGTGGAACGGCATTTATCGGCGGCTCGATTGGCGATGGCAAAGCCTGCATTTCGGCTTCGGGGACTGTGGGGGGCCTGTTTGGTCAGGTCGCGGGCAACAATAGTGGTATTCATAACAAGAGCAGGAATTGAATCGACAGGAAAATTGTGGGGGTACGGGCAAATTACTTGGTGGCCTGGGAATGGGCTTCCACAAACCAGAGCCATTTATCGATCCCGCGGGAAACCTCGGTGAAAATATCAGCGGTATCGGCGTCATTTAGTTCGGTGACCTCCAAAATGGTCTGGCGAGCGTCGTGACCGAAATCGGACAAAGCCTTGGAGACGGCCTCGACGTGGGCTGAGCCGTTGGCGATATCGAGGGGATACTCTTCAAGGCGGGAACGGGAGGCGGCTGTCCGTACCGTGCCTTCCGCGACGCCACCGAGTTGAACAATGCGTTCGGCGATAGTATCGACATAGGACTCGACGCCTTCGGAGACCTTGTCAAAAAGCTCATGAAGGCCTATGAAATTGGGCCCTTTGACATTCCAATGCGCTTGTTTGAGCTGAAGCTGCAAATCCACACCGGAAGCGAGTCGTTGGTTCATCAGGTCCACTAACTCCTGACGACGATTGGCGGAGATATCGTTTTCCGTCTGATAGGTGATGGGCACTACGGGGACGATGGGGCGTAGGGGAATGGTGGTGGTCATAGGCTGGGTAAGATTTTGTTCTGGCAGCATCGTGGAGGTCTGCCCAATTGCGCCATAGGGTGAACCCCTTATGGCGTGACCGGTCGCTCCAAGGTCACTTTCCGGCTGTGAAAAATCGGACCGGTTGGACAAACCTCAAGAGGTGTAGTTGTCCCGCGCCAGCAAGGCGGGCGCATTGAATCTACGAGGCAAAACCAAGATGTATCGGTGGGCACTTGCCACGGCGGCCCTGGCCATCCCTCTTTTGGGACAAGGCCCGCCAGAGAATCAAATGGGCACCAATCCGGTTCCTGCGGAGCACATCATTTTGCCAGCGGAAGTACCTGATCCCATTGAACCGTTTAATCGGGTGATGTGGTCCTTCAACAAGGGGTTGATGATGGACGTTATCAATCCCACCGCACGTGCCTATCGATTCGTCATTGTGAAACCGATTCGGCGTGTGATCCGCAACTTCAATCGGAACCTCCTTTACCCGGGAAGAGCGATCAACAACCTGCTCCAAGCCAGATGGAGCGGTGCGCGGGACGAATCCTACCGCTTTCTAGTGAACACCACGCTGGGGGTGGGCGGCATCTTTGACATGGCCACCCCGTATAAAATCCCGAAGTCCGATGCTGATTTTGGCCAAACCTTTGGCTACTGGGGTTGGAAGCCGACCTGTTTCATCATGCTGCCTGTGTTTGGCCCCAGCAGTGAACGAGACACCGTGGGATTGGTTGCCGATACCGCAGCCAATCCACTTCTGTACGTATCACCCTATTCATTCAACAAGAATAATCCGCTGACCTATTTGGGTGCATATAGCTATTTTAGCTATGGTGCCATGTACAACGGTCTCTCGGACTCCGTCGCGGAGTATGTCCGGTTTAGTGAATCGGAAATGGACCCGTATGCCGAGATACGATTGGCGTGGACTTTCGCGCACAAAAATCAGACGACAGATATGCGGGTGATGGGCAGTCAGGATCAGCCATCGTTGGACACCGTGAGATCGGCGTTGTTTACCTACCAGGACCCCGAGTTTCCCGTCCACGCCCATACGCGCTCCGTTGTGATTCCAACGACCGGTCGCAGGCTCCCCTTCTCTTATTGGCTACAACGCGGGAAGGCCCCATTGGTTTATGTCCTGCCCGGACTTGGCGGACACCGACTCTCCCAAACAGCGGTTGCGTTGGCTGAATTGCTTTATGGGAAAGGATACTCGGTCGTTTGTGTCAGTAATCCATTCCATTCCGAATTCATGGAACGTGCTTCCTCGGCCGTCCTTCCGGGTTACCTACCGGTCGACGCCCATGATGTACATGTGGCTTTGAACGAGATTGATCGCCGTTTGACGGAATTGTATCCGGGACGAATTGGGCCGAAAGCCTTGCTAGGCTACTCGATGGGAGCGCTGGAAGCCCTTTTCATTGCAGCGGAACCAGCCACCAATCACCCGTCCTTACTCCGGTTTGATCGGTTCGTGGCCATCAGCACACCGGTCAGCCTGATGCATGGAATAGCCAAGCTGGACGAATTCTATCTGGCACCGCTTGAGTGGCCTGCCGTGGAGCGCTCAAAGAATTTAGAAAACACCTATTTAAAGGTGGCGGCATTGGTGAAGGAAGGACTCAACCCTCAAACGAATCTGCCGTTTAACTCGATCGAATCCCGTTTTCTCATCGGAATGACCTTTCGATCGATTTTACGAGACATCGTTTATAGCAGTCAACGCAGGGCTCCCCAACATGTTCTACGGCACTCCCTTCTGAATCTCAGCCGCGAAGATATCTATCGGGAGATCAGTCGATATTCCTTTCAGGATTACTTCACCGACTTTGCCTCGCCTCTCTATGAAGGATCGGGGGAATTAAAACTGAATTCGGGTACCCTGGCACGTGCGGGTGACTTACGAACTTACGAGGTCGGCCTCCGAGCGAATTCAAATATTCGGGTCCTATCAAATCACAACGATTTCCTACTGGACTATAACGATATTGCCTGGTTGCAAGCGACTTTTTCAAATGAACAATTAACCATTTTCCCCGATGGAGGCCACTTGGGAAATCTATTCGTTCCCGAAGTTCAAAAGGCCATATTGGGGGCTTTGCCAACGCTTTTGGATCCAAAACCCTAACCCAGTTTTGCACTGCCACAAACGCGAAGCAATTGGGGCACGCCAAGACGCAAAGGAAGAAGGGAGGTAGTAATTGACCCCATGGCAGTAAAGGGCAGAAATGGGCTACCCTTCAACAATGCAACGGAAGTTCTACTCAAAAAAAATAGCAACGCCGCCCGTGGACGCTGCTGGACGCCCGAGCGGGGGGGCGATTGAAGGGCAAGTGGATTTCTGGCCATCACCCGACGAAGTGGCGCGAAGAGCGTACTTTACCTATGTAAACCAGGGGTCTCTGCCGGGACATGATGTGCAGCATTGGCTGGACGCGGAAGCGGAGTTAATTCAGGAGAGAGACAAGACCCGAACACATGGTTTTCATAACCCGACTTAGGGTCACTTGATTCCCTTTCGCTAAAAACCATTGGCTGGGAAGCCTTCGGCTTCAGCGAGAAACCGACAATTCTAGGGTACATTTTGAAAATACGCCCTAACCAAGTAGAACTAGTATGGGATAAAGCCCCCCCATTTGAAAGCAGGACGAGCTTTCGCCCGTCCCACCCCCCACCCCAAAATTCCTACTCGATTCCTCCGCCCGCCGCTGTAGACCTAACGGGCAGCGGATGGTCTCCTCTTGAAAAAAGATTGAATGATGCCCCGCAACTTTTCGATGGGGTGTAACCCCACCTCCGGGTGCATGCGGATGGCAGAAGCGGAATGCCAAAATGGGCTTGCGTCGATAAGATATCGGCTTCCTCCGAGGATTACATCTAATTTTAGCGGCCTTGTACACCGAATGCCGTCGACTTACCTGTCGCAACCTTTTCTATTTCAACGTTGACTATGTTCACCGACAGGAGGACTGATGGGTTGAATCGGGATAGGGTGAATACCCCATGTCACGGGCGGCGGGGTTCAGTCAGTGTGTTTTAGGAGAGACGGAACGGCGAATCATTGCCCGACCATGAAGCCAAAAGAAATTCGCTTGGCAAAGCAATACGCATCGGCCATGCGACGATATTTGGTCCCTGGCAATCTGGAAGATTTGCAACCCGCCCTTCGTTTGGGACGGGCGGCAGTCGCGATTGGCCTAGAGACGCTGGACTTGGCGCGGATTCATGAGGAGACGCTCTTAAGCCTTGGATTGGCAAACGGACCGTCGCCGACTGTAAAGCAAGCGGAACGGTTCTTTACTGAGGCCATCACGCCGATCATCGAGAGTCATCGAACATCACGAGCCAGAAAACTTCAGCTCAAAAGCCACAGCGATACGCTTCGAAAGCGAACAATCGAACTGGCGACCGCAAACCGCAACCTGAGGCGGGGTATCATTCGGCGCAAGAGCATGGAGGCGGCACTTAAGAAGACCGGGGAACACTACGCGAATCTCCTCAAGGAGTCGTTGCGATTGCAGGAGGTATTGCGCCGGCTGACGCGACAAGTTCTGGCGGCGCAGGAAGATGAACGAAAAAAGATCAGTGCTGAATTGCAGAATCAAATCGCGCAAACACTCCTTGGGATCAATATCCGGCTCTATTCGCTAAAGAAAGAGGCAAAATTGAACTTAAGCGATCTTAAGAGTGAAATCTCCAGCACCCAAAGGCTTGTGGCAAAATCAGCACGGACGGTGCAGCGAGTGGCCCGGGAGGTTGGGGAACAATGAAGGCGAAACTTGACACCTTTCACCGCCGATATCAGGCCGCCCTTCTTCATCATCTCAAGTTCGGGACCGAAGTAAGTCTGGAGACGGCGCGAAGCCTCGGTAGCGACGCGATTGCCGCCGGTCTGCAAACGCTGGATTTGGTCAAAATACATGAACAAATAGTAACTGAGGTAGTTATTCCGGGGTCTACCGCAGCTCGACGCCGGACATTGATTAAAGAGGCTGGGGCTTTTTTCGCAATCGCCATCACCCAAATTGAAAAGACCCATCGCAGCGCCCGCGAAGCCACGGCACATCTTGAAAAGATCATCGAATCCCTCAGCCAACGAACAGCCGAACTTGCTGCCTCCAACATGGATCTCAATTTGGAGGTGGCCCAGCGGAAGGCTGCCGAGGAAGCCCTCAGGGATAGTGAGCGGCACTATCGCCATTTACTGAAAAAGTCAGACCATCTTCAACAGGAGTTAAGGCGGCTTTCGCGTCAGATTCTCTCGGCGCAGGAAAATGAACGGAAGGAAATCAGCCGCGAATTGCACGACGTGATCGCACAAACGTTAACGGGAATCAGCCTTCGCCTGTCCGCGCTTGCCAAAGATGCGGCTCGGAATACCAAGGGGCTCGACAACAACATTGCCCAAACTCAGGCGATGGTGGTCAAATCAGTGGCTATCGTCCATCAATTCGCGCGCGAACTGCGCCCGGCGGTTCTCGACGACCTGGGTTTGATTCCGGCCTTGCACACCTTTTTAAAGGCATTTTCAGACCGGACGGGAATCAAAGCGCACTTGACTGCATTTGCCGGAGTTGAAAACCTGTCTCCAAGTCGGCGTACCGTATTGTTTCGGGTTGCCCAGGAGGCCCTGACCAACGTTGGTCGCCATGCCCATGCCCATCGGGTGGATGTCACGATCGAGAATCGAGCGGATGGCATCCTGTTACGGATTAAGGACGACGGAAGATCCTTCAAGGTTGATCAAGTTTTGAATAGCAGGAGCAACAAGCGTCTCGGACTTCTTGGTATGCGGGAACGGCTGGAGATGGTGGGCGGTCGACTTACTATCGAGTCGAGTCCGGGGGCTGGAACAACGATTCAAGCTTTGGTCCCGCGACCAACGACGGGGGCTCGAGAAGTTCGGGCAAAGATTCCGATCGAGAGGACCAATGATACTGGCGCGACTCACAGTTTATTATCATGATACCAATTACCATTCTGTTGGCCGAAGACCACACCATCGTGCGGGAAGGATTCCGCAACATGCTCAATGCGGAAATCGATATTCGGGTGGTGGGTGAGGCATCCAACGGTCGCCAAGCAGTGGCGCTGGCGAAAGATTTGCAGCCCGACGTTGTGCTGATGGATATCGCGATGCCGGTCCTCAATGGGCTGGAAGCAACCCGCCAAATCGTCGGAGCAATTCCCAAAGCGAAAGTATTGATTTTATCGGCTCATCACGATGACGCCTACGTGGAGTCGGCCATCGAGGCGGGGGCCTTTGGATTTCTGATCAAACAGGCGTCAGGGGCTGACGTTTGCATCGCGATTCGCGAGGCTCACAAAGGGACCCATCTGATGAGTCCTCTGGTGGCGAAGCGAAACGCTGAACTAAACCGTTCGGCACCGGACCGTCGCGGTACTTTCAAAGCTCGGCGGCACAATCTGTCGGTCCGCGAGATGGAAGTGATTCAACTCATTGCCGAAGGAAAGGCCAATAAGGAGACAGCTTCAGAACTGGGGATCAGCATTAAGACGGTTGAGAAGCACCGACAAAACCTGATGACCAAGCTCAATATACACGACACGGCCGGGTTGACCAGATACGCCATCGGGGCGGGAATTATTGAAAGTAACGTCCAACTCACGATTGTGCCGGAGTAAAAAGCATGAAGTCAAGAGTCCTGAGCCTTCCGCGAGAGGACGACCTCACACGAGTGGAGGAGGTGGTGTAGGCCTAGCCAATAGGAGGGTCACTAGATGGTCCCGATGGTCATTTTTTAACGGGAGCATGACCCCTGGAAGCACTTCACCGTCAACGGTCAAGACTCCGGCTTGGGCTGATGGATGATTCGGGAGCGAAATGTGAATGTGATAGGTTGATTCATGGAATCGGTAATGAAGGGTACATTGGTTCCAATCATCAGGTAGGTGCGGCGACAGGAACAATTGGTCTCCGACACGGTTCAGGCCCAGCAGAGTTTCGACAAGAAGCCGATACATCCATCCGGCTGAACCAGTGTACCACGTCCAACCGCCTCTTCCGATGTAGGGGGTCCGAGAATAGACGTCCGCGGCTACCACATACGGTTCCACCTTATAGATCGCGGCTGACTTTGGGGTGAGGCTATGAAGGACAGGATTAATCAGTCCAAACAATTCCCAGGCCAGACTATTCTGGTCCAGAAGTGCGAACGCCATCACAGACCAAATCGCCGCATGGGTATACTGACCTCCATTTTCGCGAACTCCCGGGATGTATCCCTTTATGTATCCCGGGTTCGAGGTGGATTTATCAAAAGGCGGGTCGAACAATTGGATCAATCGATCGCCCCGTCTTACAAGCCGTCCATCCACCTGGGACATTGCGTGGCGGGCGCGGACAGGATCGGCGGCACCACTGATGACCGCCCAACTCTGGGGAATGGAATCGATCTGACATTCGGTATTCAGGTGAGAACCCAACGGTTCACCGTTATCAAAATAGGCGCGGCGGTACCAATCTCCGTCCCATCCCTGGGCCTCAATGCTTTTCTGGAGATTCGATGCGGTGGCAAGGCAGCGATCCGCAAATAGCGTGTCCAAGCGATGTCGAGCCAACCGCTCAAACTTGATTAGGACATCATAGAGGAAAAAAGCCAACCAGACACTTTCCCCGCGGCCTTCATTGCCTACGCGGTTCATACCGTCATTCCAATCGCCGCAACCCATCAGTGGCAAACCGTGGGTTCCGAATCGCGAACCGCGCTCGATGGCGCGTACGCCGTGTTGGTACAGCGTAATCGACTCCTCCGCAGGGTTCGGCTGGTCGTAGTACGATTCTTCCTCAGGTTTGACCAAGCGCGCCTCGAGAAGGCCGATCTTTTCATCCAAGACGGAATGGTCACCAACCGTTTCAACATACTGGCAAGTGACATAGGGCAGCCAAAGAAGGTCATCGGAGAAGTGGGTGCGCACGCCGCGGCCGGACGGTGGATGCCACCAGTGTTGGACATCCCCTTCCCTGAACTGGTGGGCTGCGGCCCGGAGGATGTGCTCGCGTGTTAGAGTCGGCGCGGCGTGGACCAGCGCCATGACATCCTGCAATTGATCGCGGAACCCGTAAGCTCCTCCCGATTGGTAAAACCCCGTTCGGCCCCAGAGACGGCAACTGAGCGTTTGATAGAGGAGCCATCCATTGGCCAGGAAGTTTGCAGCGGGATCGGGGGTTTCGATTTGAATGGTGCCAAGAATACGTTGCCAATGTGCGCGAACAGAGGCAAGTACGCCGCTGGTAGAATCGAACCGTCGATAGCGTTGAATCAAGGTGGACACGTCCGGCAGGCCGCATCCGACGCCCAGTCTAAACGTGGTCTCACGCTCTTGCGCGTCGGCCAGTTCGAGCGCAACTTGCACCGCACCGCAGGGGTCCAACCCGGCACCGACGCGTCCCGAAAGAGCCGAACGTCGAAGGGCCGCCGGGTTTCCAAGATTTCCATTGCCACCAATAAACTCCCGACGATCACCCGTGCTTGTCCGGTGTGGGTGGCTGACATCGACAAACGCAATCCGGTTTGGAAACTCAGAATTGTAATGATTATAGGCAAGGAGTGCTCCTGTCTTGAAGTCCACCTCGGTTTGCACGTGAAGAAAAGTCTTGGTTCGCAACTCGCCCAGAACCCATTCCCAATATCCGGTGATAGAAACCCGTCGGGTTCGCCCCGAATCATTCCGAAGCTTCAACTGGTAAAACTTCACCGGTGCATCCATAGCGACAAAGATGGTTAATTCGGAGTGAATGCCATTCTCACTATGTTCAAAGATGCTGTAACCGAATCCGTGACGGATAAGATACGGAGTCGCACCTCGCACCGGAAGAGGGGTGGGCGACCAGAATTGACCGGTTTCCTCATCCCGAAGATAGAGGGCTTCGCCAGGTGTGTCCATGACGGGATCATTACTCCAGGGCGTGAGCCTGAATTCGTGAGAATTTTCGAGCCACGTGTAGCCTGAACCACTTTCAGAGACGATCGTTCCAAAAGTAGGGTTGGCGATGACGTTGACCCAGGGGGCAGGCGTCGTCTGGCCGGATTCGAGGAAGACGATGTATTCCTGTCCATCTTCCGAAAAGCCGCCCAGTCCATTGGGGAATCGTCGTTTTGGCAAGACCAGGGGGTGGGACGTTTCGACACCTCCAATCCGAACCGGACTGAATGCCGGGACGAGCGGCACCAAGGCCAAATGCGGTTCAACTTGGTCCGCCAATGTGCCACGTTCATCATCGACAAAAACCCGCGCCACTGCCTGAAGGAGGGTACGATCTTCGTGCGACATTTGTTCCAAGTGTCTGACAAAAATGCCACCTGGTTTATCCAACAGTTGCGCTCCGAGGCCCGAGGAGACGAGACTGATGATTTGGTCGTGCAGAGACTGGCGGTAGACCGAAATATCTTCATTAAGAATGACCAAGTCCGTAATGAGACCCTTCATCCGCCAGTAAGCGTGAGCTTTGATGAGTTGCCGGACGATCTCGATTTTATTGGCATCACTGATTCGAAGCAGCAGAATTGGCAGGTCACCCGAAATGCCATAACTCCACAAGGCGTTTTGACCCTTGCGATTGCCCCGAAGTATGCAGGCATTCGCCCGCCTCACCGGGTCGGCATAGATGAGGGCGCTGGCGAGCCGACTAAAAAGCTGGGCGTCGCCCTCGGTAGCGTCCAAGTGCCGGAGGGTAACCTGGCCGTGGGTCCAAGCGAGGTCAAAGCCGCGATCGGACATTCGCGGACTTTGGTAGCGCTCGACCAGCGACAGCGCGGCCTCCCGGGTTTCAGCCATGCCTGTCACGATGTCCATCGTCGCGGTTTGATAGGGAGTCAGCCGGAGGGTACGGCGAAGCGACAAAATGGAATCGGGAACTGCTCCCACGGTATTCGAAAGCGGAATGGCCGTGGCCATGGCGTCTGGTTGGACGAGGCTTCCGCAACGCCCAATGAAACGGGCGCGATCGGTCTCACAAGTGATAGCTCGGGAATCGCCTCCGGGGACGATTAAGAGATGAATCAACCAAGGTGGCATTTCTTCTTTTGATCGGGCACGGCGGGTACAAAGCAACGCGGATGTGCCGGGATTGAATTCGGTCTGTAAGAACATCTTGCTGAATAATGGATGGGCGATATCCGCCGCGGCAAGCGCCAGAACCGGCTCGAGGTAGGTCGTCACTTCCAACTCCCGAAGCAGGGCGGAGTGATTGGTGATGGTCAGGCGTCGAAGTTCGACATCATCCTCTGGCGAGACACTGATGGCCAAATGCACCTCGAATTCAGAATTCCGGTGCCGGAACTCCGCCCTCGCCTCGGTAAAAATGGTTTCGCTTTCCAGCGTTGTGCAGAGGGTAGGCTGAGGGGTGGCGGACCAAAATTCTCCGGAAACCGGCTCGCGCAGGTAGACGAACGTTCCCCAGCAATCGCGGGTGGCATCTTCCTGCCAACGGCTGACGGAGAGGTCTTTCCAACGTGCGTAACCGCCACCGGTGCTGCTGACCATGACGTGGTAGCGCCCGTTTGACAGAAGTTGAACTTCCGGGGCCTGAGGCGACATTTCGGTGAACACCCGCATCATACTTTCGTTCTTAGCGGCAAGGGTGTGGGTGGTTTCCAAGGTCAGGTCTTCGGCAAAGACTCCAGGCACAGCGCGCGGAACCCGCTCCTGCAAGAGCAGGTCGGATGCCTTGAGGACGGGGCAAGCGAGAAACCGGCGTTGCATGGGCCCTTCTTGGAGAAACTGTGACAGGGCGAGCAGACTCATCCCCTGGTGGTGAACCATGAAGGAACGGACGGTTGCACTGGATTCCCCGGGAGGCAGACGGGTCGGGGTATAATCAATGGCTTCATAGAAGCCGTAGTTACCACTCCGTCCATCGCGATACAATCGCTGCAGGTTTTCGCAGGCTGCCCGTGGATCGATCATCAACGCCAGCGCCGTGGCATAGGGTGCGATGACGAGGTCTTCCGATAATCCACGCTTGAGACCAAGCCCGGGGACACCAAAAGCGCGATATTGGTAGTTCAATTCGACATCCGTCCGATTGTAGCCGGACTCAGAGATTCCCCAAGGAACACCTCTCAATTTCCCATAGGCGATCTGCTGCCGGACAGCGGCGCGACAGGTGCGGTCCAGGAGCGTATTTTCATAGGACGGCATCACCAGCATTGGCATGAGGTACTCGAACATGGAGCCGCTCCAGGAAACCAATTTAGGCCCGCACTGTCCGCCAACCAGCAACCGGCCCAGGGCAAACCAATGATCCTGGGGGATTTGGCCCAAGGCGATGGCCACAAAACTGCACACTCGGGCCTCGGAAGCTAGGAGGTCATAGTAGCCGGGGTCACATCGGTGCTCCGCCATGCGGAAACCGGTTGAAAACAGTTTCCGTTCGGAATCAAACAGGAAGGTAAAGTCCATGGCGGCCATGGTTTCACACACCCGGGCCAGCTCCTCCAGTTCCGCCAGACGTTCCTTGGTTCGCGTCGCAGATTGTTGAAGCCACACGATTAATTCAGATAGCTTTCGGGCGGGAGGAACCAAAGGGGTAGCGGTGTCGGGCGGGCGGTGACTGGATTCGACGGATTCGGCCAGTCCGGAAGCCAGGCAGGCCCAACTTGTCAAACTTAGTGGCGAATCAAAGGAATTCACGACGGTTTCCCAATGGCCAGACACGGAATCAGTGGAAGCCATCGTGGGTGTGTCTGTCTCCGTAAGCCAGGGAGCGATGAAAAGCAGGTCTGCCAAATGGTCACGACAGTTCTGGTCCAGCACATTCGCCCACTCCCGACATTGGTTCTCCGTATCCTTTGAGGCTTCCAACAGGGCGTTCGTCAGAAGCGCAACTTGCGACAGGCAGCGGTAAGTGGCACCCAGTCCAACCGTCGGCGCGGTTAGCACGGCCTCAAGCACGTCCAATGCGGCGGGCGGGCCCCCCGCGAGTCGAATTATACGGACGGTGTCCATCAACCCCCGAGAAGGACTTTGGAGGTCCATCGGAAGTCCGGCCAATTCTCTCAGGCCGGCAGACAGGGTGAGCAGGTGCACAGCGAGATTGCCACTATCAACACTGGAGATATACTGCGGTAATAGCGGCTGTTGCGTTCGGGTGTTGTACCAATTAAAAAAGTGCCCCCGGTGGCGCTCGAGCCGCTGCATCGCGGTCAATGCATCGCGTGATCGCCGGAGGAACAACCCAGGGGACAGATAGCCGAAATCGCACGCCGTCAAATTTGAGAGCAGCGCCAGCCCCATATTTGTTGGAGAGGTCCGCGAGGCCACGCGTCCGGCAGGAATTTCCTGGAAATTATCGGGTGGCAACCAGTTCTCCTCAACGGTCACAAAGGCTTCAAAGAATCGCCAGGTCCTACGAGCGGTAAGTCTCAGGAACTGAAGCTGATCCGCTGTTAACGCGGGTGGAATTGTTGAAATAGTTCTACTGATCCACCAAGCCAGTCCGGGTCCAAGCCACCAGAGCAACAGAAAAGGAAGGGCCACGGGCAGACTACCAGGTTGGACATACGCAATGGCGATTCCACTGACTGTGGCAACGAGAGGTGCACTGGCCATGCTGCAATAGGACCGAATCAACCCATCGGCTTCATGACTCTCGGATTCCCCGGAGGTCCGCCATTGCATCAGTCGGCGGCCCGTAATGCATACCCGGGCCACGGTCCGGGCAATGGCGTCCAAGTTGAGTGCGGCATCGCATGGGAGGAATGCCACGTTCAGCAAAAGTTGGCCCAACTGCCGGATGGCAGACAGACCGACCTGACAAAGGTGCAGTCCTACCGCGATTTCCTCCGGTTTTATCATGACGGTTCCGAAGGCCATTAGCATTGCTGGGAGGATCAACACACCGACGACCAAGAGGTCTGCGTCAAGAGCGAAGGAAGGAATAAACAACCAACTTCCCAACAAAAAAGCGGTCAGCGCTGCGGGAACCAAGCTGCGGCGGAGATTATCCAATAATTTCCACTGGGAAAGAAGGGTCAGGGGATTTGCCTGGGTTGCTCCATCCGCCCGAGGTGGGCATCGCAGCAGCCACCGCACTGCTTGCCAATCCCCGCGAATCCAGCGGTGACGACGCGCGGCGTCGACGTTGTAGCGAGTGGGAAATCCTTCGTAGAACTCTACGTCGCTGACCAAGGCAGACCGGGCGTGGCAGGCCTCCAGCAGGTCATGGCTGAGCACCGTGTTTTCCGGGAAACGCCCGGCCATCACGCGTTCGAAGGTATCGACATCATAAATCCCTTTCCCGACAAAGGAACCCTCCTGGAAGAGGTCCTGATAAAGGTCTGAAACAGCCCGGGTATAGGGGTCGATGCCGGAATCGCCCGCAAACAGGCGGGCAAACCAAGTGCGTCGAGCCGTGGGCAGACTGACTCCAACGCGAGGTTGGAGGATTCCGTAGCCGTCCGTGACAATACCTCTCGCCGGATCGAATTCGGGTCGATTCAGCCGATGGGCCATGATTCCGACAAGCTGCCGAGCGGCATTTCTCGGAAGCTGTGTGTCCGAATCAAGGGTGACGACATATCGGACAGACGCAAGAATTCCAATCTCCCCAATGACAACGGAGAAACAGTGGCTGGCACCTCCGCGAAGGAAGGCATTGAATTCACTTAATTTTCCTCGCTTTCGCTCATAGCCCATCCACAATCGTTCCCCGGCATTCCACCGCCGAGGACGATGAAACAGATAAAAGATGCTTCGTCCGGCGGCTGAATATCTCTGATTCAGGGCAATTATACCAAGCCTCGCCCGCTCCAACAGTGCCGCGTCCCCCAAAGTCGATTCCGTCAGCGAATCGGTGAAATCCGTCAATAGGGCAAAATGCAGATGGGTATCTGGATTGGCCAGGTGATGAATTTCGAGGTTCCCAATGAGTTGGTCCACTCCATCTTCGGTTGAGATCAAGGTAGGAACCACGACCATGGTTCGGCGGTCGGGAGGCAAGCCGCGGGAATAATCCAATCGCGGAAGCAACCGTGGTTTTATCAAACCGCCAAACAGCAGGTTGGTCAACGCAACGGCCAACTGGCTCGCCCCTATCAAGACGATCGGAACGAACGAAAGATAAAGCCATTCGGAGATGCCCATTCGTTGGGCCTTTTGACTCCAGGCCAATCCGGCCAGGATCGTCGATAGGCAGATCGTGCCTCCATAAAACAGCAATGGATGCCCGAGAACAACAGCCTCGACCTTGCAGGACCACGGTAAGCGGACGCCGAGGTCCGCACGTAAGGCATCGTGTCCGCGTCCGATCAGATGATATCCAACATGAGCGGGCCGTGCATCCATCCCGAAAGTCGAGACCCCTTCAGCCGCGCGTCGGATTGCCTTTTCGGCAGCCTCGGACTCGGTGACCCGTCCATGGCGAGCAAGAGATTCGACGGCGTGGCGATAACAATCCCGAGTCTGGAAATCCATTTCCGCGTAAACGGACGCGGGATCGGAACGCAAGATCGTTTCCACCTGACTGTGCGACTCCACGAATCGCATCCAATCCATGGTACTAAGAAATCGTAAACTGGAGATGCCGTGGCTGACGGAAACCTGATCAGCCGCCTGGCTCTGGCTTTCCTGGTGAATGAGAAGCTCAATAGTGGTTCCCTGTTCCGCCAAACGTTGATCCAGCCAATTGCGGGCGAGTTGAAGGATTGGGCTTTGCCGAGAGAGTCGCTGGCAGAATTCGGCCACAAAGGCTGACGACAGCGACAGGTCCGCCTTGGCCATCTCCGCCACCACAATGACCAATTGGGAAGCCTGTTTCCCGGTCATCTCCTGGAGTCGATTCACCCAAACATCCGCCGAGTCTCGATCCGCCCTGGCCAAAGTGAGTCGGGTGGCTATACGTCGGAGGTTCTCAATCAAACCGAGGCGAAGCATGATCGGAATGGCCCAAAGCTCACCAAGCTTAAGGGAGGAAACAGACTGATACGCGGCAACAAATGCCGAGAGGGGCTCTGCATCAATCTGCGCGTCGACGTGGGCAATTAATTCCAGAATGATGTCGTAAACCCTGGGCAAACCGCTGGAGGAACCGCGGACCAACCGTGGCAATTCACGGCTGTATCCAGATGGGAGATGTCGTCTCGCCAACTGTATTTGTTCTTCAATCAAATAAAAATTATCGAGCAACCATTCTGCCGCCGGAGTCAGATGTCGCTCGCGACCGATGATTAAGGTGGTACGATTGAAGTCCCGCAAGACCTGCTCGTTGGCATCCAGACAGGCAAGCAGTCGATTGTCTCGATGGCGAATAATAACCTCATGCTTTTCAGCCAACATCCGAGCATGGCGGACAAGCTGGTCCCCGCTCATCAATTCCGCCCGGAGCGGCGGGTCATCACTCAATGGGTGAAGGCGCAAGGCCACCCATCTTTGGAAAAGCGAGGCCAGGGATTGTATCATGGGCTTAAATTGGAACCCCGCCCACGTCACGCCTTTCCTCCGCAGGTATTGGCTGGCTCACATAGACAACCCCGTTTTGAAAACCCATCCCAGTCGAATTCAAGTTCCGCGTCGCCCCCCGATGAGGTTGACAAGAACCATGACAATAGCGACCACCAGAAGAATGTGGATGAATCCTCCGATAGTGTAACTGGTGACCAATCCGAGGACCCAAAGGATCAGGAGCACGACAGCAATGGTATAGAGCATAAGACAGTATAATTCAAATGACTACCGTGACACGAGACCGGCATGCCGAATGCCGGTTCGTTGTCCCGATCCGGTTACTTCGCCGATGCGGCGGAAATCTCGACGACCAATTGGTTGTTGACCTGGCGGACGCCGTTGATGTCCCCGACCAGTTTGCCAACGAGGCTTTTTTCCGCGTCATTGGAAGCACGACCTGTCAAGGTAACCACACCTTCGACAGTGGAAACCTTGATCTTCGAAGACCGGGTAGAACGGTGCGCGAGGAGGGCGGATTTCACCTGAGCGGTAATCGAGGCATCGTCAATCTTTTCGTCCATGCTTTCCTCGGGCTTCACCGGCGCAACTGACACCGTCAGTTCATTCTTTACGTCGCGAACGCCTTCGACGTCCTTGGCGTATTCTCCGGTCAATTCCTTTTGGGCCAAACTAGAAACTTCCCCATGCAGGGTAACGATGCCGTCCGAAACAGACACATCCGTACCGGTGGAGCTGACATGCCGATGGAACAAAAGCGTCGATTTCACCCGGAGAGCCAGCCAAGTGTCCGAATGTTCAGGCTGGGGATCTCCTTTAATTTTGAGCTGATTGTCGACCCGTAGGACCCCGGGTAAGCCTTCAACGGTGTCCTCAGCCAGTTTACGGTGCTCGATCACTTCAACCGTTCCGGTTAATGTCACAACCCCTTCTTTGGATTCGGTGTGAATGGAATCGCCGACGAGGTAGGTCTTGAAAACATACGACTTCCTGGCGGCCGACTCAATGCGGTCGTCGGTCTCAGATGCGGTCAAAATCAATGGCGCGATAAACAGGGCACCAGCCACCCATGGGGCGAGGGAGAGAGTCTTTTTCATAATCTTATTGCAGCGAACACCACGTGGTGTTTGCAGCGGAAGAATCGTAAGTGATGTCTTGATTTCAATCCATGGGGTGTAACCCGACTGAATCGAATACCAAACCGCTTCGTGGCGATCGCCGGTCGGAAACCCGCGCATGCCCATGGGAAACCTGGCCTATCTTCAGGGGGCCGACTTGATTATTGGGCGCTCAAAATCAATGAAACCACGCTCGACATCGATATGAAGCAATTTGACCTGAACTCTGTCCCCCACATCCAGCCCTTGAAAACCAATATCCACCCGCCCCTCAGTCGGTGGCTGGAAGATACGTACCCACGTACCCTTATTCGATGCACCCGTGACGATGGCATCAAAGGATTCGCCAATTCTGCCGGATAAAAGGAGCGCAGCGGCTGACTTTCGCAGATGCCGTTCAACTTTTGTTGCATCGTCCTCCCGGTCGGTGCAACGTTTCGCAAGTTCGCCGAGTTCGGAAATGGTATAGGGCAATGTCGCACCCGAAATCGCCGCCTTTAAGAGGCGTTGGGTGAGGAGGTCGGGAAAGCGTCGGTTTGGCGCGGTCGAATGAGTGTAGTCCCGGACCGCCAGAGCGAAATGACCGGGCGGTACGCCACCAGGAAGGTCCAGATCGTACTCACCACGACCAATCAACTTGACTACAGCCAAAGAGAGATCGGGGAATTGGTCAGGAGCAGCCTTGCGACGCCGTTCCAGGAAAGCTTCGAGTGCCACAACATCCGGCTTTTCCGGCAGTCGCTCATTGAATCCGCCCGCCAGCGCGACGATGCGCTCCCATCTCTCAGGCGATCTTAACACTCGACGGATGGATGGGAATTTCCGGGATGCCAGGTAGGTTGCGGACGCTCCGTTGGCGGCAACCATGAATTCCTCAATCAACTGAGTCGCCCTATTCTTCCAATCTGGCTCCAGTCCGGCAATGGAATCCCCCTTGAAAATCGCCCGTGGCTCAATTGTTTCTAGACTGAGTGCACCCCGCGTTTGTCTGAGGCCGACAAGACGTTGAGCAACTCCATCCTGAAGCCGAAGATTGGTGGCAAGTCCCGGTACTTTTGGAATCTGATCTGGAATGGAGCTTTCGCCAGCAAGCCATGCACCCAGGCTTCGGTAGGCCAGTTTCGCCCGGTTACGGACCAGAGCGCGGTAGTGTTCTGAGTAAGCAAGCGATCCATCGGCCTCGAATACCATATCCGTAACGACGGCAACGCGATCCTGGTCCTCATTAAGCGACGTCAAATTCGTCGACAATGCGGTCGGCAACATCGGAAAGACCAGGGACGGCGTATAAACGGAAGTCGTGTTACGAGCGGCGTGCCCATCAATCGCGGAGTCCCTCTGGACAAGTGCATCGACGTCGGCAATAGCAACGAGGACCCTCATACGACCGTTTTCTAGCGATTCGGCGACAGTGATTTGGTCAAGATCGAGAGAATCGTCGTTGTCGATGGACGCCCAAGGCCGGTCCCGCAGGTCCTTCAAATCGATGGTTGCCACAGCCGCTTCTTGAATCGCCAACAATTGTTGCAAAGCATTTGGCGGGAAATCGGGCTCAAGTCCGCGCTCGATCATGGCTCGATGGGCTATCCCAGCGAGGATTTCTCGGTCGTTTGCTGGACCTTGAGAATATTTGCCGATTTTACCTAGTGTTTTCTCGGCGTTAGGAACGGTAGCGGTCATGAGGTTTGTCATTTAACGTTGCCGGTGTTCGAGGCATCTATCGGTAAGCAATGACATCCCGACCCATGCCCGCTCACGCACCTGGAACATCACCGCTGTCAACTGTTTGTCTCGCAGATCAGGTTTGGGTACTCATGATGATCCAGAGTCTCTAGTTTTGTCTGATTCAGGATAGCCTTGGCGTGGCAGGTGTCATCAATTGTGCCGTGGGCGACGAGAACGAACTTACCCGTCTTGAGGGCGGTCTCGTATTGCAGAATGCTGTTCTTGGGAATGCCGATGCTATAGAGAGCCGCTCCCGCAGCACTTAAGCCACCGATGACCACAGCACCCTCCAAAGCGCCGACGATCCAACCGACCAATGGCCCGGCCACTAGCAATGGACCTAGGCCGGGAATCCAAAATAATGCTGACCCGAACAAAAGGCCCCACAATCCACCCCAGAAAGCCCCTGATTTCCCCCACGCCATCATCCGGTCGCCGATATTATAATAGCCAATGACATGTTCATCGGTGTGATAGTCACGGCCTATGATAGACAATTTCTTCATGTCAAAGCCGGACTTTTGAAGCTCCTTTATACCTCGTTCAGCTGCCGGATGGGTTGCATACACAGCCACAACGGAGTTGCACTTGCCGGTGGGCTTTGGGGAACTGTCACTCGAAACATGCCCTACTTCGGGTAGGACATTCGTTCTTGGTTCCGAGCGAATTTGCTCGGGTGATTTTGCAATATTCATAACGTTATAAATTATTTGGTACTGTCCTGAATACCCTCGCCTGCTTTTTCGACGTCCTTGCCGAATCCGCGGGTGGTATTGCATCCGGTGCCGATCAGTACGACCAGACAGGCGAGAAGAAGGAGGCGTGCAGTTCGATTTAGAGATATCATGCCAGTAATACTTGGGCTTGCGGGGAACTTACAACAATAGGGTAATACCCGACCTTCAGCTTTCCTCAAGAGGCCGGTTTATCGCTTCCGGGAATGGAATTGCTGCCAAAGAGCGGTAACCAGACGAACGCCGGAGGTGAGTGTCTCGCCCCACGATGAATGCGTGTGGTGTCGGGATTCTTTCCGAGGGTGATACCCATCGAAAGCCGTCATGAGAGAGATGGCACAGTCGGAGACGCCCTTCCATGATCGGGCGTGACGGGCGATGTCATTACAACCGGATGAAATCGTTTTCAGGTCCTGAATTAATCTGACTCGGTTGAGATTGCTTTCAGCAATGAGCAACTGCTTGCGGGTAGCGAGGGAATTTATCGAAGTGTTTTTTCCAAACATTCACGGTCCTTTCGCAGTTGTTCGAGAGTCGCCGATGGATTTCTCCCACCACGAATTCCCGAACGCAATCTCCAGTAGAGACCAACGGCGGTGATGGCGTAGACTCCAGCCAAAGTCAAGAGGGTCAGACCCGGGCAGTTTGGCCAGCAGAGCAGGCAGATGGCAGCACTGAGAGCAATGGCAGCCAAGAGGCCAAAGGCCGCGATTCCGAGGCCCAAAAGGAGTTGGCTCAGGAGAAGCACCCGCTCCTCCTGAACCTCGACCATCCACAATTCCAGGCGATTCTCGCCCATGGCGAGAAGGGCTTTCCCAAAATCAAGGACGGATGCCTTCAGTTGACTCCAACCGATGGTTCCGGGTTCCATGGGGGGCCTACTCGCGATTCCGACGGGTAAGAAGGAATCCGATCAAGGTCCCTACGCCAAAGGCGACGCCCATAGCCGTGTAGGGATGCTGACGAACCGTTTGATCGGCTTCCTTGGCCCGCGCCAGCGCTCCCGCACCGACATTTTCGCAGGCTTGTTCGGCCTGGTGGATTGCCGCCGAAAGACGCTGACGGGCCTGGACCACTTTGTCCCCAAGGACGTCGGCGGTGGCGGCGATGAGGGCCTTGGCCTCGTCGGTCAGGTCGGATTTCTGGGATGATGGGGGTGTTAACAGAGTTGTCATATTTTTCCTGTTGGTTGTGAACGAGAACCGCTTCGCTCAACGGGTTGCCGCAGCAGCGGCGTGAGGCGCGGGAGAAATCGGCGGAACGGTCGCGGGTTTGGTGGAATGAACCGCCGGAGATTGCTTCACTTCGGCTGCGACGGTTGAAGAAGCCGTCTTTTCTGAATGCGCCAGCGCTTCGGGGTTGCAGGTGGAACGAGCCAAGGTGATCAGGAATTCATTGGACGCCTTCTCCTCGGCTAGAATTTCGGCCAGGATTCCGGCACCTTTTTTGTTTCCCAGAATATTCGCCCATTCATGAAGACCACCGTAGGAGGCTATTTCATAATGTTCGATCTTTTGCACCATGTTGACCAAGGCTGCATTCAAGACAGGGGAGCCTTTGAAGTGAGTGATCAACTCGTGCGCTTCCTTGACCAAACCAGAAGCCACTTCACAGGTTCTGCCATGAGGTTTTGCTGCAACCGACTCGAAGACATGGTCCAACCTTCGGACATGAACTTCGCTTTCCTTCAAGTTGGTGTGCAATGCCTTCTTCAATTTCTCGCAGGTTGTCGCCTCAGCGAGCTTGGGCAACGCGTGCACAATCTGCTTTTCGGCGTCATAGATGTCGGACAGTTCGTGCAGGAAAAGGGTTTGAAGTGTTTTCATAATGGATATGGGTTCGATCCCGCGAATCGGGCTGAGAAGTTGAATACTTCGCTGTCCCTAACTTGGGGTCGTTGATAACTTTAGATTTGGCATTTGGACCAATCCATGGGGTGTTTCCCTGCCCCAATGAAGATGAAGGGGCGTCGACTCACATGGGACGGCTACGGGATTTGGCGCCCCGGGGTCTTTCGTTCTTGGGATTTTGAACGATCAATGGGGAGGCTCGATAGTCAGTACCGGGGTACCGCCCACTGACAGGGACTCGATTTTGATGAAGTGATGTCCGTGCCCTGAGGAACGGACAGAAAGAGGAATCAATGAATCCGAACCCGGAAAAATTCCTGGCCTGAAGCACCTTGCCACAAAATGGCCGGTTGCAACGCCCGGCGGAAGGGCTGGAACGCCTGCACTACGGGGGGGATTTTTTAGTAGCGGTTTATCTTCCAGATGCCAGAATGGCTCTTAATTCGGTCTTGAGGATTTTGCCCGTTGCATTTCGTGGGAGGGACGGAAGGACGATGACTCGTCGGGGCAGCTTGAAATCGGCTAGGTTTTCCTTGAGCCAATTGAGCAAGGCGGACTCCGAGAAAGTGACACCCGTGTCCAGGCCCACAAAGGCGACCGGGCGCTCGCCACGACGTTCGTCTGGCTCACCCACCACGGCGCATTCCTTGATGCCACGAAATTGCTGGATGACCTCCTCGATCTCGCGAGGATAAACATTGATGCCATTGGGCTTGAGCATGTCTTTGGCGCGATCAGTGATGACAAAATACCCATCAGGTCGGCGAAAGCCAACGTCACCGGTCCGCAGCCAACCGGAGACGAGGGTGGCTGCGGTCTTCGCCGGGTCTTTCCAATAGCCCAACATGATATTTCGCCCCCGAACACAAAGCTCACCGGTTGTTTCGTCCGGCAGGTGAGTGCCGGATTCATCCTGAATGCTGATTTCCACATCGGGAATGGCAGGTCCAATCGACCCGGCGACGCAGCGTCCGGCGGGGGGATTCACCGCGACGACCGGGCTGGCCTCGGTGAGTCCGTAGCCTTCGATCAACGGTACCTGTGGGAACCTAGCCTGGAATCCGCGGAGAATCTCGGCGGGCAGTGGTCCGGCACCGCTGATGCAAAGGCGGAGGGGCAGATGGAGTTCCGCCGGGAGCTGCGACAGCAGCCGGAAAATCGCCGCCATCGCCGGCAGGACGGTCCCTTGGTGGGTGATGATTTCCTCCAACATGGCTTTTGGTGGGTGGAGGGATTTGATCAGCACGATCGAGCCACCGACGAGCAGGGGGAGAAAGATGCACACCGTCAGCATGAAGCTGTGGAACATGGGCAGCATCAAAACGAATCGGTCGAACTCGACGACTTGAAGAACTTGGCGACAGGACTCCACATTCGAGAGGAAATTGCCATGGGTCAGCATGGCTCCCTTGGGATGACCGGTAGTCCCGCTGGTATAGACCAGCAAAGCCAACGCGTCTTCCGATACTAGAACGGAGTCCGGATTCAAAAGAGGAGCATCGGGGGCGGGAGATGGCCAACGGTCCAAGGATAGAACGGACGAATCCTTCAATCCCTGGACCGCAGCCTCAGCCGTTTCGCGGAGTATAGGGTCGGCGATCAATAGCTTGAGCTCGGAGTCACTCGCGAGATAGGCAATCTCAGGGACTTTTAGAAATTGGTTGATCGGCACCGCCACGGCCCCTAGAGCGAGGATTGCAAACAACACCGAGACAAACTCCGGCTGGTTCTTGACCAGCAATCCGACACGGTCACCCGGCCTAATGCCAAATTCTTTGGCTAAGAAGGTGGCACCCCCCGCTGCAGAACGTGAAAAATCCTGATAGAGAAAGGACTGATCACCCCAGAATAATGCGGCTTTTTCCGGGTGAGCGATGGCGGATATGGCAAAGTTGGCTGCGAGTGAAGGCATCGGCGTGAGTTGGATGAAAACACGGACAGGCGGGTTGTGGTCAAGCCGTGCCATCGCTGGTTGCTGAATTCCCCCCTTGTGGGTCATGCGGACGGCCATTTCGCTATGGGTATGCGAAAATGGCGTCCTTTGGACCGCCATGCAGGCCTGGAGTGCACTCGCTGTGGTCGGGGGTCGGGCGATGGACATCTTGCGAGGTAGGCATGGTTCGGACCGCCCCAACGGGGCGAAATTCGACGCCACCTGTTTCTGACCGAACCCTCAGGCATCACGCCCGTTTGATGTAGCCCCAACCGCCGTTCGCCCCTTCAGCTAAATACTTTTTATATCCGCACCCGGGACGTCGTCCCGGGGTATTGCATTCAGCCCCCTTTTGGGGTACCTGCCGAGCGAATATTTTTCAGTAGCCCACTAAAGAACCTACTGTTGGTCGCCGAGCGGTTATTTGAAAGGACTGTCGGCGGTCCGGTGACCAGCGGTGCTCTTTGCGGATCAGGCAAAGCTGTTCTGTCGATAGGCACCGATTTTTGGAGCGCCCGGGTTTGCGTCCGGTCCGAAATAGCGAAGACAAACCAGGGGTTCAGTCTCGCTCTTGTTTTCGAAGGTTATTCCGGCGGCGGCACCATCGGCGGTGACAAAGACTTCGTCTTCGGTCAACTCATGAAAGCGAATCAGTTTGGGGCTGTTGAGTGGCAGCCCATTGATGGTACCGAAGCCTTGGACACAGATCAGTCCGTAGGCTCCGCCGTCCTTGATGGTCACCTTGGTGCCAGGGTCGATGGTCAATTCCTTGGAAGTGAAGAGCTGCTTGCCATGAACTGTTCCATAAACAATCCAACGATCCACGAAGCCTTCCGAACGGGTATCGGCGACGGGGACAGGTTCGAGGTAGTGGTTGTCCTTAAAGTTTTCGTCGAGGTTCCCTTCCCAATCCAATTGCTCAACGATCCAGTCCAAGTCGTGATGCTTTTCCGCAGGCATATCCTTGACCAGCAGGTTCCAGGGAACCTCTCGACCTTCGACCAAACTTTGGTACATGCCAAACACATCGCTGCCCCACTGCGGTTCATAGGTGCAGAGGGAACCGGGCGCATGCAATACGCACGGCGGGATCAACCATCCGGTGCCGGGCTTGAGCCGATAAGCACGGCTGAGGTCGAGAATGCCGTTATCGCCCTTATTCCAGTTTTCGAGGGTCTTGCGGACCTGAGCTTTCGTAGTGCCCGGTTCCAATCCCATGAACGTGTAGGGGAAATTATTTCCGACGTTATTATGCTGAGGGGGGAAGTAGTAACTCTCCGGCTTACCTTCCTGGCCCACCAACCTGGCTTGGGCGTCATTCTGGTGCATGTGATGGGGGATCGGCCCCATGTTATCGAAGAATTTCGAGTAAACCGGCCATTTCTTGTAAGAATTCCAGATGGAGGAGCCAATCAAGGTGGCACCGGTGTCAGCGACGGCTTGGGCCAGGGTGAAGCGTTCATTGCCCACCACGCAGTAACTGAGGCCTTCATCGGGAGTCCGATTGTCGTTGGCCGCTGGAGTGGTGGAAGCAAACCAACGCTCATCAATGCCACCACGGTTTAGGCCAAAGGCATAGAGGTCGTCCGGGTGGAGTTTCAGTCGTTTGCCCGGTTGAAGGAATGAGCGCGGAACCCAGCAGGGGGCGAGGCGCAGGACGCCTCGTGTGCGGGAGATTTCGGCTTCGACCTTGGCTTGGACGTTGCCAGTCAGGGTGTGGAGAGAAGAGACGGTGTTCATGGAGAAAGAGTCTGGGAAATCGTCGTCAAAGAAAAGTCCGGCGCAAATCAACCCATCAATCGGGCGATGGCATTCCACCAACCGTCATGGAGGTCGGCGACTGGGAGGCGGTGTTCCTCCCCCGAGAGCTTCAGCACCAAGTCTGTCCCACGGACTGTTCCGAGACGGAGGGCAGTTAGTCCCATCGCTTTGGCTTGCGCAATGACCTTGCCCGCCTCGATGGCCGAAGTGGAAATCACCACGCGGTGGTGCGATTCGCCAAACAGGACGGCATCAGTTCGCAAGCCAGTGATGGATGAAAGGTCAATCGTGGCTCCAATCATCCGGGGAGTGCCTAATGCGACTGGCGATTGAAAACAGGCTTCGGCAAGGCATACCGCCAACCCACCTTCGCTGCAATCGTGTGCACTCTTGATACTGCCGCCGTGTATCAGAGCCCGAAGTCCTTCAACCAATCGGACTCCGTCCTCCAGATCGCAGACGGGCGGGGTCCCATTTTTCTGGCCATGAACGACTTGTAAATAGGCACTCCCGCCCAAGCCCTGGAGCGGATCGGTGCTGTCGACAATGTGGCCTAGGAGCAGGATGGCGTCCCCTTCGTCCTTGAATCCTTGTGTGGTGATTAAATCGCGCCGGTCGAGTATCCCGACCATGGCGATGGCTGGGGTCGGGTCGATTGGACCCGAAGGACTCTGGTTATAGAGCGAACAATTTCCTCCGGTAATCGGTACCCCAAGAGCGCGACAGGCATCGCCAATGCCGCGCAAGGATTCCTTGAGTTGGTAGAACAACTCGGGGTTATGGGGATTGGCGAAGTTCAGGTTATCGGTGACCCCGAGTGGAGTGGCACCGGAGCAGGTTAGGTTTCGGGCAGCCTCCATAACGGCCGCTTTGCCGCCCGAGTATGGGTCCAGGTAGACATAGACCCCGTTGCAATCAACGGTCATGGCCAGAAGTTTTTCTGGAACGGGATGTACCGGGGTTCCGTCCGCGACCGGCGGCAACGAGTCTGCCTTGATCCGGATAATGGCGGCATCCGAACCGGGGCATACCACCGTCCCGTCGCGGACCATGTGATCGTATTGGCGATAGACCCAATTTTTGGAGGCAATCGACGGCCAGGCCAGGAGGTCACGGAGGAGGATCAGCGGCTCGGATACATCCGGGATGCCCGCAAGCGTGAACGACCGGACATCCGCGAGATAGGCTGGCTCCCGCGATTCCCGCTGATAAATCGGTGCCTCATCCGCGAGCTTCGCAGCCGGAACATCGACAACCACTCGTCCCCCGTGGCGAACCACCATCCGACCGGTGTCGGTAACGGTTCCAATTTCCGCCCAAGGGAGGTCCCATTTGTCGAAAATTCGCTGGACCTCGGCTTCGCGCCCTCGGTGAACGATGATCAACATACGCTCCTGCGACTCGGAGAGCATGATCTCGTATGAACTCATGTGCGGCGACCGCTGGGGAACCAGGTCTAATTCGATTTCGATGCCAGTTCCCGCACGAGCGGCTGTCTCGCAGGTTGAGCAGGTGAGCCCTGCTGCTCCCATATCCTGGATGCCGGCGACCGCGCCCGTTGTCAAAAGCTCCAAGCAAGCCTCGCACACCAGCTTCTCCATGAACGGATCGCCCACCTGAACGGAGCCACGCTGATGTTCAGCCGATTCCTCGGTTAGGTCTTGGGAAGCAAAGGCAGCACCGGCCAAACCGTCGCGTCCGGTCGCCGGACCGACATAGAAGACGGGATTTCCGACTCCTGTCGCTTTACCGCGGGCAATCTGTTCATGGCGCAGAACTCCGAGGCAAAAGGCGTTGACCAGCGGATTGCCCTCGTAACTACGGTCAAAGTAGACCTCGCCGGCGACCGTTGGGAGTCCGAAGCAATTGCCGTAATGGGCGATACCACTGACGACACCGGAGAAAAGTCGGCGGACGTTGGGTTGAGTCAGTTCCCCAAAGCGGAGCGAATTCATCGCGGCAATGGGACGGGCACCCATGGTGAAGATATCGCGGATAATCCCGCCGACGCCGGTGGCGGCCCCTTGAAACGGCTCGACTGCGCTGGGATGATTATGGGATTCGATCTTAAAGGCGACGGCAAGTCCGTCACCGATATCGATAATCCCCGCGTTTTCCTCGCCCGCGCCCACGAGAATACCAGCTCCCTTGGTGGGCAGCGTTTTGAGCAATGGACGAGTATTTTTATACGAGCAATGCTCGCTCCACATGACCGAGAAGATACCCAACTCCGTGTAAGTGGGCGCACGTCCGAGAATCTGGAGCACCCGCTCATATTCGTCGGGGGTCAGATTGTGCCGGGCGACGAGTTCCGGGGTGATGGCGGGTTCATTCATGAAAGGTCTTGTGACGCAAGCGGGACAGGAAGATTGCCGAGGAACGGAAACGGAGACAACTACGCGAACGTTGTTTTGGCGATGAAATCATCCCGCACGCAATCGAACTAGAGAATATCTGTTTGCGGAAACAATTTTCGAGCGGGCTGATTGCTTCAGCCGATAGAAGCCCACGGAGCAGACTCTTCCTAGACGGCACTTCATTTTAGTGGTATGCCACTGGAACTGGGCGTTATCCCAGTGCAGCAGGTTCAGCATGTCCTCCGATACAACGAAGCAATTAGGGCGACTCTGGAGCAGCCTCCCTCATCGGGCGGTTTTTCTTGGCCTTTTCGCGGTTTGGATTGCTCTTTTTCACTGGCTTGGCAATTCCACGTTGGGTTACGTCAATACCCCATCGATCTTTGGATGGCTGAATGCGCTTTACCATCGGGATTCAGCATCTGAATCGGGCGATGAACTTTGCCCGCTAATCCCATTTATTGTTTTGGGACTGTTCTATTTAAGACGGGAAGAATTGACGCTGGTCCCGAAGAAGCCGTGGCCAACGGCATTGGGATTAATCGTGCTTGGTCTGGCGGCACATGCCTTGGGATTTGTGATTCAGCAAACCCGCATTTCAATCGCTGGCTTTCTAGTTGGTGGATTTGGCCTGATGGGAGTGTTTTGGGGGTGGCAGTGGTTGCGGGCGGTGCTTTTTCCCTGGTTTTTCTTGGTCGCGGCAGTCCCGGTATCCTCCTACCTCGACTCTGCGACCTATGGTCTTCGGCTCCTTTCCAGCCAAATCTCGGTGGGCATTTGCCGGGTTGTCCTGGGCTTGAATCTGATTCGCCAGGAAACTCTCGTCTCATTACCGCCTTCTGGAAAGAACCACGGCTTCCATTTTGAAGTTGCGGCTGCGTGCAGCGGCATGAGGAGTCTGACGGCGGTATTGCTGATCAGTGTCTTGTTCGCCTACCTCAATTACCGCTCTTGGTGGAGACGAACGTTAATCATCTTAACTGCCATTCCGCTGGCGTTGGGTGGGAACGTGCTTCGGTTGTGCACTGTTTTTGTTGTCGGTGACGCTCTCGGCGAAAATGCGGGCCGATTGATCGAAACCAAGATGGGCTTTATTACTTGGGTAGCGGCTTTGCTAGGCTTGTTTCAAATTGGGCGTTTTCTTCGTGAACCCATGGTTGAAGCAGCGTCTAGCCGCTCTGAATCAGCCCCTCCGGAAGGGGCTACACAGGGAGGAAGACTGAATCCGGTCATTCCATCCATTACGTTGGCCCTGATGGCCTGTGCCGTGGCATTTATTTTTCATGTTCGGGCAAATCAACGGTTGGGACTACCTGGTGTTCGGCTGGAAAACATTCCGTTGATTTCTGATTCGGGGAACATCGTGCGAACAAATTCGGTACACCTTCCCTTGGCGCTGGATGGCTACAGAGCGGAAACCGTTGCCGTCACGGACCTTGAAGTCAACTACCTACCACCGGATACCAGTTTTGGACGGGTGGCGTATTATGCGTCCGACCTTTCCTTTTCTTCACTGGCGAGTGTGGTTCTGATGGGTACGGATCGAACCAGTATTCACCGCCCGGAATACTGCCTGACCAGCCAAGGTTGGCGGATCAATCAACAAACCCTCCAAACGATCCACCTTGCAGGAAAGAAGCCCCAAGACTTGGAGGTACAGCGATTTGACACGGTCATTTCCGGGCAAGATGCCAAGGGCTACCAAGCTGAAAAGGCCGGGGTCTACGTTTTCTGGTTTCTTGCCGATGGGGAGATGACCGCCTACCACACAACTCGGCAATGGTTGATGATGAAGAACTTGGTTCTGAATAATCTTGTGCAACGGTGGGCGTATATTTCTTTTTTTGCTGAATGCAACCGCGGCGAAGAGGACGCCTGCTATCGCCGAGTTGCAGGGTTGATCTCCGAAGCCTTCCCGGGTATTATCCGGGCGGATATGAAGGATAAAGTAGGGATGGTGAGTTTCAATCTCCCGCGCCACTAGGGGGGGGGTTTTCAAAATGGATTTGCCTATCTGCTGGCCAAAACAGGCAGGAGCTTCGTTACTCCTCGGTCGCATCGTTCGTCGCAATATGCTCCCTCGTCATGCCTCGCTCCTGCGTGTTTTGGCTGGAGCATCCAGACAAAGCCATTTTGAAAACACGCCCCAGCTGACTTCCTGATATCCGATAAGATTTTTTCGTAAGAACGCCGTCCAATCGCATTTCCGCCCAGCCATGTTTCGTCAGCATCGTCAAATTGAAGTTAAACTACGCAAGGCGACTGATGCCGTGCTTTTTGGGCTGACGTTTTGGTTAGCGCATTACATTCGTGCGATTCCCGAGCTGGATCCTGGGGGCCTGATTGCCGATTTCTCAGCTTATACTTGGACGCTGGTGGTGGTGGTACCGCTTGGCCCGATATTTCTTGAGTTTGAGGGCTACTACCAAAGGCGAGTATTTGCTTCACCCGCTTCTCGTCTAATTCAATCACTCCGGGCGGTCTTTTGGGTGAGCCTGGCGGTTCTGATTGCGGCATTTCTCCGCAAGGTGGAGTTCGCGCGTGGCCTGCTGTTCCTATTTGCCCCGGCCATGGTCGGTGTGCTGTGGGTGGAGGAGGAACTGATTTCACGATGGCGGCGTGGTCGCATGGCGGGCGGTTCCGCACGGCGTCGATTGATTCTGCTGTGTGGTGGAACCGACGGGCTACCGGTTGACTCGCAAGCCCTGGAGCGAAGCCTAGGTCTGAAGGACTTGACATCCGTCGCTGTGGTAGCGACATTGGATATCCGGAAGCTTACACCTGAACAATTGGCCGAGCAGTTGCATCTGACTTCGGCGAACGCGGTCGTCATCTCGCCTCGTCAAGCTCCCTTTAGTTTAATCGAACAATCCATCCAAGTCTGTGAGCTGGAGGGTGTGGATGTCTGGCTGATGGCGGACTTCTTCCAGACCCGAATCTCTCAAACCACGGCTGATGAGCTCAATGGGCACCCGATGCTGGTCTTTAGCACCGGTCCATGGGCGTCGTGGCAATCGATTGCGAAGGGATTGATGGACCGTGCCGGTTCGTTTCTGCTCCTGATTGCTGTTTTTCCGCTCATGTTCTTGACTGCAATCGCGATACGGTTTGGCTCAAAGGGACCGATTTTTTTCCATCAACAGCGGGCAGGGTTAAATGGGCACCCCTTTCGCATGTACAAGTTCCGAACCATGGTGACCAATGCGGAACAATTGAAGCAAGAGTTAGCATCTCTCAATGAAATGAGCGGCCCGGTGTTTAAAATCACCAAAGACCCGAGGATTACCCCGATTGGACGTTTCCTACGGAAATGGTCGATTGATGAACTCCCTCAACTTTGGAACGTGTTTCTAGGGGACATGAGTTTGGTCGGCCCCCGTCCATTGCCGGTGGATGAGGTGGCCCGATTTGATGACCCGGCCCACCGCCGACGCCTGAGCGTCAAGCCGGGCTTGACCTGCCTATGGCAGGTGTCTGGTCGAAGCAATGTGAAGGATTTTAAGGAATGGGTCCGTCTCGATTTGGAGTATATTGACAATTGGAATCTCTGGCTGGATGTCAAGATTTTGTTCCGAACGGTTCCAGCCGTTTTTACGGGTGCCGGCGCACGCTAGCTCAAGGGTGCCATTTCAAAATGCAATTGCCTATCATCCGGTTGAGTTTTAGATGTTCGCGCTGCCGTGCGTCCCCGTGCTAACGGCGTTCCTCCCATCCATTCCTCTTGATGTTGGATTCAACCATCATGAAAAACACCTTGACTCCCGTTTCAGTTGTCACTGGCGGAGCTGGATTCCTCGGTTCCCATCTTGTCGACATCCTACTCGCTCGGGGTCACCGAGTGATAGTCATCGACAATTTGGTGACGGGTTCCACTGACAATATTGCCCATTTGGCCGGCAATCAGAAGTTTACTTTTATACGCCAGGACGTGACCGAGTTCCTCTTCATAGCAGGTCCGGTTGATTACGTCTGGCACTTTGCCTCTCCGGCGAGCCCAATCGACTACCTGGAGCTTCCGATTCAGACATTGAAGGTGGGCTCTCTCGGAACCCACAAGGCCCTTGGACTCGCCAAGGAAAAAGGGGCTCGATTCCTGATCACTTCCACTTCCGAAGTCTATGGGGACCCACTGGTTCATCCCCAGACTGAGTCCTACTGGGGCAATGTGAATCCGATCGGACCGCGCGGTTGCTACGATGAGTCCAAACGATTTGCTGAAGCACTGGTTATGGCCTACCACCACGAGCACAAGCTCGATACCCGTATCGTCCGGATTTTCAATACCTACGGACCCCGGATGCGAATCAAAGATGGACGGGTGGTCCCTGCGTTTGTCAGCCAAGCCCTTCTTGGACAACCGATTACCATATTTGGTGATGGACAACAAACGCGGAGCTTCTGTTTTTGCAGCGACCTTCTCGAAGGAATCTACCGATTGATGATGCTGGAGCATCCGACCCAGCATTTGCCGGTCAATATCGGAAATCCCCAGGAGTTGACCATGGTCCAGTTTGCCCAGGAAATCATTCAAGCGACGGGGTCTTCCTCGACTCTGACATATCAACCATTGCCGCAGGATGATCCCAAGCAACGACGCCCGGATATTACCCGAGCCCGAACCCTCCTCGGGTGGGAACCGGTCGTCCCTCTTTCCGAGGGATTGAAGTCAACCATCGCGTATTTCAAGACGAAACTGGGGGTGTAATGTTGCCTGTAGTCTGCGGGATAGGGAGAACTCCGTGGCAGCCTTCCATTCGTTGCACTCAGGGTTAGGCGAGGGATAGCGAGCGAGGCGTAACCGGACGGTCGCTTGAGTAAACTATGGCGAACGTCCATCTTACGTCCGTTGCCAAAGCGCCAGAGGGCTGGCGCAGTCCATGACCTGGCGGACATCCCCAAGTTCGATTTTAACCGGATAGGGGTCACTGAACGTGGGGAGGATTCTTGAGTACCCAAACCGAAACGAAAAAAGGCTTGTGAAAAAATTCACTAGCTGCCAGGATTTACTCGTTGCCGTTGTTCAATTGGCGGCATAGGGTGTCGATTACAGCCCGTTAGTGCCGCCCGTTATCATCGGTTGACCGTCCATCGAAATGCGTCGTTTACCTTCCATTTTACCTGCCCTATTGGGTGGGCTTCTGCCCGTTTCAGCGATTGCCGCTGGCACGTCGGAAGCCGCCGAGCATGCGGAGCAAGGGTTGTCTGCGAGCTCCCAGATTGTGTTCAATCTAGGACCGTTGGCGGTGACCAATTCGATGCTGATCACGGTCTTGGTGACCGTCGTTTTGGTGGTGTTCGCCCAGTTGGTCTCGCGGGGCGTCAAACCCGTTCCCAGCGGTCTGCAAAACTTTGCCGAATGGGCGGTTGAGTCGATGTACAACTTCCTCGCTGAAATCCTGGGTGAAGGACTGATCAAGAAGACCTTCTGGTTTTTTGGCTCCCTCTTTTTCTTCATCCTCGTCACCAACTGGATCGGGCTGATTCCGGGAGTCGGTACGATAGGTTATGGTCATGATTTACCGAATGGAGAGTTTCACTTAACCACCCCGTTGTTGCGCGGCGGAAACGCCGACTTGAACGTGACATCGGCTATGTCGGTTCTGTTTTTTGTTCTGTGGACTGTATGGGCGCTCCAGGCCAACGGACCGATCGGATTTATCAAGCATATCTTCGCACCCAAGGGAAAAACCCCTGGTTTCATGGGAATTTTCATGATTCTGGTATTCCTGTTCGTGGGTGTGCTTGAGACCGTTTCTATTGTCTTTCGCCCCATTTCCCTCAGCTTCCGTCTCTATGGCAACGTGTTTGCCGGAGAGAATATTTTGGAAGCGATGATGAATCTGGTTCCTTGGTTGAGCTGGCTCATCCCATTGCCCTTTTACTTTCTCGAACTGTTGGTCGGACTGGTCCAGGCGCTGGTGTTCACTCTATTGACGGCCGTATTCACGCTGTTGATTTGCGAACATGAGCATGAGCCAGGCGAAGGCGATCAAGACGGTGCTCATCACCATTAACCCATTTCGGGGGTCAGACGGTGGCAGGACTGCCGGGGCACCCGTTAGAACAAGAACGAAAGGATACATCATGTTGCTCGCTGAAATCTCGGGTAACCTTCACGTCGGAATGGCAGCTGTCGGTTCGGCCATTGGCGTGGGAATTATTGGCATGAAAGCAGCCGAAGCGACCGGACGTAATCCGGGCGCGGCGGGCCAGATTCGCAATCTTGCGATCATTTTGGCAGCTTTGGCGGAAGGCATCACCTTCTTTGCCATCTTCCTTGTCAAGTAAGAGGCGTCACCCGGCTGCGGAGCCTTTGAGGGCTCCGCAGCCCAATTTCAATTTGATTCTATGACTTCTTTTTTCTTCGCTGCCGCTGAGGGTAATCCCGCTGTTGAATTGGCTGAGCGTTTTGGGTGGGAGCCCCGCTTGTTCATTTCCCAGGTAGTCTTGTTCGTCATTGTAGCCGGTGTTCTGGCCAAATTTGCCTATAAGCCGCTGCTGGCAATGCTGGAGCAGCGCAAACGCCAGATTGAGGAAGGCATCGAAAATGCCGAGAAAACCCGCAAGGAACTGGCCAATGCCCAGGCCAAGTCTCAAGAGATTTTGACCAATGCCGGTCTCCAGGCGAACAAAGTGGTCGAAGAGGCTCGCGCTGCGGCTGCAGTTGAGCGTGAAAAAGCGCGCCAACAAGCGGTTACCGATGCCCAGGACATCATTGCCAAAGCTCGTGCAGCGAGTGAGTCTGAGTTGAATCGCTTGAAGGGTGAACTTCGCCGGGAGTTCGGACGTTTGGTGGTGGATGCCAGCACCCGCGTTACCTCCAAGATTCTCACCGACGCTGATCGGAACCGTTTGGCGGAAGAGGCCACCCGTGAGTTAGCTGCTTAACCCGAGCACCCGATTTAAGTCGTTTGATTACCAGGCTTACCTTGCCATGAAGATTACCAAGACCGCCCGACGCGAAGCCAAATCGCTGTTTGAAGCCTGCCGAATGAACGGAGTCTTGGATGACGCCCGGGTTCGCACGGCCGTGACTGCGGTTATTTCACAAAAGCCCCGTGGGTATGTCGGTATCTTGGAGCATTTTCAGCGTTTGGTGAAGTTGGACATACAACGCCGCACGGCGCGTATCGAGAACGCCATCGAAACCTCGCCTGCCTTGGCCCAACAACTGACATCGACACTGGAAAAGCGCTATGGCAAGGGTTTGAATGTCAGTTTTGCGGTGGACCGCTCTCTCGTTGGCGGACTTCGCATCCAAGTGGGCAGTGATATTTTCGATAGTTCCGTGGCAGCCCGCCTACGAGACCTAGCCGCCACGTTCTAATAACAACCGTTTTTAACCGACTTTTCGTCACCAACGATCCTTTCAGACATGAGTTCGCTTCTCCAAGAAATCGAAGCCCAAATCGCGGGCGTCAAAACCACGGTGCAAAAGCACAATGTCGGCGTTGTCCGCGAGACATCCGACGGCGTGGCCAAGGTCGAAGGCCTATCCGATTGCATGGCCAACGAAATGCTGGACTTCGGCAATGGCGTCATCGGATTGGCATTGAACCTCGAAGAAACCGAGGTCGGAGCCATCATCCTGGGCGATTGGCTTGGGGTCAAGGAAGGCACCGAAGTCCGCACCACCGGCAAGTTGCTCTCCGTTCCCGTCGGCAAGGGATTGCTCGGTCGCGTTGTGGACACCCTAGGACGTCCGGTTGACGGCAAGGGCCCCATCGAATCCACCGTTTCTTATCCGGTCGAAAAAATCGCACCGGGCATCGTCAAGCGTAAGTCGGTCAGCCAACCGCTACAGACAGGTATCATGGCGATTGACGCCATGATTCCCGTGGGTCGCGGCCAGCGTGAACTGATCATTGGCGACCGTTCGACCGGCAAGACCACCATCGGCGTTGACACGATGATCAACCAAGCCCGCGCCAACAAGGTCGGGCGCGCTTCGGGAGACCCGAAGTTTCGCGCGGTGTATAATATCTATGTCGCGGTCGGGCAGAAGCAATCGAACGTGGCCCGAGTCATTGCCGAATTGGAAAAGGCCGGTGCTTTGGAAGACACCATCGTCGTGGTGGCTGCGGCTTCTGATAGTGCCGCCAACCAATATTTGGCCCCGTTCTCCGGTGCGGCGATGGGTGAGTGGTTCATGGACAACGGCATGGATGCGTTGATCATTTTTGATGATCTTTCCAAGCAAGCCGTGGCTTACCGCCAAGTCTCATTGGTGCTCAAGCGTCCATCGGGCCGCGAAGCCTATCCTGGCGACGTCTTCTATCTGCACAGCCGCTTGTTGGAACGAAGCGCCCGGGTCAATGAAGCGAACGGCAACGGTTCTTTGACTGCCCTGCCCATTATTGAAACTCAGGCCGGCGACGTTTCGGCGTACATTCCGACCAACGTGATTTCCATCACCGACGGTCAGATTTACCTGGAGACCGACCTCTTCTACCAAGGCGTTCGTCCGGCTATTTCCGTCGGTTTGTCAGTGTCGCGCGTCGGTTCAGCGGCCCAAATCAAGGCGATGAAGCAGGTTGCCGGGCGTATCAAGCTGGACTTGGCCCAGTACCGTGAATTGGCCGCTTTCGCTCAGTTCGGCTCTGATTTAGATGCCAAGACCCAAGCGACGCTGGAACGCGGCAAGCGGATTGTTGAGTTGTTCAAGCAGCTCCAGTACAACCCGATCTCGGTCGAAGTTCAGTGCGCCATCCTCTGGACCATGCAAAACAACCACCTGGACGACGTGGCTGTTGAAAAGATCAAGGATTGGCAGAACAAATTCACCGACTTTTTGGGTTCCCGTAAGGCGGCTTTGCTGGAGAAAATCCGCAATGAAAAAGCCATCAGCGACCCAATTGCTGCGGAATTAAAGACCGCAGTGGGCGAATTCAAGCAAACCTACCGGTAATCCGGACGACCGGAATAGGCTCCCATGCCAAGCACACGCGACATACGCCGACGCATTAAGTCGGTTAAGAATACCGCCCAGATCACCAAGGCGATGGAGAAGGTCGCCTCGGCCAAGATGCGGAAGGCACAGCAAGCGGCTCTGGCGGGTCGCCCGTATGTCGATCTGATGAACGGCATGCTGGCAGCGGCTACGGCAAGCGCCGGTGAGTTCACTCATCCGCTGATGGAACAACGCCCGGTGAAGAAGCGCGCCGTAATCGTCGTTTCGACGGACAAGGGACTTTGTGGCAGCCTCAATACCAACCTGCTTCGTGAAGCGGGGCGGTTTGATGCTGAATCCAGCCTTTTTCTGACGGCTGGCCGTAAGAGTGAGCAATGGACCGCGCGTGCCAAGCGGACGGTGGCGGAACGGTTTACCTACCGGGACAATCCCAAGTTTTCGGAGGCAATGGCAATTTGCCGAAAGGCCTGCGAGTTATTCACCTCAGGAGAAGTCGATCAGGTGGATATTGTCTTCACCAATTTTATTTCGACCCTGAATCAAAAGCCGCTGGTTCGCCAATTGTTGCCCATCATCGAACTCAAGCCGTTATCGGCGAGTGTGAAGGATGAGGAATCGACCGCTTCGGTTCCGGAATCCAAGGTGAGCGAATTTCAGTTTGAGCCTACCGCTACGGATGTTTTGGGCAGCCTGTTACCCAAGTACGTCAATTACCAGATTTACCAAGTGCTGCTGGAAGCGAAGGCCTCGGAACACAGTTCCCGAATGGTGGCGATGAAGAACGCAACCGACAACGCCAAGCAGCTCGTCAAGGACCTGACCCTCGAGTACAACAAAATTCGACAGGCCAATATCACCAAGGAACTGCTCGAAATCACCAGTGCCGCGATGGCTATGGGCAACTAACGCCCGGTGCCTAATCAACCTACCCAGCTTTCATTTCTGCCCTGAATTTGCTCCCCATGAATAAAGGAAAAATCGTTCAGATTATCGGTCCCGTGGTGGACATCGAGTTTCCCGATAACCTGCCGGCCATCTACAACGCGCTGACCATCGACTATGTCCGGCCAGGCAGCGGTCCCACCCTCTTGACCCTGGAAGTCCAACAGCATTTGGGCGGTCACTGGGTTCGTGCCGTGGCCATGAGTACGACTGAAGGCCTGAAGCGCGGCCAGGAAGTCATCGACCTCGGCACCCCCATATCGATGCCTGTCGGCGACGGCGTGATGGGTCGTGTGTTCGACGTCACCGGCGAAGCCATCGACGAACGCGGCCCGGTCAAATTCGAGAAACGCTACCCGATTCACCGCCAAGCACCTCCCTTGGTCGATCAGTCGACCAATCCCCAGGTCTTGACCACTGGAATCAAGGTCATCGACCTCATCTGCCCCTTCTTGAAGGGTGGCAAGGTCGGCGCATTTGGTGGCGCAGGCGTCGGAAAAACCGTCGTGATCATGGAATTGATCAACAACATCGCGAAGCTGCACGGCGGCGTCTCGGTGTTCGCTGGCGTGGGTGAACGAACCCGCGAAGGCAACGACCTGTACCACGAAATGTCCGAAGCGGGCGTCATCAAGCAAGACAAGCTGGAAGAATCCCGTATCGCACTGGTGTACGGCCAGATGAACGAGCCTCCAGGTGCACGTCTTCGCGTGGCTTTGTCGGGGTTGGCGGTCACCGAGTACTTCCGTGACGAACGGAATCAGGACGTGCTTCTGTTCGTGGACAACATTTTCCGTTTCTCCCAGGCGGGTTCAGAAGTGTCGGCCTTGCTCGGTCGTACTCCGAGCGCCGTCGGTTATCAACCGACTCTGGCGGCGGAAATGGGTAACCTCCAGGAACGTATTACCTCGACCAAGAAGGGTTCCATCACCTCCTTCCAAGCGGTGTACGTGCCCGCAGACGATCTGACCGATCCGGCCCCGGCGACGACATTCGCTCACTTGGACGCCACCATCGTGTTGGAGCGGTCCATTGCCGAATTGGGAATTTATCCTGCGGTCGATCCTTTGGCCTCCAACTCGCGGGCTCTGTCACCTGACGTTGTGGGCGAGGAACATTACCAAGTGGCGCGTGGTGTCCAGAAAGTGCTCCAACGTTACAAGGACTTGCAGGACATTATCGCCATTCTAGGTCTGGATGAATTGAGCCCGGAAGACAAGACCACGGTTTATCGCGCGCGCCGAATCCAGAAGTTCTTGAGCCAACCGTTTTCTGTGGCCGAGGTGTTCACCGGACGTCCTGGCAAGCAGGTGCCGGTTGCCGAGACCGTGCGTGGCTTCAAGGAAATCCTGGAAGGCAAGCATGATGCCGTCGGCGAGAACGACTTCTACATGAAGGGCGGAATTGACGAGATTAAGGAGTGAGGCTGGTATCGGATTTGGCGGCACCGACGTCGGGTGCCACGGTCCGGGCAACCCCAATCTAGGAAGCAGCATTCATGGCCACTTTGCGACTCGAAATTGTCACACCGGAAGCGCGGGTATTCTCGGCTGATGTTGAGAATGTCACCTTGCCGGGGGTGGACGGGCAGTTGGGCATCTATCCGATGCACGTTCCGCTAATGACCCAAATCTCCTGTGGGGAGTTGGTCATCCGTCAAAATGGGGCCACCCGTCACTTAGCTGTTGGCGATGGCTTTGTGGAAATCACCGGTGAACGTGTTGCCGTTTTGACCGAAATGGCCATCGATACCGACCATATCAATGAAGCCGAGGTCGAAAAGGCGCGGAAGGAGGCTGAGGAGCGGCTTAAGAAGCAGCTCAACGACGAGGAGATCGCCGTGACCGAGGCGGCTTTGGCGCATGCCATCACCCAGTTGGAGGTGAAACGGCGCCGAAGCGAAGGCGTTTGAGTCCGTCAAATAGGTATCGCAGAGCAAAGCCGGGCCAATACCGGTTTCTCACGAAGGCACGAGGGCTGCCAAGCCCATATCGGTGTGTAAAGCCGGGCAAATTCCCGGCTTTTTAATTTTGCGAATTGACACTGTGCGAACGGGCTAACCCCGCACTTGGCCGTTGCCCCAGCCAATCCATTTATACGAACAGAGCTCTTCCAGTCCCATGGGGCCGCGGGCATGCAGCTTGTCGGTACTAATGCCAATTTCCGCTCCCATACCAAACTCTCCCCCGTCGGTAAACCGGGTGCTCGCGTTCCAATAAACCGCTGCCGAATCGACTTCGGCCAGGAACCGGCGGGCCGCCGATTCATCTTGTGTCACGATGGAATCGCTATGAGCCGAACCGAAGTGGCGAATATGGGCCACGGCATGGGAGACATCTTCCACCACCCGGATATTGAGGATGTAATCGTTGTATTCGTTGAAATAGTCCGCCTCTTCAGCAGGGACAAGCGCCGCTGGGTATTTCACGCCCAGGTTTGAAAGTAAGGCAAAGGCAGCGGGATCAGCTCGAAGCTCCACGTTCTTGTTTCCCAAACGGTGGGCAACCAACGGAAGCAGTTGTTCCGCCACCTCCCGGTCGACCAACAAAGTTTCAGCGGCATTGCAAGTGGACGGGCGCTGGGTCTTGGCGTTGTCGAGGATGTCAACGGCCATGGTCAGGTCGGCAGCGGCATGCACATAGACATGGCAAACCCCTTTAAAGTGCTTGATCACCGGCACCTTGGACGCCTCGGTCACAGCCCGAATCAGGCCTTCTCCGCCGCGCGGCATACAGAGATCGACATATTGCGTCAGGGCTAGGAGAGCGGGAATGGCGGCGCGGTCTGGGGTCGGGACAACCTGAATGGCGGAATTGGGGAATCGGTCTCCCAAGATTCGGCGTCCGGCTTCAACCATGGTTTGCGCAATCCATTGGTTGGAATGAAGGGCTTCCTTGCCGCCGCGAAGAATGGTGGCATTACCCGACTTGAAGCAAAGACTGGCCGCATCTGCAGTCACATTGGGACGGGACTCATAGATGATGACAATCACGCCGAGCGGAACGGTGACCTTTTGCAATCGCAACCCGTTGGGGCGCGTCCGGTCATTCAGCATCCGTCCAACTGGATCAGGAAGAGCCGCCACCTCTCGTAATCCTTGGGCCATGGCTCGGATGCGCTTCGTGTCCAGTGCCAGCCGGTCCATCATGGCCTTGGTTAATCCGAGGCTCTCGCCTACCTTGAGGTCTTCCCGATTGGCAGCTTGTAACGGCTCTGCGCCGGCATCCAGCGCATCGGCCATAGCCAGCAAAGCGTCGTTCTTTTCTGCCGTGCTCAGCAAAGCCAACGCATGAGAAGCTTCGCGAGCGCTTCTTGCCAGTTGTTCCATTTGTTCAGCCAGACTCATAACGGCATGATCCCGAAAAACGGACTCAACGCCAAATTGAATTCATAGTCGAAATAGTCGATCGACCTATTTTGGCTTCCGGCAACATTTCCGCCACCCATGCCGTTGACGAACGACAATGAGCAACGTTATTTAGAAAGAGAGGAAGGACCCGCCGTCCAGAGATGCGAAATCGGGATTCCGTGGAGGTTGGCTGCAAAGGGGATCACTTCGGAACCCGTATAGAGCACGACACCACGAAGCCAACGCTTGCCCACCGACTCGGACATAGTCTGTAATCCTCGCACATCGTTACCGCCAAGGGTTGCTCCGGCTCTTACCTCGATACCAACGAGTCTCCCGGCGCTGTCTTCCAGAACGATATCGACTTCCAGTCCTGACACCGTGCGCCAATAATAGAATTCGGGCTGGGATTCACTCCACGTTGCTTGTTTTCGGAGCTCCATCAATACGAAATTCTCCAGGACTGCACCCAAAGCCGTCCTATCGGTCTTAACGCTTTCGACGGTGAGCCCCATCAAATGGGATAATAAGCCAGAATCGTTCAAATAAATCTTGGGCGTCTGTATGAGCCGCTGACCCAGATTGCTCGACCAAGGTCGTAAGAGATGGACCAGAAACGTCGCCTCTAGGATTGCAAAGTAGCGTTTTACCGTTGTTTGTGGTATCGCCAATGTTCGGGAGAGGTCGGCTGTATTCAAGAGTCCGCCCGCTCGGGAAGCGACCACCGTGAGTAACCGGGGAACGGCGGAAAGGTCGGCAATATTTGAAATGTCCTGAACATCCCTTTGGAGGATCGTTGTCAGATAGGATCGAAACCAAGCCTTCCGGCGTACACCTGGCTCCCGAGCTAACGCGGAGGGATAACCGCCCACAAGAACCGCATTCAACCATTCTTTCTGTAGGAACGGTTCTCCTTTGCACGATGACCAATCTACATTCCGCGAAAAAAGAAGGTCGATAAACCGTTCGAACCTGTCTTTCAACTCACCCTGCGATAGGGGCCACAATGTCAGGAGCTTGAGTCGCCCGGCCAGCGATTCGGACAATTTCGGTAGAAGGAACAAATTCGCCGAACCCGTCAGCAAGAAGCGCCCGGGCTCGCGACGGCGATCAATGGAAGCCTTGATGACGGGGAACAGTTCCGGCACATGCTGAACTTCGTCCAGCGTGGCAGAAGCGCTCAAACCGGCGACAAAACCGTTGGGATCGCGCTTGGCGGCTGCTTTCAAAGCGGGATCGTTAAAGGTAATATACTGGCGTTTGCGTGGGCTAAGCTTTTCTGACTGA
>CAILNN010000421.1 GCA_903835555.1 uncultured Verrucomicrobiota bacterium
AATAATGGCAGCGGAACTGTCAGTCATCCGCCCAAGGTGGTCGGATCTCCAACGTCTCCCTTGTTATATTCCACGTAGGCTTCGGTAAGGTCCGCAGCATACAGGACAGCCGATCCCTTCCCCAAGTTCAGTCGGACATGGAGGTCAAATTCCGAAGGGGCTGCTGCTGCGCAAAGTTCAGCAAACGTCGCCGAAGTTGGTTGGCCGCGTTTCAGGCTCCAAAGGACTTGTCGACTTCCCGGAGTACTATACCCGATATCGACTTTGGCCTCCTCCACGTAGGCCGAGCTGTAGCCCAAGGCATCAATGATTCGTCCCCAATTGGGATCGCCTCCATGCCAACTGGTTTTGACTAAGGCGCTGTTGGCGATTGAGCGAACGGCTGCATCGGCTTCGGCGGTGTCCCGGGCTCCGCTCAATCGAAGGGTAACCACTCGATGAACTCCTTCACCGTCGCGGACAATCATTTTGGCCAATTCTAGGCAAACATGCTGAAGGGCCGCTTGAAACGCTTTGTAGTTACGTCCGAGTTCGGACTTGGCCAATTGCTTGATGGGCGTATTTCCCGCCAAACCGTTGGCCAATACCAGCACCGTGTCGTTGGTGCTCATGTCCCCGTCCACAGTGATCCGATTAAAGCTATTGGCCACCGCTTCCCGCAAGGCCATCTGAAGGGTCCTGGCTTCGATAGCCGCATCTGTGGTGATGAACCCCAACATCGTCGCATGAAGTCCAGGGGGGATACCAGGAAGTGCCGCCGGTCTGGCACCGTTGGCGCTCATACCGGGTTGGATCATCCCGGCACCTTTACACATCCCGCCCAAGCGAACGTTCTTGCCACCGAGTTTAAACTCGATCGCCAGCGACTTGGATCGACTATCGCTGGTCATGATGGCCTCCGCCGCTTGAGCGGCATGGGCCTCCGTTGATCCCAGTTCAATCGCGGCTGCTTGGATGCCTTGAGTGACGTTTTCCATCGGCATGAGAACGCCGATTCGCCCCGTTGACCCCACCAGGGCATACCCTTCCGAAATGGCCAACGCTTGTTCGGCCAATCGGGTCATGGCCAGCGCATCCTTCATCCCTTGCTTTCCCGTGCAGGCATTGGCATTCCCACTGTTGATGACCACCGCTTGCGCCATGCCCTTGGCCATTCGAGAGACGCAGACTTTGACCGGAGCAGCACAAATCTGGTTGGTGGTGAACATCCCCGCAGCGGAGCAGGGGACCTCGCTCACCAGCAATGCCAAGTCACGCTTGGCACCTTTGTTCGAGCCCTTGCCGGTCCCCAACCGCTTGATATCGCAGAACACTCCCGCAGCCCTAAATCCTCGCGCGGCAACCACTGCTCCGGGCACCGAAGTAAACGTTTTTGGCACGGGTCGGTTGAACTAGGTTTGACCGACGAACGCAAGGGGGAAATGGTATGGTGGTCCGACTTTGGGCTCAGGTTTTTTGGATAATTCGTCTTGACACCTCTTTCGCGATTGGTATACCGCTAAAGGTATAACACCCATGAAGTCCACTGTTTTGTTAACTCGTTCCTTGACGACCGTTCTCGGTGCGATCTCGGCTCTAAAAACGCATGCCGACTTCTCCGACGATTTTTCCTCGCAATCCCTTGCGAATTATACCGTTTACAATCCATTGGCCGCTTTCGGAACTCCGGCATCGTTCGTGTTTCCGGGAGCTGGTCTTCAGATTAACGTTCCCCAGTCGGCATTGCCAACGCAGTTGGGACCAGGCCGGGCCGGTGCTTTTGTAAATGGCCAGTCTTATGGCAACGTGGCGGTCAGTTACGATATCTTGAATTCAGGCACCGGAAAACAATACGCCGGGGCCTTTGTCGAAATTGGCACCCTTGGCATTGGACAAGTGAGCGGCTACACGGTTGGATACGACTACTCGGCAAATGAGTTCCTAATCGCCAAGGTGGTTGGCGAGGTGACTCAAGGTCCGATTAGCCAGACAGCAGCATCGGGTGTCCTTGCCCTGACACCGGGCGATGTCCTACACGTGGATTATAGTGATATCAATGGCCAGCAGTTCGCCACATTGACAGACAAGACTACTGGAAAGGTCCTATCATCAGTAAGTGGCTCTGACGCCACCTTCACCCAAGGCTCAGTCGGATTGGGTGTCGCCATTCAATCCACTCAAGCTGGACTGACCGCCACCACGACTTTTGGCAATTTTTCCGTGACCACGCTCACAGTTCCAGAACCTTCCACTTGGGCTCTCGCCGTAATCGGTTTGGGTGCATTGGTGTGGTCGGCCCGCCAACGCCGCGCTTAGTCGATTTTTTGCCTTCCTGTCGGCGGGCGTTTCGTAAACGAGTAGCAGAAGCCATAGCTGCTCGGGTGCTAATGGAATCGGACAACCGATTCGCCGCTTACCGTCAACGGATCGCTGAGGACGATTGGCGATTTGCCCGGGCGGGAATGTCCGTGACCAATGCCAACCGTGAACTCTGGCGAGGTACTTTTGACTCTGACGGGGTGGAGGCGCGACGAGGGAGCATATTGCGACGAAATACGTGACCGAGGAGCAACGAAGCCCCCGCCTGTTTTGGCCAGCAGATAGGCAAATGCATTTTGAAAACACGGCCTAGGCTTTTTTATCCCGGTCCAGACCACAAGCGCATCCTTCACTACTGCCATCGCGGACGCGAACAAGGACCAATTCTGGCTCTGACCAGACTATGTGAAGTTAGCCCCGCGCTTACGGGCTTATGTTTCCTAAAAGAGTTTGGCGAATCGGTGGAGAGTCACTACCACCATTAAAGGCGACTCAGAAGTTCCGCCTTTTTGGTATTAAACTCAGCATCGGTCAATAGGCCTTGTGCACGCAAGGTGCCCAGTCGTTCAATCGTGGCCAGTACATCCTTCGTTTCACCCGAAGTGACCGATGATCGAGTCGAATTAAGCGGAGCAGGGGATACCTGGACCGATTGACCATTTCGGTACACGACCGGTAGGCTATTGAGATTCACCGTTCCGAATTGGCTCGTGAACACGATCGCCCCGCCTGAACCTTGTTGCTGGGAAAACCCGCCAATTTGATGGTCGAGAGTGTCATAGACCCACACGTCTGAACCGGTTTGTACCGCCAATCGCCGGGCCACGGCAAAGTAGGCGTAACGCACCGAGTTTTGCGAACCGGTCGCGTTCGGAAAGCCGATTTCTTGCGGCCACCAATTGGAGCTGGGATCAGGCTGGAAGAGGGTCGATTGCCCGGGAGGCACACCGGTTGCCTGCGATTGCCAGTGATTTCCACCCTGGTTTTGCGATTGAAAACTGCCGCTGCTCAGCAAGCCCGGTTGGCTGGCTAGAATACCAGAAATATCATTGCAAATGGAGTCCACGCGGCCTTTTAGACCGTGATTGAACATGTCGCCCAACATGATCATGCCTCCGCGCATCCATTGACCAGAACCGCCAAACTCTGGATGCGAGAATTGGGCCATTGAACCGTTCCCATTTAGTACGGAGAACATCATGTGGGTCACGGCGTCGACGCTAAAGCCGTGCCGCCGGGACAGATCATCCGCGATGCGTTCGCCTTCCGGAGTCAATGTTTGTGCAGTCATAGGTCAGTTCCGAATCGGGTCGAATGAACCGAAAAATGCTTCGGGCAAACGACACAGGCGTTCACCGTGGCGAGTCATTGCTCTATTTGCAAGCCACCGTCGAACCGGACACTATCCAAACCCGCGCGGAGAGCGCGACAAAACAACCCGTAGCGCAGCCTTTTAGGCTGCCGTATCGCAGGTCTGCAGACCTGCTCGGCGGTCCAAACCGCGCCCCGTTCTCTATTTCGCCTGTTGGAGCGTCCGAGAGCCATCGCCAAATCTATCCTGACCCTGGCCAATGAGGGTGATACACTTCCGCATCAATGAATCGACGTACTTTCTGTCGCCTGCTCTGTGGCGCAGGGGCCGGGGCATCTCGGCTCAGTCTCGCGAATGCAGAGGAGTTGCGCAAAGGGGTGCTCTACCCACAGCGTATGCCGGGGACCCGCCCCGAGCCTGCTTTTTCGTGGTATGACAACATCCTGGAAAAAATTCCCCCACTCAAGCACCCGCGTGGCTCCCGTTGGCCCTTGATCGCCTGGGAGGGCTTTTCGTTTCAGCCTCAACCGCCCGAATATTATCACCAGCTTCTCCGGCGAGGTTTAACCCAACATATTCGACTGGACACAGGCATGATCGATACCGCATTGGCCATTCAAGCAGCCGGTTCCCCGGTGATTGCCATGGAGGGCCGATCGGGAGCTTTTCCAGCATCGCTCGCCGGTGATTCGGCGGTGTGGGCACATCAGCTTGATTCCGAGTATAGGCCTAAGGAGTACGTGCGTCCTTGTCCCTCAATCCATACCGGATGGGCTAAGTTTGCCGACCAACATCGGAACACGTTGCGCGAGTTCCGCGATCGTGGTGTCCATCTTGACGCTGTCTGGGCAGATTGGGAAGGGGATCCACTTTACGGTGATGATCGTTATGATCAAGCCCGCCACTGCCAGCGATGCCGCGAGGTTCTTCCAGCCAAAGTACTGGCTTCGCCCGCTGTCTTTGATGATTACGCGGCTCGCAAGTTTTATGAACTCTTTGCGACATACTATGCGGCACCCGTCCTGGAGTTCTATCCTAAGTGTTCCGTGACCGACTGGCTGGCTCAGCCGTCGACGCCCGAGGAACCCCAACTCAGTTGGAATGGGCGGCAGGGACATCCGATCATGCCGCCCTTGATCACGGCCTACAACCCCACTGCCTATGGTGCCGCCTCCTGGGTCTGGAAGGATCGCCCGACCTCTCAGTGGCGAGACCAGGAGCATGTCGACCAAGTCTATACGAACGTGCTGCTTCGGCATGTTTCGTTGTCTGGTAGTTTGGCCGACCGCTGGGCGCCTGAAAAAGAGCTTATCCCGTGGGTGGCGCGCTGGGTTTCGGAAGCTCCAGAAACCGACTTTCCCGTAATGTCGCGTCCTCGCTATCGGGAGGTCCTGAGACATCTCTGGTTGAGGGGCGTAGCCGGCATGCAGGTATTCAGTCCACGGATTCGCGACTTTGAGGCCATGGCCCTGCCGGAACTGGAAGATGCCGTGGCAGTCTATGACGAGATGCTGGAGTTTCGCGAATTCCTTGAGCACGGCGAAGTGCTATCTTACCAACTTCCGTCCAAGCGGGATAAGGGTGTCTTGTGGTCGGGGCTTCGATTGGGCGATCGCGCCGTCGTAAGGGCCTTTAAGCAGGGCGGGGGAAAGGCGAAGGAAACGGTGCGCCCTTGGCGGGATTCCCACTTCCACGTGACGGCTAGCAATCCTGGCAAATCTTATCTGCTCACTTGCAAGGGAGGAGTTGAAGAGAAACGCGATACCCGATGAAACAGGCCCAGTTTCAAAAGGTTCGAGACAGTCTAAAGACAAAGACAAAGTCGGCGAATCCCGCCGCCACCGGTGCCATTCCATTTTCCTGTTCCTGCACACTTTGCTGCCGGTTGCGATAAACCGCGAAAGGTGCGGTCAGGGATGCGGACCAGGAATGGTACATCGTGGAGACTCCCGGTTCGACGGAGATGGCGTAACCAGGTCGCCTAAAACCGTCGCTTCCACCAACCAGATCATGAACTGGTACGCCTTCAATCCGAGCACCCAAAGAAAACGAGATGGAGCGGGAAGGCCAAGCAACCCATTCGAAGCCGCCCCGAGCGAGGTAGTTGTCAGTGATCGAATAGGTGCCACTAAGACTGGCCGTCGGCGTGTAGCTCTCCTGCGGAGTCAGTGTATACGCTCCATTAATATACACCGAGAGGCGTGGAATCACTTCGCGGTAGGCAGCCACTTCAAAAACAGAGCCCCATCCTCCAGCGCCCAACTGGATCGATTGATCGACCGCATGTGTCTGCGCGATTGGACCGCGTCGCCCGGGGATCAAAAAGGTATCTTGAACATCCCTGTCTCCGGAGGGCGCGGAGACCCCCAACCCGAGTTGCACATTTCCGTGCGGGTGGTTCGTAGGGACCAAGGCCCAACCATATCCCATTAACCGAATGTCACCCAGACCTGCTGAATGGGTATGGAACCGACCAAGAATCGTGCGTTGCTGATTCAAGGCTCGAACCACCTGCGACCGATCGTTCACGGCTGTCGGAAGCGTTAGTTCCAGGCTCCATTGAGGTGTGAACGAATACCTTAGACTAAGGTCGATAAAGTGGGAATCATTAATCTCCTGGCTTCCCTCGGCAGCCCTTTGGGTTTGTTCAACATCGCCGCTAAACATCCGGTCTGAGTGGAGCCAACGATATCCAACTGATGCTTCCCAGCTTTCGGCGAATTCCTTGCCGTCGACCTCGCCCAGAAGGCACGACGTTCCTCCTCCGGCACCACGAGAAGCAATGCAACCTTGGGCATTCAACATGTGTGGTCTTGCCCCAGAAAGAATAACTCCAACTCCGATCGCCACCCATCTAAGTCTATAAGAGACGGATATTGGATTCATTTAGCAGTTCTACTTGGTTCGGGTTCCAGGACTAATTCGGAAGCCGGAGGCTTTCCAGCCATTAGCAGCCGCTGGTTGAGCGAAGCGAAACCATCGGATCAATGGCCAAAATAAGCAAGGCACCCCGGAATGATGCGGCATTTCGCATTGGTGGGTCGGCCTGCGAAAGGCCAAACCGATTTCGATGACATGACTCTGGTCTACGGCTGGAGAGACGTCAGCACCCGAAAGAACCGTTGCGACCCTGAAGAAGTATTAGTGGACACGACACTCGCGTCATAGGCGGTAACAAATCCCCCCACGTCATCCGTAAAAGGAACCGAAAGTGAAGGTGTGGATTGCTGTTTGTAGAAGAGGCCCCGAACAGTTGAATAAGACAAGCGGTGAACCGAAGGTCCTTGCGCTTGAATCGCCAGAGCCACATCGCTTGTAGCGACGGTTCCGTTAAAGAAGCGCGTCGCCAATTGCAGGACGCCCTTTCCACACTGGGAGCCTATGATCCGCCCGGTAAAATCATCAATCGGTGGGTGGATGCCACCCCACAGTCGCGAAACACCGGCGAGGTCCGCTGCGTCATAATAGGTCGCCCATTGCAACTGGACAGTCGCACTGGGGCCGTACTCGGTGGTCAGTCCCGTACCCGCTGGGGCCGTATGGATTCCCATTCCCCCTGGCAGGAATTCCGAGCCCGTAATGCCAGTCAGGACTTCGGCAGCTGCCCTGCTGAACGTGCTGTGACCGGAAACATAGCCAGGGAACGCTGGGGTAACAAAGCTGGCCTTTTGGTACGGAAACCAATCTTCCGGTTGAATCCAATGCACCCCGCTGTATTGGCTCGGATCCGTGGGCGGTCCACCCCACGCGAGAATGACCACCTGACCCACCGGCAATCCCGCGTGACGTCCGCCCGGAGCGGCAGTTACGGGAGTGACCAGCTCAATCAAACCCGGGATCAGTGGAAGGCCGTTCGTGCTGAAAGAAGGCTGTAGCGGGTCGCTGGATTGTCCGTTTTGTCCCATGTATCGAATTGCGGAAATCGGTCTCCATCCATCATATTCTCGCTTAAGCGACCAAGCGGCGCAGGCCGCTTCGTGCACTGCTGCGTTCAGGGCAAAGTAGACTTTAACATCCCATTCCAGCGGGTCGACTACTGGCCCCGTTCCATACAGGCGTTTGACAAAATTCGTATTGTCGCTGACCCCGTTGGCAATCACATTCCAGTGGCCAGGAGGTGTCTCCGAATTCGGACCATCGGCAAAAAACTCGGCAATGACCCGGGCAAAATCTCCGCGCTTGGCAGGATTTGGGGCGTAAGGTTGACCCGTCACCGGATTAACGGAATAGCCTTTTCCATCATTGGATCCCAACGTGTTGTTTCCAATCGTTCCGGGTGAAAAATCCAGAATAACGCCATCGTCAGGTGTCAATTGATTGCTCCGGCGAATGTTTTCAACCACATTGGTGCGGAAAGCGTCCGATGAAGCCGTGCCCAGCCTGGGTGGCGGACCGGGATCGATCCAAGCGCGGCTGGAATCCGTACGATCCAAGGCAAACGGGCGAACCCACAACCATTGAGAACCCAGAAACGTTTGCAAGGGACCTGTCGGAAGTCCATTTTGGTCCACGGCATTGGCAATTTCCAACGGTTGCCATCGATTGACGTCAACAACTGTAGTGCCGCTCAGACCGGTGTTCAGGTATCCATTGATCGGTGCATATCCACCTTTTGAAGCTAGCAAGTCCTTGTATCCGTTGGTCTGGTAGGAGCCATCGTTGATAAACCAAGCGGAAACGGCATCGTAAACCGAGTTTCCAACTCCTGCCGGTGTCGATAGGTCACGCGACTGATTGGACGGGTCGTAGCCGAGGGAAGCCAAGTGAGCATCAAGAGCGGGGAGCGTTACAGCGGCGCTTTTTGAAAGGGCATAGCGTTCTTTCAATATCCGATAAGCGGCATAACTGATTGCCTCCCGCCGAGCAGAAGGGATATCGTTAGCCGTTGCCTTTTGGCGAAAGACATAGCCGACCGGTCCGTTGGTATAGGCAGCCCAGGCGTCGTACATGACAACGGAAAGACTGAAAAGGTTCCGTGCGTGAACTGGAGGGTGAGGCTTGTCGATTCGAATCGCAGCCAGAGTCTGCTCGTCCCAATCGCGAGCGATAGTTTGACTTGGCACCACCTGTCCAGTCGCTAATTGAGGCAAAAATGCCGCTCCAGCGATGCCGAGCAGGATGCGGCGCAAGCCAAGTTTCCATGAACTTCGCATCAAAAGGGTGGCTGCTGGCTGGATATCTCTATGATTCGGCATGGAAAGTACAGTATAGTACAAGTAGCCTCTGATGTAGGAAAAAGGGTCGCTTACCAAGATTCAGGGGCGAAACGGCTTTCGGTCGTGGTAGGTAGGCTTCTCAATTAGGGTTTTGGGGTTCCAAGTCCCGGACGAAAAACCAATTGAGCGAAATGGTAGAACCCCTTCTTCCAATTCTGAAAGTCATGCGCATGCTCATCCACATGCCAGACATGCGGGACATTCTTCTCCTTTAGGTAGGCATGGACACCTTGGCTAATCCGGATCAGTCCATCGCAGGACAGCACAACCTGTGTGGAGCGAAGGGGAACCACTTGTGCTCAAGCGAGTCGAAGCAGTGCGGGACAGGGAGATGACTTGGACCACTTGCAAAACGAGTGGGCGCGGGTAACAACTCCTGCAAAAGTTCAGAAACTGCAACGGACGCTATATCGGAAAGCTAAGGCGGAGCCGGAATACCGATTCTATCGCCTTTATGGAGACGTCTGCCGAAAGGACATATTGCAAGCGGCTCTGGCCCGGGTAACCCACAATGGTGGGTGTGCCGGTGTGGACGGGGTTGAGATCGAACATGTCCAGAAGGACAAGACGACAAGAAACACATGGATCGCGTCGTTAATGGAGGAGATGAAGACCAAGGAGTACCGGGCTAGTCCGGTGCTGCGGGTACACATCCCCAAAGGCGACGGGAAGACTCGGCCGTTGGGTATCCCGACGGTAAAAGACCGGGTGGTGCAAATGGCGGCGGTACTGGTGTTGATGCCGATCTTTGAGGCAGACATGCACCAGCACAGTTATGCGTACCGCCCCGGACGAAACGCGCATCAAGCCCTGGAAGCCATCGTGGAAGCGGTGAAGAGGGGCAAGTACGAGGTCATCGATGCGGACCTGTCGGGGTACTTTGACAGTATCCCTCATGACCGGTTGATGAAACTAGTGGCTAGGCGGACCAGCGACGGCAGTGTGCTGGCGTTGATCTCCGCTTGGCTGAAAGCGCCGATCGAAGAACGAGACCCGAGAAGCGGAAAGGTAACGCGGCGAAGGAATGAGAGGGGCACTCCGCAAGGCGGTGTCATCAGTCCTTTGCTAGCCAACCTCTACCTAGACCGGCTGGATAAGGAGGTGAATGACCGATGCGAGCCGTATGCGGGAAAACCGCACGTACGGTTCGATGCAGGGGCGGAGTCAGACGGTCATTGGCCCATGGGCCTCTCAATCCGTCGGCTCCGCCTACTCTACCACGTTCCAAATATTCGACCGCCTCGCGCCTCGCCCTGGGGCATTTTAGGCGCAACAAACTGCAAGCTATTTGGGAAACACGACACTAGGGCGCATACCCTTCGATAAAGCGCCTCGTACTGCGGGATGATGACATCAGCGGAGAAATATTGCTTTGCGCGCACACGTGATGCCATCCCAAGGCGGAGTCGCCGCCCTGCGTCCCCAATCAAGCAGTCTAACGCAGTGGCCATCGCTTGCGGATCGCCAGATGGTATTAGGATCCCGCTGGTACCGTCCTCGACCAATTCTGGAATCCCGCCGACACGGGTCGCCACGCTTGGAACACCAAAACACATTGCCTCCAAAATGCTCAAACAGAAGCTCTCGGTTTCCGATGCAAATACGCCGAGATCGGCTGCTTGTAAATAGTCTTCAATCGCCTGCACATTCTCGCGGACTATGATTCTCTCTTCCAAACCGAGCTTTCGTGCCTGGTCCATGAACGGGGCGAAGTTGCCTCCCGCCAAGACCAGCAGTTTAATCGGGACGTGGGCTTTCAACAGCGACAGTGACGTCAGGATCAGGTCAACCCGTTTTAGCGGGCGCAGATTCGAGGAATGAAAAAGGACTATTTCCTCCGGTTTCACGCCCAGTTCTCCCCGAGTTTCCTCGCGAGACCGACTCGGCGGGTGTGGTTCAAAGAAATTAGGAATCACCTCCACCGGTCCTTGAAAATGGAGCAATCGTTGGGTTTCATTTTTAAGGAAATCGGAAACAACCGTCACGGCATCCGAACAATTCAGCGCGTGTCGGATGGCCGGGCCGTATCCAGGGTCGCGACCCAGCAACGTGGTGTCCGTGCCATGAAGTGTGGTGACTACTCTTAAGCGCAATTCCGGTGGTAGCATGGACCTGGCAAGAATGGCCGCCGTGGCATGGGGCACCGCATAATGTACGTGGAGGAGATCAAGACCGTGCTCTTGGCTGACCTGGGCCATCTTCACTGAAAGTGGGAGGGTGTAATCCGGATATTTAAACAGGTCGTAGGTGTTGATGACCACCGGATGAAAAAAGAGCCGGGGTGCATTGGGTTGTAGCCGAAATGGGCGCTCGTAACAGATGAAGTGAACTTCGTGACCGCGCCTGGCCAACTCTTCACCCAATGCCGAGGCCAACACCCCGCTACCACCCACGGAGGGGTAGCAGGTAATTCCAATTCGCAATGAGCGAGTCGATGTCATCTCAGAAGCGTCCAGAGGGACCATTCAGCGGACTTAATGAATCAAAAACCGGCGGTTGGTTTGGGAAAAGTGCCATGGCATGGGTGACTCCGGCGCGGAAGCCGAACAAGCGCGATCGCGTTAATTGAAGTTCTACATAACTCCGCGCCGATACCTGGGTTGCATGCGCTTCCATCGCCGCCGTCCAGGCGGCGATTATTTCAGGAGCGGAAATATCAATAAAAAGGGGTGAAATATCCGATGGTTCGGCCTCCGGGGTGACGGCGTAAAAAAACAGTTGAGCGATGGTGTGAACAGGAAATGCGCGCAGGTTGACAAGTCCACCGTAGCGGGCTAATCGCGTAGCGTCACGGACCATGGTTCCCAAGCGCCAATGGTCCGGGTGCTGGTTTTGGGCGGCCGTCGGTGCCAAAACGATACCGGGACGTACCTGTCGAATGATGCTCGCCAGTCGCGTCGCGTGCGTCGCGCGAATTTCCAACTGCGCGTCTCCATCCAGTTCGATGAATTCCACCGTCGCACCTAAGATTGATGCTGCCTTTTCCGCTTCATGTGTCCGAATTTCTGGAGTGCCACGAGACCCCGACTCGCCCCGCGAACAGACCACGAGATGTACAGGTCTCCCCAATCGGGACTCTTGCGCAAGTACTCCGCCACAGCCAAACTCGAGGTCGTCCGGATGGGGGCCAAAAGCCAACAAAGGAGCAAGGTCAGGATGGGATATCAGTGTAGGCTTCATCGGAACGCTCAATGGTGTCGCGATTTATGAATGCTATTTCAGGCGCGTCTTCTTTTCGCAGGTAAGCCTGTTCACCGGCACCCGCAATATAGTGAGTGCAATGAAGTACCGACTGCATCCAGCGCAGTCGACTATCGCGCGCGGGGCTGATCTGTTCCTTGCCGAACTCCATCTGCGGTAATGTCACATAGGTATCTCCACCTTTGTGCAGCTTGAGGCTACCATCCATCCAGCGTGCCCGAACCATTTCACCTTCGAACGGGGCATCCACAAAGTAGTCGCTGATTTCACAGGCTTGGCGGCGAAACCCCTGGTCTGACGATCGAGCAACCCTCACCCCTTCCAGCAAGCCCATGTGTCGGTACATTTCCAGGCAAAAATCGGCGACATTGTCCGCCGTCGTGTTTCTGAATGCGTCTACCCAATGGCGGTCCACATAGGCGGGGAGCTGCAGTGCGGTCTTGGCGTGCCAGTCGGACCGAACCCGTTTCAGATAGAGCGGACTAAACTTGCGCTGTGTCTGGTTATCAAAAGCAAAATTGAGTTCGAATGGTTCACCTGTCTTCCGGTGACGCAGGGTCGTCCGGGTCTCCCGCGGATCATGGTCACTATCGTGATAGAAAAAGACGATTTCGCCGCCGATCTCGGACTGGAGTCGACGAGCCGTGACAAACTTGGCAAAAAGGAATCGGCGCGGAAAGAAGCCGCACGGCTGTTGGCCAAAGCAAATGATCGGCGACTGGCTCATTCCGTGGTGGATCCAGCGATTGGCCGACGTGTCGATGACCCTGGCAGGGACTGAAATAACCAACTCAAAACCACACAAGCGGTACAGCCGATTGGGTTCAACCAAAGATAACCAATCTCATGCGCCGGGAAGAGTTTTCCGACGAAAAAGATAGTAACCACGAAAAGTTGCGACGTTATTGCCGCCCAAAACACCGCCGAGCCACCGACTTTCTTTAGGAAAAACGCCACAACAAATACACCCAGCAACGCGGGATAGAAAATGGAGGCCACGATGTTCAGAGACTCAATGAGATTTTCGGCAAAGCTTACCAGCATGGCGAAACCGATGGCGAACATTCCCCAGAGGGTGGTGAACCATTTTGCCTGGCGCACATTTCGACTTTCATTGTGTGCCTCCGTCGGACGCAGGTGTCGCCAGATATCGATGGTGGTGGTGGTGCCCAGGGCGTTCAATTCACTGGCTTTGGAAGAGAGCGCCGACGCAAACATGACAGCGATCAGCAGGCCGATCATGCCGTGGGGCAGTTGGGTGAGGATAAACCGGATAAACACATAATCGGAGTCTTTGGTCTTGGCCTTTGGGTCGACCGCTCGAAGGGTATCACGGGCTTCCTGACGCAGTGCCTCCGATGCCTTTTGAGCCGTCAGCATAGCCGATCGGGTCGAGGCTTCGGTGGCCGGTTCGCCTCCCGTGCGAGCCGCCATCCAAGCCTGGATTTTCTTTTGCTTGTCAACCTGGATAATGGCGAATTGCTGATCGATGGTCCGAAAACGGTCGCCGTTGGTTCCTTCCTCATGGCGATTCCATTCGGTTTGGTTGAAGAAGACCGGGGTGTCGGGCTGGAACTGATAGAAGACGAAGAGGAGCGCTCCGAGCATCACGATGAAGAACTGCATCGGAATCTTGAAAAGCGCATTGAACATGAGGCCCAATCGTCCTTCCCGCAATGCAGCGCCACCAATGTACCGCTGCACCTGGGTCTGGTCCGTGCCAAAGTAGGACAACGATAGGAAAATTCCCCCAAGCAGCCCGCTCCAAAGGGTGTAGCGTTTCTTTAGATCGGGAGTGAAGTCCACCGCTTGCAGCTTGCCCATGGCACCCGCGAGATGCACGGCACCATTGGGTAGTTTGGACAACAGGACGAAGAACGCTGTGATCATCCCAACGAAAATGACTGCCATTTGGCATCGTTGGGTTAGATTTACCGCCGCGCTTCCGCCAGTCACGGTATACACGATCACCAACAACCCGGTAAACAGGATGGTCAGGTCCAGACGCCAACCGAGGACCGTCGATAGGATAATCGCCGGTGCATAAATCGTAATCCCCGCCTGCAATCCGCGCTGTACCAAAAAAAGCGACGCCCCCAGCAGGCGGGTCTTGGAATCGAACCGTTGTCCGAGATACTCATAAGCGGTATACACGCCTAGCTTTCGGTAAATGGGCAGAAAAACGGCGCACACGATGATCAAGGCGAGCGGTAATCCGAAATAATTTTGAATGAAAGCAATTCCGTTCTCATAGGCCTGCCCGGGCAGCGACAAATAAGTGATCGTGCTCGCCTGGGTGGCCATAACCGACAGCCCGATGGTAATCCACCCGGTATTCTGATTGCCCTTAAGATAGGTATTAAGGCTCGACGTATGCCTGGTTCGCCAGGTGCCGTAGGCAGCAATCCCGACAATTGTCCCCAAAAGCACCAGCCAATCAAGCAGGTTCATACAAAGGCTTGGGAAAACAGAACGAGCAGAAGGACTGACAGAAGGAAAAACGTGAAAACGAACCAGTAAACTCCTCTCCAGGTACGGAATCCGGGCACGCCCGGGGATTCGTCAGAATCGGAGGGAGGCGTCTTCGGCTTCATTTTCCCAGCGAAACCAAGTTCGCGAACAATCGGTAGGCACCTGGTACTCCCGCTGGCAATTGGCGGAAGAAGGCAAGCCCGGTATAAATGAAATAGCCCTTGCCATGCCGAGCAACCAGGAGGCTGCTTGTCAATGGTTTCTCACCTGGATCATTCATCGCGAGGATGGTCGCGTAATGCTCAACATCCCAGGAACTCGGGAAGTATGCGCCTCGCTCCTGAACCCAACCATCGAAATCGTCTGGCCCGATACGGTTTGGAGTTGTCAAGGCAGGGTGATCTGTTTGAAGGAACGTCACGGCCGCATTTTCATCTGTGACACGCTGCTGTGGTGCACTTCCCTCGATGGAAAGGGCATAAGGTCCCAGAGTCTTGGCCTTCAACCGATCCGGGCGATTGTATTGGGCCACGACCGTTCCTCCCGCTTCGACATAGGAGTAAAGCGCAGGTAGATTCGTCGCAAGATCACCGCGCTCATTGAAAGCTCGGACTCCAATCACGACCGCATCGAATCGCCCCAGCTTTTCCGTGGTCAGATCACCTCCAGCCAGGGTGGTGACCTGGTAGCCCAACTGTACGAGGGCCGCCGCTGTGTCATCCCCGGCTCCGGGTAAATAGCCGACCCACTTCCCACGCGTCGCTACATCAAATGCAGCCACCTTCACCAGTGCCTTCGGTTGAAGCAGTTGAAAGGGAATATGGGAATAATGGATTTCGACACGCTGATTGCTGAAACGGGCCCCATTTATCTCGGCCACTGCGGTGATAATGCCAGAGGAACTCGTGGCCGGGGCCCGGACAAGGAAGCTGACCCTGGTGGATTCGCCCGATTGGTGAATTGAAAATGGCAAATTAACAGGCGAAACGCTCCAACCGCTGGGCATTGCCAAATGGATGCTCCCAGAGGTGTGGCTGCGAGCGGCTTGGATTTCTATCTCCAGTGGCTTTTCCATCCCCGGGGCAAAAATGGCCACGCCAGATGAAAATTTGAGGGCAATCGGCGAAATCACCAGCACTTCTCGCTTGTGTTGGCCGTCAGACGATGGCCCGACGACTTCATCGGGGACGGTTAGTTTTTGTTCGCCAACCTCAAATTCGAACTCAACCGGAAATGCGGGGGCATTTTCCGGGGTGCCGATCGATTTCGCGTCCGACACGCGAAACATGCCTTTGGTTGGCTCTTCCAAGAGCCAGTAGGGCTGGGTCAATGGAGTGGAGGTCGGGACCAAAAGACGTGTCTCGGCCATCGCGACCTCACCGAGTTTCAAATCAACGCCAAGTTTGGATGCGGCCATCCTGCCCACACGGACCCCTATCCAGCGAATCGGAACTTCGGAATGGCTCGATGCCCGATGCTGTATCTTCAATGCTTCGCCGGGCACGACTTCAACAACCGGGGTCGTGCTCTCAACCGCCAAACCGAGACAACTTTGTAGAATATGGTCCAACTTCTTCCTTTTGTCGGCCACCACGGGGTCCTTGGGCAAATCGGCAACGCGCTTTCGCAGCTCCAGCAATGCCGGAACGCTCCGCGCAGGATTCTTCAAATCAAACTGTGCCAAAGCATCGTCGGCCAGACGGGTGATTTCGGAACCGCCTGAAACCCGTGACCAAGTCGTATCAATTCCATCCAAAATATCATTGGTCGCCGGAGCTCCTGCCAGCAGCCGGAAGCTTTCCTGCCAGGAACCTCCGCCAACTGGACGCATTCCGAAACCCTGCGTCCGGTGCTGGGCGCGGCTCCGCATGGCAAGGGCCTGAAAGCTCTCGCCCGTAACGGCATCATTGCCACCCGCTTGCAACGTGATGGCCTTTGGATCATCGCCCCGCCCACCGTTTTGGAGAATTCGCACCGGTTGCCAGGGTGTCAAACCGTCGGCAAATTGTTCCGGGAAGGCGTTGGTATCACCAGCAAGCTTGAAAGCTTCGAGGGCAATAACAGCGGATGCCGTGTGGTGGGCATGAGTTCCACTCGGCTCCGGCGAGAACCGGGTGATGATCACGTCGGGTCGAAACCGCCGAATGACTCGGACCGCATCGGCAATCACTTGGTTGCGGTCCCAAAAATCGAGCGTCTCCGGAACGCTTTTTGAGTATCCAAAATCGAGTGCCCGCGAAAAGAATTGGTGACCGCCGTCGATTCGCCTGGCAGCCAGCAATTCCTGGGTCCGGGCGACCCCGAGGCGTTCGCCAAACTCGGGGCCAATCTCGTTTTGTCCACCATCGCCTCGGGTCAAAGAGAGATACCCGACGCGGTAGCCTCGTCCACGGGCCAGATATGTGATCAGTTGGGTGTTTTCGTCATCTGGATGCGCCGCGATATGCAGCACCGTCGCGTAAGTACCAAAACGGCGTAGCTCTTCCCGGATACCCTCAGGGGAGGGGATGGCGTCAGCGGCAGGACTCCTCATGGTGGCTAGTGTGAACCATAGGCCAAGCACAAGCCACGAAGCCCTGCTGGGGGCGTGGATCATCGGCCCTTACCTCTTTACCGTGAACGTCACGGCATACACGGCCTTTTCCCAGAGCAACTTGATCGTCCCGCCACCTGCAGTGCCCTTTTCGATCGTGATCGTGAATTGCTCGACATCCTTGTCTGAAGTCTCCTTTTTGGCGTCCACGCGGGCGACATCGTTCTTTTCGTTGACTGGTACACCCCAAGCCCCGAGGGAGCTGCTAAAGGCGAGCTTCGATGTTCCGTCCTCATTCGGTACAAAATAGAGAGTGTATGCACCGGCGGGAATTGTAGTGTCACCGATGACCAGCGGGTGCTGCGTGATCAGCGAGGTCGCCTCGTCGGCTCCCATGCGCCAAGCCTTGCCGTAGGGCACCAATCCGCCCCAAATCTTGCGGACTTCACCGCTCTTGGGGTCTTTGGAATACGGGCGGCCGTAGCTGATGGTCACGCGGTTGCCTTCGACCACTGTGCTGACGGTCTCATGCGGGCTTACGCGCTTTTGCTGGGCTTGAAGGGAGGAGGCTCCGGCAAGAAGCGCGGCGGCAAGAATTAGGGAGGAGCGAAATGCTTTCATGGAGTGGGTCTGAATTCTGTTGTTTGTGTTATTGGAAAAAGGAATTGGGTGCGGGGACTCGGCTCATGAAAATAGACCGTCGACGGTTCAATTTGTTACGTCGAGTGACGATATTTTTTGGTCGAAAACATCTTGAAGAAGCGATGGTGAACAACCAGATGTTTTACCGCAAACGTGATCGAATGCAATCGCGACGTTTGCGCCGATCTGCTTCAACAAAAAAGGCCCGCGCCATTAGCACGAGCCCATATTCAAAGGCGAAAAACGATTGCTTTTCGCCTGTGATGAATTAATCCAACCGAGGCCGTAGTCCCTTTCTATTGGAAGGTAATGACGACCGCAGTGCCGTTTAGGTTGATGGAGGTAATCTTTGTAGCTCCTTGAACCTTATAGAACCGGGCTGACTTTGCTGGCAATGTGGCAGTCAGGGTCTTGGTGGCTGCGTTGAGCACGGCCGAAGCATCAGCCGCGTAGGTTCCCTTGAGGGTGTCCGATGTAAGCAAGGCGATAACCGGGGCTGCGGCTCCGATTGCACCGGTGGGTGCTGCCGGAATACCGTCGGCGTCGGGTCCGCCGAGCGCTGCTACTTCGTCGTCGGTCAGCTTTCCTTCACGAATTTGGAGGGCGCTGATGTAGGCGTCGGATTGTTCGTTGTCCGAATCGCCGAATAGTATGATGCTTGGAATCGACAGAGCAAATGCTGAATCGACATGTCCTCGATCGCCGGTGATGGCTTCGTAGTTCTTGATGCCATCAATGTATTTGGCCAGCACTGGAGGGTTGGCGGATAGGTCAACTCCGAATACAACGCGAGCCCAAACGCCTGCCGGGTGATTCGTGTTCGGCACCAAGTAAGGGGAGCAACAGCTCTTGCCGTATCCACCCGTGCCGCGGGTCCAGTACAAGTCGCCGTCGCCGGGGTTGTTGATGTCATGGAATTGGAATAGCGAACCATTGCCGGTTCCATTGGGACCCCAGAGGAGGTCCATGATGATGGTGTATTGATTAACTTTGGCACCGCCTCCATTGGCTTCGACGCCGTGGTCGAGTAGCAGTCCCAGACGGCTGTAAATCGGTCCCTTGCTGTCGGTTTGCGAGTTCGGAACATAAGGAGCAAACAGAACACCCGCTGGCTTTCCATTGATGTTGGGAATATTGGTGAAACTCCCCTGACCAGTAACGCCAGATTCATAAATGCTGGCGAGAGTGGGATCCTCATATCGCAAATCGTGACCGATCGTTGCCGCCAATGGCTTGGAAGCGTTATCGAAGTTCCATTCACCCTTGACCGGATTCGGTGTGGGAATGCCGCCTGCGTTCGGTCCGCCGAGAGCCGCCACTTCGTCATCCGTCAACTTGCCCTGACGGATTTGTAGGCTGCTGATGTAGGCGTCCGACTGTTCGTTGTCCGAGTCTCCAAACAGGATCACCTGCGGCGGTGTCATCGCAAAAGCGGAATCAACGTGCCCGCGGTCGCCGGTGATGGCTTCGTAGTTCTTGATTCCATTGATGTACTTCGCCAGGACCGGTGGATTGGCGGCTAGGTCAACTGCAAAAGTCACGCGAGCCCAAACGCCTGCCGGATGATTGGTGTTTGGCACGAGATAAGGGGAGCAACAGCTCTTGCCGTATCCACCCGTGCCGCGAGTCCAGTACAAGTCACCGTCTCCTGGATTATTGATGTCGTGGAATTGGAACAGGGAACCATTCCCAGTCCCGTTCTGGCCCCACAACAAATCCATGATGATGGTGTATTGATTGACCTTGGCTCCACCACCGTTCGGGGCGAGACCGTGGGTTAACAGAAGTCCAAGCCGTGGGTAGATCGGACCCTTTCCGTCGGTTTGCGAATTCGGCACGTAAGGAGCAAATAGGAATCCCGCTGGCTGGCCATTGATGTTGGGAATGTTGGTGAAGCTCCCCTCGCCGGTCACGCCCGCCTGATAGATACTGGCCAGCGTCGGATCAACATATTGGAGGTCCGCGCCGACATCTGCTGCCAGGGGATTCGACGGATTATCGAAGTTCCAGGAGGAGTAAGGCAGCGGGATACCACTGGCATCGGGTCCGCCCAAGGCGGCGACCTCATCATCGGTCATCTTGCCTTCGCGGATCTGGACCGCATTCAGGTAGGCATCTGATTGCTCGTTGTCGGAATCCCCCAGCATGTGAATTTCAGGGAGCGACAAGGCGAATGCGGAATCAATGTGCCCGCGGTCTCCAGTGATGGCTTCGTAGTTCTTGATGCCATTAATATACTTCGCCAAAACTGGCGGGTTAGCAGATAGGTCAACGGCAAAGGCTACGCGAGCCCAAACGCCCGCCGGGTGATTGGTATTCGGCACAAGATAAGGGGAGCAGCAGCTCTTGCCGTATCCGCCCGTTCCGCGGGTCCAGTATAGATCGCCGTCGCCAGGGTTATCCAGGTCATGGAATTGGAAGAGAGATCCGTTACCCGTGCCGGCACTGCCCCAGAGCACATCCATGATGATGGTGTATTGGTTGACCTTTTGGCCGCCGCCATTGGGCAGCAGGTCGTGGAGCAATCGCAATCCAAGTCGGGGATAAATGGGCCCCTTGGCGTCCGTCTGACTGTTCGGGACATATGGAGCGAAAAGGACCTTGGCGGGTTTCCCATTAATGTTCGGAATGGTCGAGAAGTCGCCCTGGCCGGTGGTCCCAAATTTGTAGAAGCTCGAAACACTGGGGTCTACATACGCCAAATCGCGTCCAATCGTGGCGCTAAGGTCACCGCGATCAAATGTCCAATAACCCTTGACAGAATTGAGTGCACTGCCACTGGCGGCTTTGCCGGTCGTGAAGGCGTAGTCGCGTGTGATCGCCGTGCCACTACTGTCGCTAAACTGTAGGTGGACATGCTGCAAGGTGGTCGCAGCTAAAACATTGGTCGGGTGGAGAGCCACTGACGTGACGGCTCCCACCTTGGTGATCTCCGACGACGGAATCGAAATCGGCGTATTGTTGATTGAAAGGACAATGGAGCTCGGGACGATTGTCGTCGTGCCGTCGGTTAGCGAGAAGGTAATCTTGGGTTGCACGCTGACATTTAAGTCTCCCGGTGCCGGGCTTGCCTGACTCAAATAGGGACGAGCCTTGTAGGTGGCCGTGTGTGACGCATACGACTTGATTCCGTCCGGCGTGGACAAATCTCCCACCAGCGTTTCTGTTCCGTCGGCCTTACGGCTCCATAGTTCGACATAACCCGCGCCGCCACCCTGGGTCCAGAGCGCTCGAATGGGATAGATACCCGCTTGTTGAACAATGAACGAACCGGTGGCCTTCCCAATCGCGATATCATACAAAGTCAGGGATGTGATGTCCCGTGGCTCGGCACCGATGGTGACCTTGATGCTGTCATCGCTGACCGAACCGAGGGTATAGGCACCAGGCTTGAGGTCCAGGAACCCAATCACTTCCATCGCAATATTATTCTGACTGCCGGTCGTGCCGGGGATGCCAGGGAAGGCCGTGTCGCCAGGAATGTCACCCTGATCATTGCCGTTGATGTCGTTGTTGATGACATCGAGATGGAACGTGCCGTCTGCGTTTGCTCCGCTCAGATCGGCGATATTGGGGCCATAGAGTCCAGCCAGTGTCTTTTCTGCGTTGTCCGCGCTTGGATTAAGTCCGGCGTCGGTCTGGTATACGCGAACCGTGAAGCCGGTCACGGTCGTGTCTACGCTCCCTGCCGGGGCGATAGCCGTCGGCGGAAGCAAAGGAGCGTTAACCGTGGTGAAGGAATAGGTAAATGTCTTGCCGCTGTAGGCGACTTCAACCGTGTGGGTGGAACCCGGTGCCAGCAGGGCTGGCACAGCATATGATACGGACGTTTGCCCATTTCCAATATCCGTTGACGTGGAAGGTACGGTGACTCCGTCCACCTGCATCGTGGCTACCCCAGCCAAGTCTTGGACGACGACATTGATGGTGGAATCCAGCGGCGCATTTTGCGTCGGTGGATCATAGGACAATACGTACGGACCCGTAACCGTTGCCGTCGTGAACGAAGCGTCGTCAATCCAGAAGTTACAGTCCAACGTGGCAGCTTGACCTTCGGTGCCAGCGCCAAACCCAAACTGGCCCTCGATCGGCAAATACCCAATGGCAACCTTATTGTAAACGTTGGTACCATTATAATTCACCGTGAGCAAGCCGTCCGCCGTTAGCTGAACCGATACCGGAACAAACACCGGCGCGTGACCCGAGCCTGAAGGGTCGGTCGGAAGTCCAGAAAATGGTCGTGAAGCGACCTTGACTCCCTTTTGCCAAACGATGATTCCCGGAGGATCCAGCGGATCATCGGCTTCGCTATCAATTCCAGCCCCATTGATCGTCTTGAAGGAGATAGTCAATCCGGTGGTGCCGCCGCCGCGTTCGCGAAAAGGGTTTACCGGGTCATAGTCGTTGGCCAGCACCAAGCTGAATCCGTCGCCGGGCGAATCCGTGCCGCCACCGACGCGCGCCTTAAAACTCGCCGTAAATGAGGCCACCAAACTTCCAGCGGGATCGATTTCTGGGAAAATATAGGAGCCACGCAACGGTTTTCGCGTGTCGTTATATAGTCCCGTGTTGGGGTCAATCAGGTCGTCCAAATCGACCAGCTTCAACGAACCGTCGCGAATCAGAACCGGGATGTCAGAGCGGTTGATCAGAGTGGTTCCACCTGGATCGCTGCTGAAGTCCGTGCTAAAGCTCCCTGCAAATGCAGGGCAGACCGGTAGGATGCAAAGCGCAGCAGCCGCAAGCGTCCGTGAATTTGAGGACACAGCGGAGAATAAACTCCGCAGGTGACCTCCTAGCGTACGAGGGTTTTTGGGTGTCATATGTTCGACGGTGTTGGGTAGTAATGACATACGGCTTATGCAGGCTTGCAGCCATTCAGTTGCCAACCCTAATACCAAACAGCCCAGTCTTGGCGATCGAGGCCGTCCGATTTTTGAATAGACCGTGTGCTATTTCCCAACCAGAGGAAGTCCTTCTTCGGTACCCTCGAACGGTCAAAGCAGGCAAGAAAAATTCACGTCATTTTGATTTATCCGGATAGGCTGGAGGCGCTGGAATCTTCACTGGATTTTTCTCCATCAACGCCTTGATTTCGGCGATCGCCCGGTCCAACTGGTCGTCGATGCCGCTGAATTCATGGGCCGGATCATTGTCCACCGTGATGTCCGGTTCCACCCCTTTGCCTTCCATGATCCATTCCTTAGCTTCCAAGTCAAACCGGCTGAATTCCGGTCGATTCAAGAATCCACCGTCCAAGAGCGGCAAGGTACCCCGGATTCCTACGACGCCGCCCCATGAGCGCTGACCAATGATCGGTCCCAAATGACTCTTGCGAAACCGATACCCGACAATATCCCCGTCGCTCGCGCTGAATTGATCGATCAAAAGCACCTTTGGACCCAATACCTGTCCGTCCGGATTCACGTTGACCGAGCCATTCCTTGCGATGGTCCACATCGCTGGTTCCCGACGCAGTCGTTCGATAATCATCGGCGATACGTTGCCCCCGCCATTTCCACGGCAATCCACAATCAACGCTTCCTTGTCTAATTGGGGATAGTAAAACTTGGCGAACTCATTGAGCCCCGGCACTCCCATGTCAGGGATATGCACGTAGCCCACTCGTCCATCGGTTGCTTTCGATACATGCTCGATGTTACCGAGAACCATTTTGAGGTAATAGAGCTCCTGTTCATCAGCCGATGGTATCACCGTTTCGTCATGTGCCCCCTCTTCTTTGGCTTGCGAATTGAGGCGCAAGGTCACCTGCTGATCCGCTTTTCCCACGAAGGCCGAATACAGATCGTTTAGTTCCAAAGTGGATTTTCCGTCCACCGCTAAAATCAAGTCACCCACCTTGGCCCGAATGCCGATTTCGGTCAGTGGAGACCGATATTTCTTGTCCCAGTTTTGTCCGGTAAGAATTTCATCGATGCGATAGTAGCCGCTGGTATCCCGTGAAATTCGGGCACCCAGGAGGCCCAGTGGGATACGCTCCGGTTTGGGGTAGTCGCCCCCGCCTACATAAGTGTGGCCGAGATTCAGTTCCCCGATCATTTCACCAATGACATAGGTAAGGTCGGCCCGATGTTGAACATGTGCCAGCAGCGGCTCATACCGTTGACGTATCGCCACCCAGTCGACCCCGTGCAAATGCGGATCATAGACGAAATCCCGCAGTTGTCGCCAGCACTCGAAATAAATCTGTCGCCATTCGGCATGGCGATCCAGCTTGACCCGGAGTCTGGATAAATTGATCGCCTTGTCCCCAAAGTCGGCTTTGCCATTGGGTAGGTCGAGAATGGAGAAAGTATCTCCGACCTTCACCAGCATCTTCTTGCGGTCGGCGGAGACCACGTATCCCGCCACCTCGGCGACTTCCGTTTCCTTGAGCTTCTCAAAATCGAATACGTTGAGCTTTCCCTTGCTCAAGAAGTACAACTTATCGCCGACGCTGGTCAATTGCCCGAACCGTCCGGCCTTCAATGGCAGCATGGCGATGCGTTGTGCTAGTCCATCGGCATCTACCCGGACCTCAACTTTTGTCGTGGCCGATTCCTTTTTTTCCTTCTTGTCGTGTTCTCCGCTGCCGGATTTTCCCGCTTCCGACGTCTCCCCGGCGGATTTCGCGGCTACTTCTGTCGGCGCGTTGGTTTTCGATTCGATCGATTCCTTAACTTTGACTTCATCGCTTTTCGGAGCCAAGGGAGACTTTGCCTCTTGGCTTAATGTCACGAAATAGATGTTCTGCATGTCGGTGTAGACATGGTTGAACTCCAGGCTGCCGTATGTGGGTGTAAAGCTCCGGTCCGACACAAAGAACAGCAATTTGCCGTCCGAACTGAATTCGGGACTGCCCACTTCAAACCAACCATCCGTGGCCTGAACCCGATTGGTTGTTCCCAATTCATAAAGTTGAATTCGTGAAAACTTTCGATTCTCGGGGCGGACGTAAGCTAGCCAACGGCTATCCGGCGACCAAGTAAACTGGGTGATTTCCCAGGCTCCACTGTCGACGACTAACCATTCCTTGGTGGCTACTTTCACGACATTGAGACGATTCTTCTTGTCGCTCCAAGCGAGGTTCTTGGAATCCGGCGACCAGATGGCCCCGTATTTGTAAGTATCGGCTCCCGTTGTCAGTTGAATCGGCCTACCCGAACCATCCTGTGGGCGTATCCAGAGTTCATCTTCGCCACTTTCATCGCTGATGTAGGCGATCGATCGTCCATCCGGCGACCAGACCGCATCACGTTCATGAACCCCAGGCGTTTGAGTCAGGTTTCGCGTTGGGCCGTGTTTCGCTGGCACGGTAAAGACATCTCCTCGTGCGGTGATCACAGCCCGCGAACCGTCCGGGGCCAAGTCCCAGTCGGTGATATGCTTCGATGCATCGTTCCATTCAGTCCGTCCGGAGGCAAAGTCCTCGCGGATTTCAATCGGGACCTTCGTTGCCTTTTCTGTGGTCAAATCCAGCCGATAGACATAGCCGCCATTTTCAAAAACGATGCCTGTATCACCCAGCGAAGGGAATTTAACTGCGAATTCCAGGAAATGGGTGATTTGTCGGTCTTGGTTTTCCTTCAAATCATGAACCCAAAGATTGGCTTGATGGTTCTCACCCCGCTCGGATACGAAGTAAATCTTGTCACCCACCCACATCGGGTACAGGTCCTGGGCTGGGCTTTCGGTCAGGCGGATGGTTTGTTTGCTTTCAAAGTCATAAATCCAGAGATCATCGGCCTGGCCTCCCAGATACCGTTTCCAGGTGCGAAACTCCCTAAATCCTCGATTATATGCTAATTTCTTGCCGTCGGGGGAAAAGGAACACCATCCGCCGCGGGGGAGGGGAAGTGTTTCGGGAATTCCGCCGCCCAGCTTGGCCAGAGTTAGTTCGCCCTTGAAGGGATTCCACTGCGTCCGGCGCGATCGATAAACCACCGTTTGGTTGTCCTTCCAAGTCATCACGATGTTGTTCGGCCCCATACGGTCCGATACGTCGTCGCGCTCGAGGGTGGCCGTGTAGGTCAGTCGACGCGGCTGTCCACCATCGGAAGGCATGGCATAGACCTCGGTATTTCCGTCATATTGCCCGGTGAAGGCGATCCACTGGCCATCGGGCGAAAACCGAGGAAACATCTCATAGCCGCGTTCGTCGCTGGTCAATCGCCGGGCGATTCCGCCCTGGTCTCCGACCGTATAGAGATTCCCGGCGTAGCCAAATGCGATTCGATGGTCGTGAATTGCCGGGAATCGCAAAAGCCGCGCCTCTTCGGCGGCCAAAGGTCCGACGGCCAAACCAATAACCCACATCAAGAGAGCCAGCCGCCACCCGTCGTACCGATTGGTAGTCATCGGTTCGAAATCCTAAGCGGACGGGTTACGAAAGCCAGTCAGCAAGTGACGGAACTGAAAAAAAGGTCTTGGAAGAGCTGTAAGCCGAATTCTGTACCAACCAAGGTCGGTGAATATCATTTATCTCGGCGGCCGATACCCGGAACCCGACCCGCTTTCGCGAGCCCCGCGCGAGCCGCGCATAGGTCCCCTATTTGGCCTTGCTCCCAGGGAGGTTTTCCATGCCCTGACATTTGCATGTCAGGCGGTGGGCTTTTACCCCGCCGTTTCACCCTTGCCCGTTGACAGTTTTCACTCCCAAAAGGCGGTTTACGTTTTCTGTGGCACTCTCTGTCAAAGCCGACTTTCGTCCGCCCTGCCCGCAGCCAGGCCGACGTTTTCCCTCTTTTGGAGGAATGCAGTCGGTTTCCGCGGCCCTGTGCCCTATGGAGTTCGGACTTTCCTCCAGTCGCACAAGGCGACCAGCGATACCCCGCTCTCCCAAGACCAACGCCAGACTAGTTCATGACAATTGCGTGTCGAGAAGGGTTTACTGTCTTCAATAACCAGCCGCGTTCGTCCCACGTTCCAACTCCATTGCGGTGCTGCACTTCCACGGAATCCAGACGATAACCGCCCTACCGTTCTGTTGGGTGCCCAAACCTCGTGTTTTGTGTCCAAAATTTGTTCCGTGAATCTCTTGCGGACAATTCATTCCTCGCATCGCAACTGAAGAGGAAACGCCCATGCCGTTCCAGCCCCAAAGGAGCTGATCTTACTCATTACAGGCAACCCCCCGTTCACGAGCGTGACACGGGACATCGATTCAGCCCAAAAAGGGGCGGACCTCATACCAGCCCTGGGCATCGCCCAGTGATTAAGGCCTATTAATCAAAAGCACTGAAGGGGCGAACCACAGAACCGCCATTTGTTACCATTTCGGCCCAGAATCCGACGGGCGAGGCGACCCGCATCTCCTTCGTCCCAGTTGGTTGCAATCGTCTTCTCCGATGCAGCGAGTCGGCCATTCACTTCCTCCACGTTCAACCCACTTGGGACATCATGGACTGCCGGCGTTCTACCCAGACCAATCCATTCGTCAGGTCTGGACCACTGTCACCCTTTGGGTAAAGGAGAGGTTTATATTCCCATATTGGGACCGAAAATTCTTGCCGACGGCATTCACGACAAAGCTTCGATTCGTAACGTCGGCAAATCGCTCCAGGAATGGCTCACAATTGATGATGCAACCTCTGCCTGAAATACGGTTGAAACGACTATGGTCCTACACGCCTAATTCGACATTTTCCCCAGTTTAACCAGAGCGAATTGCTACCGGGTATACGCACTGCCAATCGAGTATTGGGTCGGTAATGTGTAAATGGCTCGAGCCACGCTTATCAATCAGCTCCTGTTAAATCCAATCTGGCGTTTGGGAGGTGGAGGAGGCGGATTCAACAAAGGCTGTAGCTCGCTCCAAATCATACGAAGCGCTTCATCGTGTTTAAGGAGAGTTGTATCCATCTGAGCCAATCGCTTGAGAACATCAGCTTGGGCCAGAATGATCTCTCGCTGTTTGATAAAGGCTCGGACCACATAGACGCTCATCTTTACCGCTTCCTGGCTATTAAGGACATTGGCTGCCATAAGAGCCCCATGCTCCGTGAAAGCTGATGGAAGGTGTGTGGAGAACTTGAGGCGGGCGAGGTGGTCGCAATTTGCGACCACCTTTTCCTTTTCCCCTGTGGTCAGGCGGAAGAGGAACTCTTTTGGGAATCGGCTCGAATTGCGTTTTACAGCTTCGTTCAGGCGTTTGGTGGGTACACCGTAGAGGACTGCCAAGTCGGCGTCGAGGATGACCTTCTTCTGCCTGAGCGTGATAATGAGGGTGTCGAGAGGAGGTTTGACTTTCATTGTTCGCCGGGGATTTACGCCCTCCTGGAGGAGTGGAATATCTTGGGTTTGCTTACGCCGCTGTTGTCTTGGAAAAAAGAGAAGTAGTCCAGTAAATTTCAGGGGGAGTGGATTTGTACCAGTTCTCCTTGGTTTGAAATTGGTGGCGGCATGTCGGACCGACACTAACACCTACGCCTCAGAAGGTTACATGCAGAAAGTCACAGGCGCGAGGTGGTCGCAATTTGCGACCACCTCCTTCTATTTCACCGATGAAAAGCGAAATAAAAAGCAATAGGCCAACATTGCTTTTAATTTCGATCGACTACGTCGTCAACGCCGAGTATCGGGGGTAGACAACGATTTCTGGCGGGGCCGCAGGGTTGATTTTGAGAAAGGAGCAGAACGTCATGCGTTCCAGCACTGGCCTCAATCCTGGGTTTGCTGCGAATCTATGTCGCCGTCAAATGCCGCTCTTCAATCCGCGAAAAGACCGTCGCCAGACAAAGCAGGGTACCCAAAACTACAAACGTCCAGGTCAGAGACCGATCGGCACCCCAACCCGTCAGTGGATTCAACATGACAATCGCCAGCGTCCGGCACATCGACACAAACGAAAGGACCGTTGCCCGCTGCTCGGAAGGTATGAACACATTCAGTTGAGCGCCGTAAATGGCCACACGGGGAAGGCTCAAAGCAAACGCCGCCAATATCGCCGGAATCAGTATCCACCAAGAGTTTGCCATGCCCACCAGCATCATGGCGAGACCGGCCCCGATGGTCGCCCCGATCAGTAGCCGACGTCGTGAGCCACACCATCGCTCCAATCGCCCCACATGGCTAAGGAACCCGATCTGTCCGAGGCATGCAGCGGCGTGTACCCATCCCAGGGCGATGACTGGGAATCCTCGCTGGGTCAGGACCGGTTGATAGAGCCAGATGATCGCCCATGCGAGCGCGTTGGTAATTGCCAATTCGAGAGTGAATAAGCGAATAATGGGGTGCGAGATGAAGTATTTGGCACCCGATTTTAGGACGCCGAGGTAATTCTGACGTGTTGCTCTTGGTTCGCCGCTTGGGGCCTCGCGCAGGGTGAATGAAAGGCCGGTGACCAAGAGGGCAGGGAGGGCATACGCTCGCATCGGCCACACCAATCCGCCATACGCCGCTAGTCCCATCCCCATCAAGGTTCCCAATTGGATGCCACCCAGCTTGAAAGCCTCCATCCGGGGTAAGACCGATGCTGCTCGTCCTGATTGCCCGGCTGCCTTGAGGCTGTCAAAGGCCAGAGCCTCATCCGCCCCCGAGTGAAGAGTAAAAGCAATGGCGAGAAGAAACTCACCTGCGGCAAAGGAGTAGATATTGGGAGCGCTGGTGTAGACCAAAACACCCAAGCAGGCGATGGCACCGCCTAGAGCCAGGGAAATCTTTCTCCCAAAAAAATCTGCGACCACACCTGTTGGCACCTCGAGTAGAAAGCTGCAAAACATGAACCAGGAGTTGAGGTACATGACTTGCGACAGCTTGAGATGTCCCCAGTCGGTAAAAAAGGGGGTCAAGACCGCCGACCAAAAATGTGCCCAAAACAACCCCCGGATGGCGTAGAGCTTCCAGAGGTTGCCCAAGTAACGGGTGTCAGCGACCCGACTCTGGGCTGTGATATCCGGTGCGGATGATGTCACCCGTTCAGACTGGCCACGAATTTTTCCATCCGAGCCAGACCTTTTTCGATATTGGCCAGACTGGTCGCGTAACTCAGTCGGATATAATCATCGGCACCAAAGGCGATGCCCGGTACAGCAGCCACTTGGTGTTGTTCCAACAGTCGGGAGCAAAATTCGGTGCTTTTCAACCCGGTGCGGCTGATGTTGGGAAACAGGTAGAAGGCACCCCGAGCATTGGCGCAGGTAATTCCGGGCATGGCATTCAACGCCTTCCAGGCGAACGAACGTCGTCGTGCGTACTCTGCCAGCCAACCCGGCAAATGGGCCTGAGAGCCATTCAGCGCGGCAACGCCGCCCTTTTGAGCAAAGCTGGTTGGATTGCTGGTGCTGTGGCTTTGAACAGCATCGATGGCCTTGGCAATCGGCTCTGGTGCCGCCAAAAAACCGAGACGCCATCCGGTCATGCTCCAAGCCTTGGCAAAACCATGGACAATGATGGTGTGCTCCTGGTGCTTGGGTGAGAAGGTGGCCACTCCGCGATGGACAGCACCGTCATAGACCAAATGCTCGTAAATTTCGTCGCTCATGATCAAGACCCCATGGTCGACGCAGATGTCTCCCAAAGCCTTGATTTCCTCAGGCGTATAAACCGTGCCGGTGGGGTTGCTGGGAGAATTGAGGATGAATAGCCGGGAGCGAGGCGTCAGGGCCGCTAGCAGTTGCTCGGGAGTGACCTTGAATTCAGTCTGATCAGTTGTCGGAAGAATCACTGGCGTAGCACCAGCCAGTTTGACCATTTCCGGGTAGCTCAGCCAGTACGGGGCAGGGATGATAACCTCATCGCCCTCTTGGCAGGTTGCAAGTATCACGTTGTAACACGAATGCTTGCCTCCACACGATACGATGACTTGCGACGGCTTATAGCTTAACCCGTTCTCGCGCTGAAATTTGTCAGCAATTGCCTGGCGCAATTCCGGGATGCCACTTGAAGGCGTGTACTTGGTGAATCCATCCGCCAACGCCTTGGCGGCAGCGTCCTTAATGTGTTGCGGGGTATCAAAATCGGGCTCACCGGCACCAAAACCAACCACATCCAGCCCTTCCGCCTTCATTTGTTTCGCCTTGGAATCGATGGCGAGGGTGAGGGACGGAGAGAGTGAGGCAGCGCGACGCGCAATCGGGTAGTTCATATCCAAAAGTCGGCGGAGATTCGCCGACCAGAGGCTTGTGGCAAGTCAAGAATGCAGGCAACAGCGCCTGATGGAGACCCCGCAAACCGGGTGATTTTTTCTGCTAAGCCATTGAAGAGGAGGATGTTTCGTGATAAGGGGCAACGACGCTAAGAAGAAAGGGCAGGAAAACTTTGCACCTTCGCATGCCCTCAATTTTTCGCCAAAGACGGCGGAAAACCCCTTGCGCGAGATCGCTAACTTCGCGACGTTCCTGCCCCACCATGCGCAAAGTCTCCCGCTTGCAGGCATTAATCGGTCTTTTTTTTATCATTCTGGCTGCCCGAATCGAAGCTGCCGATAAACGCATCGTCTTGATTGCCGGACGTCCCAGCCATCCCCCCGGCATGCACGAATTTCGCGCCGGTTGCTTGCTGCTCCAGAGCGCATTGGCCGGAGTCCGAGGGATTACCGTCGAGGTCTACTCCAACGGATGGCCGACCAAGGTCGATGCAGCCGGCAAAACCGTGGATAATAGCGCCGCGTTGGATGGAGCGGCGGCGGTCATGATATATGCGGACGGCGGAGGCGGCCATCCGGCCATCCAAACCGGCCATCAGGAAGTCATCGACCGCCTGGCAGAGGCTGGTGTTGGCTTGGGTTTTGCCCATTTCGGGGTGGAGGTCCCCAAGGGACCGGCAGGAGCCGCCATGCATCGTTGGGTGGGCGGATACTACGAGCATGAGTATTCGGTGAACCCGATGTGGTCACCAGAGTATTCCAAATTTCCCGAGCACCCAATCACCCGTGGCGTACATCCGTTTTCCAATCGTGATGAATGGTATTTCAACATGCGCTGGGTCGAAGACGCTTCCGCCCGCGCGAAAGTCACTCCGCTATTGGTGGCCACCCCGAGTGACAAAGTGCGGCAAGGTCCCTATGTTTATCCCCCAGGACCCTATCCGCACATAATCGCTGCCAGTGGCCGCGAAGAAACATTGATGTGGGCCTTCGAACGGCCCAATGGGGGGCGCGGGTTCGGCTTCACTGGTGGTCATACCCACGCTAATTGGGGCAATCCTGATCAACGAAAAATTGTATTGAACGCCCTTCTTTGGGCTGCCCATGTTGAGGTTCCTCCCGCAGGGGTTGAATCGGCGGTAACGGATGCAGACCTGCACAAGAATCTCGATAGGAAGTAGTTTCTCCCTCCATCCCCCGGAGGTGAAGGTTTACCTCGTGGAAGGGTATCGTTTTTCGTGAGCGCATCGTCTGATCCTTTTGGGACTGCCGCCATCCGCAAGCGCATTCAGGAGTCCGTGCGCGAAACGGTCCGCGATGGCGGACGGGAGCTTTCGTTCCGGGCGCTTGGCACCAATTGCCGTATCTTTTGGATCTCAACGGCAACCGCGCATCATGCCTTAGTAGCTGGAGTCTTGGACTGGGTCGCACGCTTCGAAGCCAAATACTCCCGGTTTTGGCCGGAATCCCTGGTTTCTCAAATCAATCAGGCCGCAGGGGGCGATTGGATACAGATGGACCCCGAGGCTGAACGTTTGTTCGCGCTGTGCCACGAGCTTCATTTCCTGACGCGGGGCAGCTTCGATCCGACGGCGCTTCCATTGCTTCGTCTATGGGATTGGAAACAGCAACATTCCCGCCTTCCTCAACCCGAAGAAGTCGACGCTGCACGAGCCCTTGTGGGCTGGCAAAAAGTGCAGCGTCAACCGGGACGTATCCGCCTGGCGCAGTCCGGAATGGGTTTGGACTTGGGCGGCATGGGAAAAGAATATGCGGTCGATCAGGTTCTTCAGTGGATTCGGCAGAACGGTGCCACTTCCGCATTGGTCGACTTTGGTGCCGATGTCCGTGTCGACGGACCGCCGCCCGCAGGGCGGTCTTTTTGGCATATTGGACTCGAGAATCCGAAACGCCCAGGATCAGCGTGGACCGGTCTTGGCCTAAAGTCCGGAGCAGTGGCGACTTCTGGCGATTATCACCGCCGTTTTGAACTCAATGGCGTCCGGTATGGACACATTGTTGATGTTCGACAAGGACGCCCCGCATCGCACGGTATCTGTGCAGTCAGCGTGGTCGCGCCCACTTGCACTCAGGCTGGGATGCTGAGCACCACGGCCTTTGCACTGGGGCCGGTGGAAGGTCTTCGATTAATCGAGCTGACTTCTGGTGTTGCCGGTGCTATCGTAACAAATAGTCAGATTTTGGTTAGCCGCCGATTCCATGAATATGTCGCATCGTAACGCCCGACTGGGCTTCACCGTCGCTTTAATTACTCTCCTTGGCACCGTATCGCTGGCTGTTGCCGGGCAACCCAAGGCGGGTGAGCTGTTTCCCGTCCTCGGGGAATACAATCTCGAAGGAACGCTTCCGGACTTGTCGGGCAAGGTGGTTGTCGTCGATTTTTGGGCCTCTTGGTGCGGCCCATGCAAAGAAGCCTTCCCCACCTTCAAAGAGTTACATAAGAAGTATGGTGAAAAAGGGTTAGTCATCGTGGCAGTCAGTGTCGACGAGGATGCCGATGACATGAAAAAGTTTGTGTCGAAGCAAAAGCCTGAGTTTGTGATTGTGCGCGATAAGACCACCAAACTGGCATCCAAACTCGATCTAGCCAGCATTCCTACCACCTTCATTCTGGACCGCAAAGGCAACGTGGTGGAGGTGCACAATGGCTTTGACAAGAGTCGCACCCCAAAGGAATACGAGGTCGCCATCGGTCGATTGCTGAAAAATACGCCCTAGGCCGCGTTTTCAAAATGGCTTTGTCTATATGCGCCAGCCAAAACAGGCGGGGGCGAGGCGCGACGAGGGAGCATATTGCGACGAAATACGTGACCGAGGAGCAACGAAGCCCCCGCCTGTTTTGGCCAGCAGATAGG
>CAILNN010000422.1 GCA_903835555.1 uncultured Verrucomicrobiota bacterium
ACTCTAGCCATTTCAAGGGTGGCAATTTGACTATGGAAAACGTGTCATGGGTTGAGGCAAATGAATACTGCACTCGATTGACTGCCCGCGAAAGGACGGCGGGACGATTGCGATTGGGCCATGAGTACCGTCTGCCGACAGAAGCGCAGTGGGAATATGCGTGTCGTGCCGGGACAACTACAGCGACAGCTTTTGGTCGCTCCCTCAGTTCCGTGCAAGCCAACTTTAATGGGGAAAATCCTTATCAGAATGGGTCGAAGGGACCGGCCTTAAGAAAGACCACTCCGGTCGGAAAGTACGGGACCAACGCGTTTGGTCTATACGATATGCATGGAAACGTCTGGGAGTGGTGTGCGGATTACTTCGGTAAATACCCGAAGGGTTCGCTCAAAGACCCCACGGGGCCGGAAAAAGGCGAACTCCGCGTGAATCGCGGCGGCGGTTGGGACAGCCTCGGCGAGAACTGCCGCTCAGCCCGCCGCGATGGGAACAGACCGAATGATCGGCTTAACGACTTGGGCTTCCGTGTCGTATTAGTTCGAGTTAAGTAAGGGTCCCGAGGCTAGAAGAGGGAAAAGGCGTGGCGTAGACGGCAATGGCTGCGAAGATCGGGTAAATGCGCGACTAACCGCTGACGGTGACGAGCACGAGCATATCCCGAGTTAGGAAGTTTCATTTTCATCCATCACGGTAGGCGGAACACCTTGCACCCCAGCCGACTTGACCAACCCAGTGATGATGGCGGCGACGTCGATCATCAGCTCGCAGTCGAGGAAATGGTTGTCCCTACGCTTCTGGACCCAGACCGTCTTGACCCGACCCCTTGAGTCCTCACGGTTATCCCGAACCTCGGCGGTCAATTGGTCGAAATAGTCACGTCCCGTGGTCCCGGGAACAGTCCATTGACCAACAACGCCGTGCGTAAACAAGGCCAGGTGGTCTTTGACGGTGGGATTTGACCATTGGTACAGGGTCAGGTGTCGCTTCGCCGTCGATGCCTTGGCACCGATGCTCGGGTCGACCAGCACCTTCCGCCACGGTCGTCGCACCACTTTTTCGGTCTTTGGGTCCTGGTACAGAAACCAATCGGCATCGTCGCCTTTCATGGCTTTCCAGCCGGTGGCTTGGCAGAACCGATAGACTTCCGTCGCTTTGAACCCTGAATCGATCATGCAGTTGGCTTTGGATACGCTCAGCTTCTCCCGAATTTCCTCCAGTTCCATAACCGTATTGCAGCGACCGTAGCTGATCAGCCGACTGGCCCCGCCCGGTCCGAAGGCCCGGCAGACCCAGAAGTAGTGTTCCCCGCCTTTGGCCTGCCGATCAGCAGCCAGGAACCGGACCTTCTCCATCGGCCAGACATCGCCGAAGTTGTAATCGGCTTTCCGCTCGAAGATGTAGTCGTCCCGGGTGACCAGCCAACGGTCGGTGTCCCACGATTCCCCCAAGGTCTCTGTGACGAAGGTGAACATAGCCTCTATGTCCCCGTCCGTCCGCATGGCATCCATGGCGGCCAGGAACTCCTCGACCACTGACCGCCACTCGACCCAGTGGGGCAAAAGGGCATTCCAAGTGTAGCTGACCCGCGACCGCGGAGCATTGGTGTTAAGTGGGACAAACTTCCCATGGTTTTCAATCCAGCGGCGCTCGACCGGGGTGTCCTTGATTCCAAACCCGCAACTGCTGCACTCATAGCGGATGGTGCCTGCCAACGCATCGAACCGCCATTTCCCACCTGGCTTGGTCGCTTCGTTGGTGTCCCACTTGAGCTGTTCGAACTTCAGCTGCTGCAGGTGATGGCAATGGGGGCATTCAAAATGCCAGTGCCGTTGATCTCCGGCTCGAAAAGCCGTGTCCATGGCATCACCCTTGGTTCCCGGGGTGGAGATCAGGAACCGGCGTGAGTTCCAAAAGGACCGGGTTCGTTTGAGGACCATTTCCAACCGGCCTGGTGGGTAATTCCGCACCTCATCGCAGAAGAGCCAACGGATCGGCTTTGACTGGAGCCGGGCCTTGGATCCGGCCCAAGCGCAGTAGAACGCCATTCCGTCAAAGGTGAAGCCCGTCAGGGTCGGTTCGCCCATCCGGGCTTTGACTGGTCGGCAGTTCTCAAAGGTCGGGGTCAACCTGTCGCGGACAAAGTCCCGGAGTTCGTCCTTGGTGGACGTGACCCACAATCCCGGGCCGGGGTCTTCGCTGATGGCCCAACAGGCGCAGCAAATGACGGTTTGAGTCTTGGATGACTGCGCTGCGCACTGAACGGCAATGTCCCGGATGGCGTTGTTGGAAAAGTCCTCCATGACCGCCCGGACCCAAGGCGAGGAGTCCGACCGCCAGCGACCCGGCATCGGGGAGGATTCATCGACCTGGACGAATTCTTCGCACCACTGCCACGGGGGCCGTCGGTCCGAAGGTTTGCAGGCCGCACAGAAGGCTCAGGCCTCCTGACCTCGTGGAAGTAGGGTGGCCCCGACTGGGTGAAAAACGAGTCGAAGGTTGGTGCCTGGAAAAATGGTTTCTGTAGCGGTAAGTTCCTCGCATAGGTGGAGGAGTGCGGCATCGTGGGCGGCAGAAGCGAGACGATGAAGGCGGACGGTGAGGGTCTTTGCTACTGGGTCTGGGAGGATGTCAGCGGCACTGGATAGGACATGGCGAACCAAGGCACGACCGTCATCGAGGCGAGCTAATTTCTCTCTGGCTAGGAGTACCAGGGCGGTTTCAGCCCGGTAAGCCATGAGCTTGATGGTGTCCACGAAGTGCTTGCGAGCGGTCTTCAGTTGAGCGAAGCGGTCGGATTCCGGCAGGTCTTTAATGGGCAGATGGTGCGGGGTTTGTTTCCGCTGGCTCTTAA
>CAILNN010000423.1 GCA_903835555.1 uncultured Verrucomicrobiota bacterium
CCGAAGTTTTTATCGGGCGGCGGCGGCTTGGTTTCCACCACGCGGGATTACCTTCGCTTTTTGTGTCTGATCGCGAACGGTGGCGAATTGGATGGGGTCCGCATTCTCAAACCGGCATCCGTGGCCAAGATGACTCACAACGATCTTCCGCTTGAAATCCTTCCGATCCGTTTTGGCGAGGAGCTGCGTCACGGGCTTGGATTTGGTTTGGGATTCAATGTTCGGGTGGAACACTCGGACAAATGGGACCCGGCCTCGCCGGTGGGCGAATGGGGATGGGGCGGAGCGGCCAGCACGCACTATTGGGCGTCTCCCAAGGATGACTTGGTGGTGGTGACGATGGAACAGACTATGCCGTTTAACTGGAATCTGGAGCAGGGTTTAAAGGGGACGATTTACTCGGCTGTGGTCTCGAAATGACCGAACGGAGCGGAAAGGTAGAACAAAATTCGGAATTGAAACGATAGTTCCGCAACGCAGAACCGCTGCGGAGCTTATCCTTTGGGTGTCAGGCGGAAAATGGCCCGACCCGATTTGAGAAGGTGGAGATATCGAGCTTTTCACCGGAATTGTGATGGCGAAGGCGGCGAGATTCGTTCTCGTCCCGATGAAAGGCAGCATTGGCCATTTCGCGGTGGATACGTTGCTGCTTGGCTGCGCGAGCTTGACGGATTCCTTCCAAGGTAGATGCGTACAGATTCATAGGATTACTGCGAAACAGGATTGTACCTGCTTCACGTGATTCAATAGACGCTCGAAGAGGCCTATTGGGTAATCAAAAGCCGAGGCTCTGACGTCAATAGATTGTCAACACGCCCTAATTCCATACTTCCGAAATGGGTTAAGTTATCGACCGCTTTGCTGGTCCCCATCCGATTAGAACTGGACGCGAAAGAAGGAGGGTGTCGCGGTGGGTGCTATTGGGGTGGTGATGCGGTTCGTCCCCGAAACGATGGATGACCAGGGGCCGGTTGGGCTTAGGGACTGTTGAAGGGTGCCACCGCGGGTCCAATTCAAGCGGATTGCTGAGTGCTCGATAGAAAAGCTCAGTTGATGCGCGACCAGTGATTTGATTTGGTAAATCACTCCGGCGCGGGTGCTGTTGTCGGTATTCCCTGTTCCAGTCAGGTCGGCGAGAAAGAGGGAGTCATCGGTGGACATCAACCCATCGAAATGGCCGACAAATGGCAGATCGTTACCGACAAATTGGAAATAGTTGGTGGTGTTGAGATCGGCGAAGACGAGGGGATTTTCCTCATTGGGTATACCGGCCAACGCCCATTTGCCGTGGAATCCGAGAAAGATGCCGTTGTTCAAGGCAGGAGGAAACCCTGGTGGCGCAAAAGCGATTTCATTGGGACCCTCGCTTTCTGAACCGGTCAACGGGTCTGGCTGTGGTTCAAATGTGAACAGCGGCTGAATTCCACTACCGCCGACAATGCGACCGGTGCGATACTCGGTATAATTGTCAGGGAACCCAAAATCTGGAAGAGAGCCGTTGCCGATTTCAGCTGCGGAAATGACGTTCAGTTCATCGGCGCTCAAGGGTTCATTCGGATCGACCAGACCGTCGATCCCGTTGTCGTTGAAGTACAAATCCCCGGTGACCGGATGGAAAATGAAGCCGGCGGCATTTCGGAGTCCTTTGGCCAGGCGGGTCAAATGCGAGGCCACGACGTTGGTGCCATGGTCGGTGAGTGTCAGTCGATAGAGCGATTCCCCTTGAAGGACACCGCTGGCACCTGGAATTTGAAAATTGCTCAAGGATGCGACTCGGGTGGTGTGGGCAAAATTCTGGTCAGACCCAAGCTGGAACAAGAGGTCGAGACTGCCCGATTGCCCCGGGGTTGCCCGAACGACCAGTCCCGAGTGAGGGTGCTCCCAACTGCCCGACGGGTAATTGAGGTTCAAGGTGCCCACGAATGAAAGCGGTGATGCGGGCGTGGTACCGGTCCGAAGCACCCAGATGGGGTGTCCTGCACCCTGCCCGGTTACAAACACGAGAGACCCAAACTTTCTCAGTGAGGTCACTCCGCTGGGCAGTCCGGTATAGACCACCGCACCGGGGCCATCGGCCACACCATCTTGATTGGTATCGGTCAAACGGATGAGTTGGCCCAATTTGCCGGTCCAGAAACTGGTGCCTTCGGTGACGGCAACCAGTAATGATCCGTCGTCCAACTGCACCATGCCAAGTGGGAAACTCAAGCCGCTGGCAAAGGTAGTCACTCGAAAATCGGCAGGATTCAATCCCGGCCCTTGGAGTGACAGGATATCGGCACTGGATTGATGAAGGATCAGTGCGCACCCGAAAAGCCGGATGAGAGAAGTGACGACCAACCGCCAACCGTAACGAGAACAAGAAGTTATACCCATTGAACCAATCTGCCTGGATCACTTGAGGATCAAAGGAATAAATCGATGAAATCAAGTGACCGGCGTCAGAGCCACCCTTGAACGCGTATTGGCACTATCGGGATTTCGGGAAAGGGAGTGCAGTTTTTCCTTGCAATTTAGCAAACTTGGTTTCAACTTAATCCAACCATGGCCTACAGCACCGCGCATTTGACAAATGGTGGACGCACAGCTCACTACCAGATTCAGTATGACGACTCGCTATCTGCCGCCGACGGTGTGGACCGGGCGAACGGTCTCATTGCTGCTTGTGAGGCCGACTTCGCACTGATGTCAGATTGGTTCGGTAACATTGCGCTTACGGTTGGCATTCCGATTACCGTTCAGATCGCGCCGGGTCCTTACGCCAGCGCGGGATGGGGGCCGCCCATCACACTGACCCCTGGGAACGGCTCTTCACTCACCCTTGTCCGCTACCTTCTTGTTTCCGAGGTGGTTGAGATGTTCATGATGGCTCAAAACAAGGGGTGGTTCGGAGCTGGAAACGAAGGTAGCGCCGGAGAGGGTCTTTCAAGATTTCTCGCGGGACAGTTTTTGATTGCAAACGGTTTAGGGGTGACGGAGCCAGGCTTCGCGCTTGCCAATAGCTGGATGAATTCGGCCCGTGCGGATTTTGTCAACAACGTGGATGTTGGAGACCATGGCATTGACGCCAAAACGGGGTGCTCCATCCTATTTATCTACTACTTGCACACGCAGCTTGGATTCGGAATCAAAGACATTATCGCCGCCGCTGCACCCCAGCTTTCCGGGGTTTACAAGAACCTGACCGGCGATCCGGCCAATCCATTTCCGGCCTTCCGGGACTTGCTCACCACTTTTTATCCGGGTACGACGACAATTCCCGGCTCCAACCCAGATAATCCTTATCCCCTTGGCCCCTATCGCCGCCTACCGCAGCGGCTTGGCAATCTGGAGGGAGACGGCATGGATGAGATCGTCGTCACGAGCCCGTGGGGCATCGGCGTTTTGCGAGAGCAAAGCGCGACAATGTCGTGCGTCTTGTTGGACCCAAATGGCACCCGTTTCGGCGGCTGGCTACTCAACACGGGTGACAATCGTTTCGGCCCGCTGGCAGACTTCAACGGGGACGGAAAGGCTGAGATTTTCGTCAGCAGTCCATGGGGTATTGGGTTCCTGGAGCGATCGGGTTCCTCACTGACGTCGACTGGCATGACGGCAAACGGGACTGCAATTGGTGCGTGGACTTTGAACACGGCCGCCAACCAGTTCGGTCCCTTCGGTGACATTGACCACGATGGCACTGTGGAATTTTTCGCTACGAGTGCGACGGGGCTCGCTGTTCTCAAGCTCGTAAATGGTGGGGTGACCGCGATGCAGGTGGCGTCCAACGGCACACGCTTTGGCGGCTGGCTTCTGGGCACGACCGGGAATCAAATTGGGCCAGCAGCTGACTTTGATGGCGATGGTGCCGACGAGGTTCTGATCACGAGCGCGTGGGGCATTGGCATATTGAAGTTTATCAATGGCGCGTTGACCGCGATCATGCTCCAACCAAACGGTACGCGGTTTGGCGGCTGGCTGCTAAATACCGCCGATAATGTATTCGGCCCGGTTGCTGATTTTGATGGCGACGGAAGGAAGGAAATACTGGTCTCCAGCCCGTGGGGAATCGGCATCCTCAAGCTTGCGGGAGGGACGATGACCGCCCTTATGCTCCAACCGAATGGTACCCGGTTTGGCGGCTGGCTGCTAAATACCCATGATAACCGCTTAACGTTTGCCGCCGACTATAACGGCGACGGCGCTGCCGAAATCTTCGTCAGTAGCCCATGGGGAGTTGGCATTCTAAAACTTTCGGGAGGAACGATGACCGCTCTCATGCTCCAACCGAATGGCACCCGGTTTGGCGGTTGGTTGCTCAATACTGCGGACAACCATTTTGTCGGAACAGGACGCTTGGTTGGCGGAGGCACGAATCCCGGAATTCTTGTCACCAGTCCGTGGGGCATAGGTGTCCTAGAGCTCGCTGGTGGCACAATGACCTCGGCGATGCTTCAGCCCAACGGTACCCGATTTGGCGGCTGGTTGCTCGCTACCGGCGACAATACTTTCTGAGCGCTAGCAGCCTTTACAATCCGGAAGACATTCCAACGCGAATTTCTTGTCCTGATGGGTGCCATGGGCGGACGCGTACCGAAGGTAAGCGATCATCTCGACGGGCAGCCGGGACTGGCGTTAGCAGTGGTAGGGGTAAAATGTCGGTGGTCGGAAAGAATAGTGCCTTTCAGACCATCGACGGCTGGGACAGCTGGGATAGCCTCCCTTCTGTAAGGGTAAACCGTCCGGGTATCACATTCAAGCCGAGTGGATTGGGTTGCTATGTTTGGGATTATGTAACCACCATCCTCTGCGCCTCCGCCATCGGAAATCCGGTTTACAAGTTTGAGTTGCGATTCAATACAGTCGAAACCGATCGTATAGGTTTCGGAAGTAAATGACACCGAAGGTGGACCGGAGTGATAGGGTCGATTGCATGCCGAGGCTGTTGGGCATTGCATCCATCGATTGAGTGTGGAAAGTTGAGGGCCTAAATTATGGCGCACGTCAAGTTGCACATCCCTGGACCGGTTGAGGTCAGTCCCACCACGTTTGAAGCCTTTTGTCGACCGATGATCGGGCATCGCGGACAGGGCTTCAAGGACCTCTACGCGGGGCTTCAGCCGCAACTTCAAACCTTATTGGGGACCAAGCAATTGGTCTATCTGAGCACATCGTCGGCTTGGGGAGTGATGGAAGGGGCTCTTCGGAACTTGGTGGGGCGCAAGGTGCTAAATTGCATGTGCGGCGCTTTTTCGGACAAATGGTTCGATGTTGCCAAGAAGTGTGGCAAAGACGCGGAAGCGCTTCAGGTCCCTTGGGGATCGCCAATTCGGGCGGAGGCGATTCGGGCTAGGCTATCGACGGGTGCATTCGATGCTTTGACGTTGATTCATAATGAAACGAGCTGCGGCGTGATGAATCCGTTGCTGGAGATCGCCGCGCTGAAGCACGAATTCCCGGACGTGACGTTTATCGTGGATGCCGTCAGCTCGATGACCGCTCTGCCAATTGATTTTGACAGTCTGGGCATCGATGTATTGCTCGCGGGAACCCAAAAGGCGTTTGCATTGCCCCCTGGGTTGACGGTGTTTACCTGTTCTGCGGCGGCGTTGGCCAAGGCAGCCAAGGCAACTGACCGCGGCTACTACTTTGACTTTGTCGAGTTTGAAAAGAATGCCCGGGATAGCATGACTCCCAGTACTCCCAGCATCTCGCATGTCTATGCTCTGGCTTCGAAGGTCGGGGAGTTTTTTGCCGAAGGGTTGGAAGCTCGGTATGCCCGGCACCTGGTCACCAACCAGCAACTTCGGACCTGGGGTGCCAAGCACGGCTTCACTTTATTTCCCGAGCCGGGCTTTGAGTCGATCACGCTCTGTTGTTTCAATAATGGAGCCAAGCCGGGCGGACGCGTGGTGGATGCGGCCAAGCTCCAAAAGCTGGTCAAGGACCAAGGCTTCCTGATTGATGGGGGCTACGGAAAAATCAAAGGAACGACTTTCCGTATTTCCAACATGGGCGACGAAACCGAGGCGACAATGAATCAACTCATTGCGGCATTGGACAACGCCATGGCGAAATTGGGGTAGTGCCAGTCTCGGGTACGCCTGTTTGCTAGCCTACCGGGTTTGTTTGACCGGTGATAACCGGAAGTAAAATGAATTCGCCGTTGGCATTCGATTCATTGCGAACGAAGGCTGTGTTTCAATTGAAACGCAGTAGCAATGTCATCTGGAATGAGCAGGAAAAAGCGGTGATACAGGGTGCCTTGGACGGGGAAGATTGGGTCGGATCAATTGCGGCCGCAGTGGTGGTATCGTTGGAGAAGGAATCCCAATTCCCCAAGGCCCTCTCCCTATTGCAGTGGACGATTCAACAGGAGAAGGTGCCAATTTTTGTTGAACTTCTTACTTTCGAGGCCCTTACAAGCCTCTGTGGCCCGCAGCTCGTTGATATCGCGGAACCTGTAATGGTATTCTCACGGCGGTCCTGTATTTCGAGAAGGATCAATCTTGATAACACGATCGTTGTTCTGGGACGTTTGAAGGCCAGCGGAAATCGGGAGGCGACTGAACTGATCGACGATTTATCGGAAGATATCGATCTCGCTGTTCGAAATCAGGCTCGGTGTTTTCTGTGATCGAGCCACCTGACCTTGCTTGTTTTGACTTCAAACACGCTCGGGGAGGCAGTATTTCGCCCCTGTCGATTTCAGGGCCATTTCCAAAGCGCCAGAGGGCTGGCGCAGTCCAAGACCTGGCGGACATCCCTTTACCGATAGAGGGTCTTTTCGAGGAACTCGACGGTTTGCCGGACACTGGAGTCGACTTCCATCCGATCTTTCACGGTCCGGCAGGCGTGGAGAACGGTGCCGTGGTCGCGTCCGCCAAACGATTCCCCAATTGAACTGAGACTCGCCGGGGTCAAGTGCCGGGCGAGGTACATGGCGATCTGACGCGGAAAAGCAATATTTTCTGGCCGCCGCTTGCTGGTCATGTCGGCCAGGCGGATGTCGTAGTGGTCAGCTACTTTTTTTTGGATCGACTCAATCGTAATGGCCTGCTTGCCCTCTTCCTGAAGGATTTCACGAAGAAGGTTTTCGACGACGTCGAGAGTCAATAGTTTACCGGTCAACTGCGAATAGGCTGAGACACGAATATAGGCACCTTCGAGGCGGCGGATATTGGTGCGGATACGTTCCGCCAGGAAGTTGAGAACTGCGGGCGGCAGGGAGGAGCCGAGTGATTTTTCCTTTTTTTGCAGGATGGCCAGTCGGGTTTCAACATCGGGGGGGCGTAGGTCAGCCGTTTGACCCCATTCGAAACGCGAGATCAGCCGCTGTTCGAGTCCGGGTATCTCACTGGCCGGACGGTCGCAAGTCATGACGATCTGTTTCCGGGATTCGTGAAGGGTATTGAACGTATGGAAGAACTCCTCCTGGATACGCTCTTTACCGGCGAGAAACTGGATATCGTCGACCAGCAAGGTCTCGACACGCCGGTATTTATTCCGGAATTTGGTTAGCTGGTTTTCCTGAAGGGCGGCAATGAACTCGTTGGTGAAGCGCTCGCAGGTCATATAGGCTACTCGCCCACCGGACTTCTTTGCAGCATTGATCTCATGCCCGATGGCATGGAGAAGGTGGGTTTTCCCGAGTCCAACACCTCCAAACAAAAACAGGGGATTGAATGCCTTGCCGGGATTGTGGGCAACGGCTCGCGAAGCGCTGTGGGCGAACTCATTATTATTCCCAACGACAAAGGTGGAGAAGGTGTAGTTGGGACTCAGCATCGTCTCGCCGGGACGGCAATTAGATGGTGAATCGGATGCCAATTCCTCTTGAACGGAGCCAGCGGCAGTGGCTGGTGGCGTCGGGGCCGAAGTGACTTCCTGAGAAGAGGCCCGAGGAACAACTACAAACTGGATTTGGATCGGCTGGATTGCTGCCCTGCTGACCACCGAGCGCAATAGGTCCAGGTAATTATCGCAAATCCACATCTGGGTGAACTCGTCGCCGACCTCCATGACCAGAAGATCACCCACGAGGGAACGGGGACACAGTGGAGCAAACCAGAGGTCAAAAATTTCGGGTTTAAGCATGGCTCTCAACGAGTTGAGGGATGCTTCCCAAAGAGATTCGGCGGTAGAAAACATGGTCCAGCGTTACAAAAGAAATCGACAGTGCGCGGAATTATTCACCACCTAAATCGACCAACGTGAGGCTCGCGACGATAAGCAATTACCAGAAAAAAATGCGCACCGTTCCTGTCGGAAAACGAAACCGGCCTCCCACCTGCGAAAAGGGTTGACCGTGGAACCTAGAACACTGTCAACCAATGACTTATGCATCACATTAACACAGAATCCCAAGGAGGAATCAAACGTGCGAACAAGAACAGAAGAGCTACTCACGGGTTAGCTTTTAGGGGATGGACCAAAGGCAAACGAGAGGAATCTATTGGCAGTTCTTCCCAAGTTATTCACAACCGCTTGACCCTTTGTTTTCAAGGCTTTGTGACGATTTGATGTCGAACTGGTTTCGATCCATTACCAGCGACATAACGGTGCGCCGTGGTCAAGCCCCATCTCAAACTGCGTCGGCACCTCGCTCTTCGGTGCGGATTCGGACCACTTCTTCCAAGGTTGAAACAAATATCTTTCCGTCGCCTATCTTGCCGGTCTTGGCGGCATGCAGAATGGCGGCAACGGCACTTTCGACCCGTCCATCGGCAAGGACGACCTCCAATTTGATCTTCGGGAGGAAATCAACCGTATATTCCGCACCGCGATAGACTTCGGTATGGCCGCGCTGGCGTCCGAATCCTTTGACCTCGGAAATCGTCATCCCCTCGACACCTATCTCCGCCAGGGCGCTTTTCACGTCCTCGAGCTTGAATGGCTTGATGATGGCCTCGATCTTTTTCATGGTAGGTAAATCTCCGCTAGGGTTGTTAGTCGGCTTGAGGCCGGAAGTAAAACCCTAGTTTACACCGAGGCGTCGATTTCCCCAAGCAAATCCATAGAGCTAAGCCAAGCCGAGCTTTACCAAGACTTCGTGGGGTGGGCCTTCCCAGCGGGGCATGGGTTTATTGCCGATGTAACCGACATCGGCCATGCCTTGGGGAGTGCTGTAGAATCCGCCCAGCACCAGATTGCGAAAAACGCTGAAATGAGTGGCCATGACGCGGTTTTTTTCAATCGCTTTGGGACTAAAGGCAATCGGACTTACAATCGAGTCTTGTTGTTCGATGGACAAAGCAGCAAACGACTTGCCATAACGGTCTTCAGCCTGGCTTTCCACATAGACGAGCAACTGAATCACCTTGGTGCGGTCGGCCTGTTGTTCCGGGTAGGGAGCACTGACCCATTCGTCGATGAATTCAGGAACGCCGACGGCACTGGCAGCGGGCGACTGTTCATCCGCTGGGATAACAACATCGGCCAAAGCCGCAGTCACTTGACGTTGATCGGCGCTTAGGGTCAGGGGCCACAGATCTCCTGGCTTGTAGGTCTTGTTGAGGACCGGGTCCATTCCGTAGGGGCGTCCGGTCACAGGCGCAGCAGGGGTCATGGCAGGTTCCGCGAGGGCTGGCAGTGGCAAGGTCACGGCCAAGCCAGCAGCCAGCATCCGTTGAAGTGCATCGCGACGGGATAGGCCGCGTTCGTCCGTTGGTTCCAATGAAAAGTCCATAAAATAGGGGGGGCTAAATATCACCCTTGCGCAATTTTTCGAGGAGGTATTCGGAGGCCCGCCAGGCTACCGCCATAATCGAGAGCGTCGGGTTCTTGTCAGCGTTACTGACGAATGGCCCACCGTCGGTAACGAAGAGGTTGGGGACGTCCCAGGACTGACAATAGCCGTTGAGCACCGATTGTTTTGGGTCGGCTCCCATGCAGGTGGTACCGACTTCGTGGATGATTGCCCCTCCTGGGTAGATGGCGTCCCGTCCATCCGTCTTGGGAGTTCCGGTTACTTTTCCACCCATGGCTTCGATGATGTCCTTGAAGGTGGCGTGCATGTGAGCAGCTTGCCTGATCTCATGCTCGCTCCATTTGAAGTGAAAACGTAATACGGGAATCCCGTACTCGTCTTTGACATCGGGATCAACCTCACAACGACTATCGTCGTTGGGGATCATCTCGCCACGACCAGCCAGGTGAATGAAGGAACCGTAGTACCGACGGGCTTCCTGCTTCAGCTGCTTGCCATAGGCACCCTCGGTCAGCTTTTCCAGAGAGCCAAAGGTCCCCATGCCCGGCATCGGGCGTCCGCCACCGATTTCGATATGGTATCCGCGGGCAAAGCCAAGCTTTCCCGCCATCTGCTGTGGATAGAGCCACCACGGGGTGTAAACCTGCATGCTATTACCCGCACCTTCATCATTCCACGATGGCAGCCCTTCGAGCGCCGGAATCTGTCCGCCCAAGTCGGCACCGACGGTATCCATCAGGTAGCGACCCACCTTCCCCGATGAATTTGAAAGTCCATTGGCAAATCGCGGGGACTTGGAATTCAGCAGAATACGGGCGGACTCGCAGCCGCTTGCGGCAAGAACGACCACACGGGCCTTCACATGCATATCCCGGCGCGAAACCTTGTCGACGTAATAGACGCCGGTGGCCTTTCCATTTTCGTCGACGGAAACTTCGCGCACCATGGCATCGGTGATGATGTCGAGATTTCCGGTGGCGAGTGCGGGTGGAATGTGGACGGTGGTGGACTGGTAATTGGCCCGAATGGAACAGCCTCGCCCACAGGGAGTTGCCCAAAAACAGGGCTGCCGTTTGCGGGCATCTTCCTTGAGGATGGCGCGGGCTTTTTCGTCGTTGGGATGGCAAATTTCCGCGACCTTTTCGTAATTGGCATGGCGCGATTTGATGGCCATGTGAGCCGGGATCACGGGAATTCCCAAGTTTTTGCAGGTCTTCTGGATGAGCAACTCATAGGCGCGTGGCTTGGGAGGAGGAAGAAGGACGCCCGGGGAGGAGTTTGGGGTATTTTCGCGCTCGACGGCTTCATTTTCGCCATAGACGCCGACCAGCGACTCGACCTTGTCATAGTAGGGTGCCAGGTCCTTGTAATCGAACGGCCAATCCAGTCCGAGTCCGTCGCGGCTGCGGGGCTTAAAATCATATGGCCCCATGCGAAGGGAGATTCGTCCCCAGTGATTGGTTCGCCCGCCGAGCATCCGGGGACGCCACCAAATCCACTCCTGCTTGGACCCGAACGCTTTGTAATCGGCGGCGGGGAAAAATTTGTCGGTTGGCTCGCCCTTTCGACGGGTGGTGTATGGTTCTCCGGGAACAAACCAACCGCCTTTGACAGTGGCGTCGTGAAACCCGAAATGCTTGTCCGGGGTTGTCGAGCCTCGCAATGGAGCTTCGGCGGTGGTCTGGAACATCGGGGTTTCCTTGACCGGTTCATAATTGCGTCCGGCTTCGAGCATCAACACTTTGACGCCAGCCTGGGCCAGCACGTAGGCGGTCTGACCGCCCGCCGCACCCGAGCCGACAACAATGACATCGTACTTCGGAGCCGTTTTCCTATCCAACAACAGGGGCATGTAGAAACAAAACCGTCCTGAGGTCCGGGCGTCAAGGACGCTTACGGCAAATGAAATGAATCAAGGAATAGATCGCGCTGGAGAGAAACGGTGGAGGCAGGAAGTCCACGAACCGGCTGGTGTAATCCGTTCCATTCAGCTTCAAAGCCCAGTTCCTTGGCCATCGCTTCCAGATTCAAGCGTTGAAGCAACTCAACCGTTACCGGTCGTTTTGAGTCGGTAAACAAGATGGATGAAAGAAATTGCTGGCAGGGTTCGGAATTAAGGATCGAAGCGACCGTACGTGCTTCCTGTGATGTCTGGAAAGAGATAAAGTAGCAGGTGTCGTCAAAGACAACCGGACGTTCATTCACTGGACCCACAACACAAAACTTCGCGGAATGATGAAGCCCGGAAACGGCGACTTTCCAAGGTGCGAAGGAGTAATCGCCTACACCAAAAACAGCAAAAGCAACCTGCTTTTGATAGATGCTGCTTTTGCGAGACTCGAAATGGGACCGGTGGGAATGCAGGTAGTTCCAAGTGAGAGGAGAGGTGGTCGCGAGAATCGATGTTGGCTCTCCAACTCGGGTTTGGGGAACCAACATCCAACGATCCGGCACCAATCGACCGTTGGCCAAGTCGGAGCATTTTAGCATCGGATAGACAAGGTTTGATTCGAGTCTCACAGTCTCCCCAAGCTTATTAACAAAAGATTCGTTAGGAGCCGCCTTAAGCTCCATAATATCCGCGCAGTCGTGCTTTATCCCGGACCTCCATTGATAGGCGCATTTGCCTTCCAAGTGACTTAGTTGACGGTAGGAGCGAATATCCGACACCAGTTCCCGCCCGACTACTCCCAAAATCTCGATTGGTTTCGGCGAGTCTATATCATCAAAAACTTCAGCCTCCATGGGGCCTGAACGACCGACCGTTGCGGTAAACAGGCAGGCGTCGACCGCCGCGCCGAAGTGCTTCTTGGCGTCAATCCGATGCAAACGCGATTGCGAAAGTGTATTAGCCCCCAGCCAATTGTTTTTTAGGACTTTTCGTACGGTTCCAGTTTTGCAGAGCATGGCAATGCTAGCAGTCCTCCCTTGAAGGGCCTGAATCAAACGGTTCAGCATCCATTCGGAAATATCGAAATTGGACTTTCCCGTGATCGCGGCGATTCCTGAAAGTCCCTGATTATTTTTCTTATCAGGAACATTGTCCCCTCCAACGATGGATACACCGGCATTGGTTACCCATGGCAGGTTGCCTATGATCAATAGGTTTCCACTTATTTTTTCAAGTTCCTGTTCCCATCGGCATTCAAAGAAATTGCTTTCTTGAATATAGGCCCGTCGACCAATACCAAGCCCTTCAAGAGCAGTTTGCGCAGCATCGACGTATAGAGGATTAATTTCCCACCCGAGCAATTTGGCTTCGGGGAAAATCGATGAAGCGCTTACCAAAAAACTCCCCATACCGCAGGTCGGCTCCAAAATGGCATCCACATGGTTGACGGCTTGGCGAACAAAACTACATACCTGCCGAGATAGTTCCAGTGGGGTCTGAAAATCACCAAACTCGATTTTCGTGGCGCGGCTCATGATAGTCTGGTCACTCCCTGCGCCTGGCCAGCTTGTTCAATTGCACGGCCGTATTGAAGTCGCCACTGGAGGGCGTTTGATATGGTTAGATAGCCAATATCTGGAGGGCGAAGCAGAATTTCTTCAGCAAGAACCTCACCTTCTATTTCGTCGATTGGCAACCTTCTCTCTTCAAAAAAGGCTAGTATATCATCTTTATTGGCACCATTTTTAACTAGTTTACGAAGTCCAACTGTCGTCTGATAATCAGCGGTTCGGTCTTTATCGACAAAAATGGTATGCACGATCTTCAGGGTAGCGGCTTTCAGTCGTGGATAGTCGGTTTTTTCGTATACAAAAACGATCAAGGAATAGCCCAAACCATAAACCTTCTGGCGTGCGCTCCTGAAAGGGCAGGAGGATTGTGGCTGCTTCAAGCTGGTCACTTTTATATCAAGGCCGAGACTGGGAAAATCAATTCCAGATGCAGAATTTCCACGCTCGTATCCATATTTCCTTGCGAGCGTATCCTGAAACTTGTGTTCGAGATAGGTGCCAACTGCTTTTCCATCAGTCACCCCGAAAAGCGACGCCTCTTTGTGTTGCGATTCTTCTCTAGAAAAATTGGCCGCTTCGGCCTGAACCATCCCAACGGTTAGTCTATTCGCCATTTGCTCTCGGTTTCTAGCAGCCGATTAACGATAGAGACAGCCTTCTGCGTCAAGGAGTGATTCCGCGAATCGTGGCTGCTTGGGCCTTCATTCGACTTGTTTTTGAAGCTTTGGAGGGTATGGCGGATGGGTCTTCCTACGGGCACCTCCTTTGATGGTATCCTCGCCATGCTCCAGCAGGCTTCGGCTAGCGAATTCGCCTGTCCAGATAAAACTCCAGCCTTTGCCCGCCCCCTCGAACGCTTTATCGTCGCGCCATGTTCGATTCGCTAACCGACAAACTTCAGGGCGTCTTCCGCAACTTGCGTGGACTCGGGAAAATCTCCGAGACCAACGTGGGTGACGCCCTGCGGGATGTCCGGATGGCCCTGTTGGATGCGGACGTCCAGTTTCAGGTCGCCCGCGATTTCATCGAGCAAGTCAAGACTCAGGCGCTCGGTCAACAAGTCATCCAGTCGGTCCATCCTGGGCAACAGATGATCAAGATCATCCACGATGAGCTGGTCCGGCTGCTGGGATCGGAAAATGCTGGGCTTGAGCGCGGGGCCAGCCCCGGCTGTATCTTGATGTGCGGACTTCACGGTTCCGGTAAGACTACGTCGTCCGCAAAACTGGCGCGTTATCTTGTGAAGCAGGGGCGTCGCCCGCTTTTGGTAGCCGCAGACGTATACCGTCCGGCGGCCATGGACCAATTGGCGGTACTTGGACAGCGCATTGACGTGCCTGTTTTCGTCAAACAGGGCGAAAAGGACGTGTTGGTGATTGCCCGGGAAGCGCAGGCTTTGGCGGAGTCGACCCAACGGGATACCTTGATTTTTGATACCGCCGGACGACTTCAAATCGACGAACCGTTGGTGCAAGAGTTGGTTCGGCTTCGTGATTTGGTCAAGCCAGCTGAAATCCTTCTCGTACTGGATGCAGCCACCGGACAGGAGGCTGTAAACGTTGCGACCCATTTTAACAAGGCACTGGGGGTCACTGGGGCGATCATGACCAAATTGGACGGCGATGCCCGAGGCGGAGCAGCGCTTTCGTTCAAGTCGGTGGTGGGTAAACCGATCAAGTTCATGGGCACGGGGGAAAAGCCCGAGGATTTCGAGCCGTTTCACCCCGAACGAATGGCCCAGCGTATTCTTGGCATGGGCGATGTGGTCAGTTTGGTGGAAAAGGCGGCAGAGGCGGTTGACGAAAAGAAGGCGTTGGAATTGGAGGAGAAGATGCGCAAAGGCATCTTCACCTTGGAAGATTTCCTGACCCAGCTCCGGGAAATGAAGAAATTGGGGCCGATGGAGAACTTGGTTGGGTTACTGCCGGGTGGAGCGGAAATGGTCAAGGGTGTTGACCTCCAGAAAAGCGAGAGAGAATTTCGCCGGATGGAAGGGATCATTTGTGGCATGACCCCGCAGGAGCGGCGTAATCCGCAAATATTGAACGCCCGCCGACGTCAGCGCATTGCCAAGGGAAGTGGAGTTACGGTGGCGGAGGTCAATACCGTTCTCAAGCGTTTCGATGAAATGCAGCAGATGATGAAAAAATTTGGCAAGATGCAGAAAATGATGGCCAAGTTTGGCGGCAAATTGCCGTCGATGCCGAATTTGCCGTTTGGACGCTAGGGCGTGAGGAAGTCGCTCTCATCAATTGCGTCCACAGCGGCTGATCCGTTAGTCTCACTTCCCATGCTGAGGATGTCTCCAACGCGGGTTCGAGAATTATTGCAGGCCGCCGCTCGTTCGCGAGTGCTGGTCGTGGGCGACTTGATGCTGGACCAGTTTATTTGGGGGCGTGTGTCACGAATCTCTCCAGAAGCACCGGTGCCGGTTGTGGACTTTGAGCGAGAACATTTCATGCCAGGTGGGGCAGCCAATGTTGCCCGAAACCTGACGGCTCTTGGTGGAATGGCCGATATATTCGGAGTTGTCGGCACGGACACCAATGGTGAGCACCTCGCCCAATTGCTTGAAAAGGACGGGGTCGGTTGCTCGGGGTTGGTTCCCGTGGAAGGACGATTCACCTCAACCAAAACGAGGATTGTGGCGCATCAACAACAGGTGACTCGTCTGGATCGAGAAACCCGAGGCAAGATAGATACCAAGACCACCCAATTGCTCCTGAAGAAACTGGATGCATTGCTTGATAAAGCGGACGCCGTGAGTGTTGGAGACTATGGCAAAGGAGTCATCACACAGGAACTCTTGGATGGCCTCAAAGAGCGATGCCGGGCGGGAGCAAAGTGGTTGAGTTTGGACCCAAAGCCGGTGCATCGACTTGATCTCAAAGGACTTTCGTTGATCACGCCCAATCGGAAGGAGGCGTTTGAGCTGGCTGGATTGGAAGACACTACCCGGAGCGATGATCCGCTCAAGGATTCTCAGTTAATGCGGGTAGCCGATGTGCTTTTCCGTGACCACGCCCCTGCCCTGTTACTTATTACGATTGGTGAATTAGGAATGTTGCTCTGCCAGCGGAACCAAACTCCGGTTCATATTCCAACGGTTGCCAAAGAAGTTTTCGATGTTTCCGGAGCCGGTGACACGGTCATCGCCAGCTTTACCATGGCCATCGCCGCCGGTGCCTCGCCAGTGGAGGCCGCGATTTTCTCCAACCATGCCGCCGGGGTGGTGGTCGGAAAGGTCGGAACCGCCACCGTTTCTCCAGATGAATTGCTAGCCAGCTTTACCCAGCCTTCATGAAGAAAGCCGTTTTTATTGACAGAGATGGCACCATCAATGTCGAACGCCATTACCTGCACAAACCGGAAGAATTTGACTTCATCCCAGGAGTTCCAGAGGCACTCCGGTGCCTTCAAGATGCCGGTTTTTTACTGGTGGTGGTCACCAACCAAGCAGGCATTGGGCGGGGATATTATACGGAAGACGACATGGAGCGCCTTCATGAGCACATGAAGCAATTGCTTGCGCCTCATGGGGTTAGTTTCACGGGTATTTACCATGCCCCGGAAGCTCCGCATCAACCCAGCGAACGACGCAAGCCCGCTCCAGGAATGTTGTTGGATGCCCATCGGCATCATGGAATCGATTTGGGCCGGAGTTACATGGTCGGAGATAAGCGAATTGACTTGGAAGCCGGTTGGAATGCTGGGTGCAAGACCAGCCTGTTAGTTCGGACCGGGTATGGCCGGGAAGTGGAGCAAAAGGAAGCGGACCAGTTAAATGGCGCACCGATCGTTGACGATTTGGCGGCAGCAGCGGCCTGGATTCTAAAGAACGAGGGATTGAGATAGGTTGGATGGCAATTTACTGATAGTGAGTGTTTTTCACGCGCATCGATTGAAATTTAACGGGGGGATTCGAGAGGATTCAACTGAAGGTCCCTCAATCCAAATACCGGCTCACCCGCCAGAAACCTGAACTTCCTCGCCCCGTCCTGTCGTTTCGGCCCAAACCGCTGCCGGTGCTGCTCGAAGACGTGGTCAACCCAAGCCCGACTGCCAATAACGGCTCCGTCGGTAAAGTAGCGCACCCGACAGCGGACATAATCGCCCCAAGTCAACTGGCCCTTCTGCTTCAATACTTCCCGCACCTTTTCGGGATCAATGCCCGGTCGGATAGTCGGTCCATCTGGTCCTTGAACCCCCTCGACCATCCCTTCCCCGAACACCCACATCCGGTACTTGGCCATGGCATCGGTCAGGTTCCCCTCCTGCCCTTCACTCAAGTGAATAATGGCTCGGATACCTTCACGAGCGAGGCGCTTACCAGCCACCGCAGCCGATTTGCACGCGCTAGGCCCTCTGGCGAAGAATGCATAGGACGGGATCTCAATTCGCGACGCAGCGTTCCCATATCCGAATGTAGTCTTCGGCTGAGCCGAAGAGGGGTTTGAGGTGTTCCTCGTCGACTCCCACGTTTTTTAGGTCCTGGATGAAATCCGGCAGCAGGCCGTAGTGGGCCAGACCATCGAGATTGAAATCCCACTCTTTGACCCACGGTTTGTTGGGATCGGCTTCTACTATGCAGTTCATTTGGCACCGGTGCATCGGACGATTGGTCCCCTCCATGTTAAGGAATTCCTGGTACACTTTCCGAAGGTCGGGCACCAAACTGGACACGTAGTCGCTATCATTGGCGGTGGGCGTCAGGCCGTGCACTACGTAGTAGCCAGCTCGGATCTCATCCTTTGAACGATCGGGGAATAGGGGTAAATCGTGGCTCAGAGCGAAATCCAGATCCGCCTGATTGCTTGCTCGCATGCCGCGAGCGATGAACTTGGGGCGGTCCGTTGGACGAGGGTATGGGATGGTGTCGGGATCAACACCAGACAAATACAGCGCCACCCCCTGATAATGGTCACTCAGCCCGGCTAACGGGAGATCAAAGCCGTCCGCCGCTCCTGGATGCGAGTCGATGGAACCGCCCATCCAGCCGTTAAATCGTGAAGCACGATAATCACCGATCGATTCGAAATATCGGATGCCGTTGGTTTGACGGAAGGCTTGAACAAGTCCCGCCCGAGTATAGTCACCGTTGGCCCCGAAGCTGGCGTTAAAGCCGAATCGAGGACTGATCCCGTGCGTCAAACCATAGTCGGTTCCCAACCCGACGTTGTGTCCACCGAACTTGTCGATGGCGTACAAGTATTGCTGGGCCCAAGTCTTGGCGGAACCCGGGCAATCGTTCTGAACCAAAGTACCCCAACTATCGGTTTCCTTGGAAAACGTGATGGGCGACACCATGGCATTTAACATGGCTAATCGGCCCACCACGGTCGGGGTATTGTCTGATTCGGCGGCCACCTTTTCCAGGTCATCCGTTACTGCGGGCGACAATGACAGTTCGGTGAATCCGCAATGTCCAGAGACGACGGGATAATTTCGGGCGGAAACGATATCGAGAATGCGGTTTCGCGCCAAGTAGCCGGAGTGGTCGGTGTCGATGATCATGTGACGCTTCATCAACTCCAGGATAAGGGTCTGGCCAATATCCGTCAGGGACCTGGCGTTGGCGACCGGAAGGCCATTGCCAATAATCGGCGGGGAAATGCGAAAATTGAGCCCCTGCATTATGGTCGCGATTGCTTGGAAACCGGTTTCATAGAAGTCATTGGGTAAGGGCAACCGGAAGTAGATCGGGTCCGGTATACCCAGTGACGCGGGACTCCGGGCATCGAAAACGGTACCGTTCAAATACCAGCTATTGTTGTCCCAAAAGGCGTTATAGATCGCACACCCACCGAAAACATTGTCGGCCAGGTGGATGGGAAAAACGTGGCGAACGCCGAGATCGAGATAGATATGGTCCAAATAATTGGTTAATGCCTGGACGTTGTCTCCTTCGTTGATTCGCAATCCAGCCAACTGATCGCCCTCAATTCCAAGGACAATGGCCAAACGTCCCTGGTGAATGATCCGGCGAGCGTCTTTGGGTGTCAGCGCCACCTCCATGAAATCAGGGTGACGCCCGACCATAGCCTTGATGGCGGCAATCTGGCGATCGGCCACACTGGGATCGTCGGTTGCCAATCCGTTGTTCCCATTCAATTCGCCAAGCAATCGGTTGTTAACGCTATGGGCAACCATGAGGCGAAGGCCTCCTTGCCAGGCCCGCCGAATCCAGTCGACATACATTTGCGCGTGAACCCCTTGTTCAGCAATGGAAGGCCAACCATCAAAGCCATACTGATAGCCGCTGAGCGGGTGCTGACCCGTGGAGCCGGTGAATGTATCCATGATGATGGTAGATGTCCCGAGGAGGCCCCCTAGCGTCGTGAGGCCACTCCCGAAATCGAGCAAGTCACCGAGGAAATCGCTACCTGTATCCGAATGGTGGACAACTTTGATGTTTGATCCATTAAAGCCATGAACATAGTCACATTCGCGAAGGGCGATTTCCGGACGGTCATCCAAGAGACCTGCGATTAACTGTCCGCCAAACCCAACTTGTGAGGCGGGGTGGGCATGGGTATCGGCGAAGCCCCAGACGGGGGCATCCAGGTCGCGGTAAATCGGAGTGGCACCGGAATAGCGTGCCAGGATTAGGTTGGGGGTGGGGTCGACGAACAAGAACTGAAAATCGTCCACATTGATGTGTCCATTGGGATCACCGTCGTCAATCGCGATTCGGGCATTGCGATTGGTGAATCCGGTGACGTCCAGGACTACACGGCGCAGTTGTTCCTGGTCGTTGTCAATCAATCCTGTCTCGGATACGACAAAATAGCCGTTCTTGAGGTTTCGGAAAAAGGGATTTTGAATCCAATTGGTCAACTCGTGTTTATCTCTTGGCTGAACTTGCAGTTGAACGCGCGGGCGAATGCCACTGGTATCCGGCAATGGACTCGTACTCGCACCGCCTATGAGGAAGCTCAGGAACGGCATGTCCAGGACAAAGCGAGGCGACTCCAGTCTACCCGTGCGCGCATCAAACAATGCTTTGGCGTTCCGTAAGGGCGGGGATGCCTCGTTGGTGCGGAATTGCCCCGATCCAATCCACCAAACGCCATGGTGGCCGATGTGGACCGGCGTGCTCCAATAGTCGCCACCGATTGCATCCACAATCGGTTGGGCATTGACGTCATCCTTGTAATAGGATTCACCAAATGTTGGCTGGTTTATGAAGGCATCCCCGTAAGTTGTCCATCCGGTGATCCCCTGTTCGAAATCCCAATTATCAAATGGGATGGCATCGGCGGCTACGCGGAAGAACTGTTGCCGCACCTCAGCATCGATACCTAGTTTGGGCAGGACGATATCCTGGGCGAGTGGCGAAGGCTGAACGCCCTGGGATTGCTCCCAAACCTGAAGCCCTAGGTCATTGATCGCCTCGACGACGTACGAGACATTGGGCTCGGCATGGAATGCAAATAGCGGAGCATCATCTCCGGTCGGCACCGGTATGAAATCGAGAAGCGGCGGAGGGGGTGGCGGAGAATTGGGTATCCGCACCAAGACCGAATGCTCGCTTGTGATGGAGTCATTGTCCGTCAACAGTATCAGAGGGCCACTTTGTCCCTGGTCAGGGATTTGGACTTCCATTTCTCCGGCGTCATGCAGGTTAAAATTGGCAGAAATTCCGCCGATCAAAACCTGACGGGCCCGATCAAATCCGCTCCCTCGAACGATCAACCAATCGCCTGGGTGCCCTTGCAGCACCGTGCTGGCATCAAACCATGGACGTGGTACTGGGAGCGAAACTATCAGGTCATTTGACACCGCCTCGCCGCCAGAGGTCGTTTCAATGCGAACGGCTCCAGTGGTTGCATCGTCGGGGATGGTAAAAAGGAGATGGGAATCATCTTGAATACTGAATTGGGCGGGCGAACCGTTGATACTGAGTGTGGAAACGGCGGAAAGACCAATTCCCACGAGCGTCACCAGTGAACCCCTGGGGGCGCTTGTCGGCGATACGTTGGTAATCTTTGGAGGCACGGGCGCAGGTTGGACAGTGATGACCTGCTTGGTGCCGGTGGTAACCGAGACCGCCTCAATCACGAGGGGAAAAGAGCCCAATAAATTAGGTGCCTTCGCTTGGAGTGTGCTGTCATCCTGAATATTAAAGGCTACTAGGTTCGTGCCGAAGAGCAGATTGGTGGTGGTCCCCAGGTAACTTCCTTTTATGAAGATTGAGTCTCCTGGATGCACGACGGTGGGATTGACTGAAGCGACTTGCGGTCCATTTAACGGAAGTATAGGGCTCACCAAGTCTTGACTGATGACCTTGCCATTGAGGGAAGCCACCAGAACGCGCCCGGCGACGGGCGTTGGGGGCATGACGAACAGAATCGTTTGATCGTCAATAATCGTAAATCGCGTGGGTGTGCCGCCAACGAGGACAATTCTAGCTAATAATAGGCCACTACCTGATAGAGTTACCGTGTCACCGGGAGCGGCACTTTCGGGTTTGATACCAGTGATGGTGATCGCCTGCCCAAAGAATGCCTTTGAATCAATAGGTAGGGTGCCGACTTCCAATTGAAGCGACTTGCCGGGATCAAATCCAGAGGCGATGTCGACCCCGCCCACGACAATTTGGCCGAGAAATCCGCCGCGTAAAACCGTTCCCCCGGGTTGAACGGAACCTTGTTCCAGGACGAGCGAAGCGGCTGCCAGCGTCAACGTCCCTAAATGGGCGAGGAACCCGATAATCGCCCATCGCCGCGATGCGTGGCGAGGCCCATTGAGCTCGGGGGGATGATTTTTTCCAAGATTCAAGAAATTCATTTGGGAAGCCCTTTCAATGTCGATCCAAAGAGTCAGAAGCCAAGCTGCGTGAGTCGTCTGTGAGACTTCGCGCGGGGCCTATCGGTCGGCCTTGAAATCGCTCTGTTTCAAGACTTGTTTCAGCAGGGCCTTCATTTCTGCGAGATCGCGCTTCAGGTCCTTAATCTCGCCATCGCGTTCCTCGAGTTTTTGATTCAGGCCTTGAATAGCGGCCAGAGCGACTCCTTCCTCGTCGACTGTAGCGATATGCTTATCATCCTGTCCCAGACCAAAGGCCGCGTAGAAGTCCTGGGCCATTGGGCCGACGTGGGCAACGTCGCCATCGCCATTGAACCGCCACTTGGAGATGGGCATAGAAGACACCTTTCGCAAGACTTCCTGTGAATCCACCGGAACAAAATCGTGCTTGGCGTGGTGGTCGCTGGTGGTATTGAAGGCTTTACCCGTGACAGTTCCATCGGCGGCGACCTTAAAAACCTCGGTATCACCCGTCGGAGCGGTAAACTTAAATCCTCGCACGAGGTTGCCAGAAATGGTCCGAAGGACCAGGGCGGTTCCGGAATCCGCTACGGAAAGGACTCCGCCGCCTGTTTGGGAATACGCGCGAACACCATATCCATCGGTTGTGAATCCGGCTACGCCTGAACCGTGGTCTGAAGTACCTTGAAGCCCGTAGCCATTCTGGTCGTCGTCTTCGCCCGCCAATGCGGAGTGGATTCCTGGAATCCCCGATCTTGTGTTCACCACGCTGAGTCCACCGAAGATACCCGGGAGAATGGTCGCCCCGTCAATTGACAATCCATTGCCGCCGGTGTCAAACCTCGCTCCGCCGTGCGCCCGCACCGCGAACTCATTAAATGTTGAGGCGGTAAAGTTGGTATCGGTGGAGTCGGCCCAAACAAAAGTCCCGTCCAAGAGAGCGCGTGCACGATGACCAGCCGCAAATGAACCGGCACCCGAGGCAACATTGAGATTCCCGCCGGGAACCGATGCGAATTGCCCGTCGGCGACGTTGTTGGCACCGCCAGAGACGGTTGCGAAAAGACCGGTAGCCGAACCCGCGATATTCTTGAATCCGCCGCTCACCGTAGAAGAATTCCCTTGGGCCTCGTTATTGAGCCCACCCGCGACAAGAGCATAATTATCGGTGGCGGAATTGCGTGAACCACCGCCAATGGTAGCACCAGCACTTCCGGCAAAATTATCAAACCCACCCGCGACGGTACCGTAGTCTCCAATCACCTTGTTGGGATGTTCGGTGCCGTCGGTGTCATGAAGTCCACCACCGCTAATGGTGGCCCCAATAATTGAGGGCGCGATGCTGTTACCCAGGTAGCCGCCCAAAATGTTGACGCCTATTTGTCCGGAGGGATTGGAGCCGCCATACAAGCGCAGGATCGTTTGATTTCCCGAGCGGAGTTCGAGAGGTTGATTATCGGTAGTACCGATGAATTGCCCGACTGCGGTTCCGGCATTGCCCGAAAGGGACCAAGCGGTGCTTCCACCCGGACTGCCAGAGCCTGAATCAGTCCAGACGAGCGAGTATCCATCGGAACCCACGGCTAGAATCTTGCCGGGAGCGGGATTGGGGGCAGAGAGTTTATTGGCGTTAATCGAGCCATCGGAGACGCTCCCCGAAACCATGCCGGTGATAGGGATACCATCCACGGTCAGTCCGGCACCATCGGTGACGAGACGAACACCACCCCGGGCTCGAACCGCGAATTCGTTGTTGGTATTGGAGCTAAAGTAGTCGTTTATGTTTCCGGCGAAATCACTCCAGACAAATGAGCCAACGTTGGTTGCGGCGGCGAAAACCCCCGCAGCAAAACTACCGGAACCGGTGGCAATGTTGTAGTAACCGCCGGGGATGGTGGCGTAAATGGTATTATCATGACCATTCCCGATGACATTGTAGTATCCGCCGCCGATTACCGATGCACCACCGGTGACGTTGATGGCATTAGCGTAGCCTCCCCCGATGACACCATCGTAGGAGGTGAGAATGGAATTGGAAAGACCGCCAGCGATTGTTGAATCGACGGAATCGTGAACCCTGTTTGAGGCTCCACCGGAAACCGTGGTATTTCGGGAATTGAGGATTTCGTTCGGACCGCCTCCACCGACCACGGACGAATCGCTGGATTCGATCCGGCTCCCCTCCCCTCCTGCGATGGTAGCTCCTCCCGAATTGGTGATCGTGTTCTCAATACCGCCACCGATGGTGGAACCGACGGATTGCTGCAACCGATGGTTTTCTCCGCCAGCGATGACCGACCCGCTCGAGTTGTCGGCAATTAAATTATCGAAGCCTCCTCCAATGAAACCAAATTGCGAATTGGTGCCAATGAACAGGGAAGTTCCCGCACCGATAAATGAATTTTGTGAACTATTAGTGTTGGAATAGCCGTTACCAATGAAACTGCCATAGACGGTCTGACCTCCGACCCCGGTAAGCCAACCACCGATGATGTTTGGCGGGTTATTTCCGAGATCGGGGCTGTTGCCGGGCTCGATTCGGAGCGCAGTACGGCTGTTGACTCCGATGGTCAGTGGCTGTTGGCCGGTCGTTCCAATGTATTGGGCAAGGGTCAAACCGATCGGACCACCCAACTGCAGGTCTGGGCTCGCAGAGACCCCGGGAACCGACATTGCGTGAAGAGCATAGGGAACCGGGGTTAATCGTTGGCGGGAAGTGAAGGTCTCAAAAGGAAGTCCCGCCCCCGCCTTTCGGGCCGAGATTTCCAGCCAGCGCTCCTCATCGGGTGCAAAGGCATCGGCACCGAAATCCACCTGAACGCTAAACACTCCGTTCGTGACCGCCGTCGGCGGGGTAGCGAAAGGTTGCCCTACGGCGGTCCCGCTGATGAACGAATTGAACAACTGAAACTGAAACTCATAAGCTCCGTTCGCGGGGGCATTCGCATTCGCGGAATCCAGCAAGCGGCCACCGTAGGTGAACGCAGTCCCCACCGGACCAGCGCAGAGACTGAATGCAAGGCCAAGAACGGCACAGAATCGGGAAAACAAAGTTCGCATACAAGGCGGGGTAAGCAGCGAACAAAGCGATTCTTTCAAGGAATGAGAAAAATTTCCGCGCTCGAATTTGCTCCCACGTGAGCAACCCCTACCGCCGTGGCAACCCGACTGCTATTCTACCCAATCCAAGTTCAGCTTCTTCAATTCGTTCCGAACCTCGCGAAGGTCCCAGATTTGAGAGAGGTGACTGGTGGTCGCGACCGCTAGGAAGCGGCCATCAGGACTGAAATCGAGTGCAGTGACCGGCTCGGGCGTCGGGGCCGATAGCGTGGCGAGGACTTGTCCATCCGCACAACGGATGAGTGCAATACTTCGCAATCCGAGGGTTGCCGCTATCAGTTTGCCGTCGCTGCAGATACCAATCGCGCCGCCACCCGAAGATTCCGGTCTCGGAAGGCTCCACAACCGCGATGCGTCCGGCACATGTATCGCTTGGATTTCACCGGCGATGGACAAGTAAATGATTGAGCTATCCAGCCCAAACTGGCCGCCCTCCGGAAGGGCGGCCGGAATCTTTTTTAGGACCCGACCCGACTTCGCATCCATCAGGATGACCTCTTCACCGTTTCGACGCATCGTTGCGAGATACCGGCCATCTCGACTAAGGCAAAGGAAGTCGACAGCCTGATGGGCAACGGAGCGGGAGTCGGTGTAATTGAATGCACAAATCTCCCCGGGCAGAATGGCGAATCTGTCCTGGTCCCGGGATCCAGCAATCCGTTGCACTCCGGTATTTTGGGATAAGCTGGATACCAATCTGGGTGCCAATCCGTCGGCTTCCAGTTCAATTCTCCAAACCTGAATTCCTATAGAACCAGAGATTGTGAATTGATTGGTTTCGCCAAACCATTTTACCGAAAAGGCCCGACCGACCGGCTCAAATGCCATTTCTTTCCAATCGTCGGTCGACCAAATTCGGATCCCATCGAAAGATGCCGTGGCGCAGTACCGTCCGTCGGCGGAGAAACTAATATCCCAAGGTCCTTTACTCTGATCGGCATTACCGGAGGGGATTGGTTCACCCAGCACTCGCAAGAGTTGGCCACCGACAATGCGTTGAACCACAAAGCCCAGCGTATCGCCTCCGAAACGTCCAAAACGGACCACCCGATTGCCGTCCAGACTGACCGCCAGCGGATTCCCCCAGGCGTTCTCGAAAAGTTCTGCTTGGCGAGAGGCGAGATTCCACCATCGGGTCGTGCCATCCCATGAACTGGTAATCAATCGCTGGTGGGGAATATCCCATCCGAATGCGGGAACTTCGGCGCGGTGGATGTTGATCACCCACTCTCCGCCGCCCTCCGTTCGCCAGACGTGAACGGAGAAATCGGCAAAAGCGGCCGCAAACCATCGGCCATCAGGGCTGGCACTCAACTCCCATAGGTCTACTTGCGGCGGCCAGTTAACGACCCGTAGCTCGGCACCCTTTTCATCCATCGCGACCAATTGGCGTTTCTTGCCATCCGAGGCAATGATCACCTTGCCATCCAAACTGTAGTCGTACCGATCCGGGGGGAAGGAACTGGGAAATTCGCCAGACTGAACCCCGGATTCGTAGTCGTATAGTCTCGGGCGCGACCCCTCCCAGAGATAGGCCGAATGACTGTCCGCGTAAAGAGCCGGTGCGGGGCCCTTGCTCGCGTACTTGGGCACTTCAAAGGTTCGTCCCGACCTGAGATCCGTGATACCCCAAATCCCATTGGTAGAGAGAACAGGCAACCGTTGTCCGTCCGAGCTAAAATACCCAACGGTCGTACCGGGTACGGATGCCCATTCAACACCCGATGGAATGCTTCGGAGATGAATGAAGCCTTGGCCATCGGCAAAGGCAAAATCACGACAATCGGTTTCAATGGCGATCGATCCCCACGGCGGGGCGTCCGACGCGGTGGAAACCGGAATATTCGTCACGGATTCGGCGTCCGGCAATGCAAGGGCAGTAATGGCCAAATCGCGCAATGCCGGATCACCCGGGCGAATCGCCGCTGCTTCGGCAATGGCTGCTAGGGATTTTGTACGTTGGCCGGGATGTCCGGACTGCATCTCCGCTAGCGCCCGAGTAATCAATAGACTATAAAACTGATCGCGGGTTGCCTTTTCGGCAGCTTCGGCCCGAAGGCGGAGTCGATCCGATTGTTGGTAATAATCGCGATTGACCCGGGCTCGCCAACTTGCGAGACCCAGGCCTCCGATGGCAATCGAAGCGACCATCGCCCCGGCGACCGTAGCGCGACGAAGCCGAGTGATCCGCCGTTCGATTCGCCGCAGGTGCCGAAGTGAAATCCCCTGTTCCAGCAACGCCAAATCGCGGTCCAACTCGACAGCACTTTGATAACGGCGCTTGGGATCGCTTTCGCAAGCCCTCAAGACGATCTCATGAAACTCCGCTGCTCCTGGCGGAAACTCGCCGTGAAGCCACGCTGTCGGAAAGTCTGGAAAATCATCATGGCCCAAGCCGGTCGAAGCCTGGTAAAGCACCATGCCTAGGGCGAAAAGATCGGCAGATATGGTTCCTGGCCCCTCAGGCGGGACAAACCCTTCGGTACCAACATAACTTCTCGACTCGCTTATTCCGCTAACCAAGCCGAGGTCGGCCAATTTGGGTTTGCCACCGATGAAAACGATATTCGATGGCTTGATATCCCGGTGAACTAGACCGCAATGATGCAGATGCGCCAAACCACCCGCCAATTGCCGCCCGGTGGTTAGACAAGCCTGGATGGGCAATCGCTGTCCTTCGGTGAGAAACCCATTTAGCGTCGATGGTTGGTAGGTGGTCGGATCGAATGCGATTGACTCAATTCCGGCCCCCCCTCTTCCTAAGGGGTCCGCAAGCTCCATCGCGTAATAGAAATACCCTTCAGGATCGTTTCGACCGGCGTGGAGGACCTGCACTAAACCCGGGTGCGAACGAGAGATGGGCTCATACCGTTGGATTCCAAGGAATTCACGCTCATAGGGTCTATCTCGGTCAAACGATGCACGGTGGACGACCTTGACCGCCCGCCAACCACCAAGAACATTGCGCGCCAACCACACCTCACCGTAGCTACCCCGACCAATCGGACGGAAGAGCTCATGATCAGGAATATTGGGAACCTTGTTTTCCAGGACCACGAAGAACCCTACGCTACCGTGTGCGGCATCGGGAGCAATTAGATTCCAGCTTTATCGTTTTGTTGATTCAGTCGGAGCAGTTCCGTTCTAACCGCCTTCCCAACTCGATGCTTAGCCAAGTAAATCTGGGCGTAATTCACATCGAGCTTTTCCGCGATAATTCGCAGCGGCACTTCCTTTAGCACAGCCATGCTGAAGATGAGGTATTGCTTGGGACTTGTCTCGGATTTCACTTTTCGCAACGCGTTCTCGAGCAGATTTTGTTCCCATTCCGCCTGCCACACTTCATCAAGACCGCCGGTTGCTTCGGCGGGAATGCTGTTTAAGAAATCAGTGCCTATACGACTGTCTGTCTCACCAGCGGGGGCGTTGATCCTAGCCGACGCATTTGCTTTCCGCCAATGCTCCCCCAAGCGGGAGCGAATCACCGAATGCAACCATCCCTTGAACGAACCCTTTGCCGGATCATAACGGAACTCGGGCATGTGACGAACGACAACCAGCATCGTTTCCTGAACCAAATCTTGCGCCTCCGCGTCGGAAAGCCCCGATTTTCTTCCAACGCCATAAATCAACCGCCAGTAGGTTTCAAAAAAATCCTGCCATCCGGCCTGATCCCCCAGATTACGCAAACGGGACAAAAGGCTTTGGCGCGTAGGCAGGAACCGTTCGTCTTCGGAGACTTCATTCATTCTCTCATGGCAAATAAGCAGTCAGAGCGGCGATCTTTCAAAGAAACTTGGCGTAGCGCCCCCTTGAACATTGTATCTTGAGACTTCAGGGCTAACTGAACCCGACTACAGTGTCGGCGGCAGACCAAGTCTTAGGTACCTTCGCCGCATTCGATTGGGCTAATTCTCAGGTCTCGCATCCCAAACACGGCTTCCCCAGCCAGGAACCTGAACTTCCTCGCCCCGTCCTGTCGTTTCGGCCCAAACCGCTGCCGGTGCTGCTCGAAGACGTGGTCGACCCAAGCGCGACTGCCAATAACGGCTCCGTCGGTAAAGTAGCGGACCCGACAGCGGACATAATCGCCCCAAGTCAACTGGCCCTTCTGCTTCAATACTTCCCGCACCTTTTCAGGATCAATGCCCGGTCGGATAGTCGGTCCATCTGGTCCTTGAACCCCCTCGACCATCCCTTCCCCGAACACCCACATCCGGTACTTGGCCATGGCATCGGTCAGGTTCCCCTCCTCTCCTTCA